>CAZTTL010000243.1:0-5659 GCA_964616635.1 uncultured Rhodoplanes sp. | reverse complement strand
ATCTTCTACACAACGGGCCGCCTCACCTCGGAGATGGTGATCAAGACCGTGCGCATGGGCATTCCGATCCTGGTGTCGCGCTCCGGCTTCACCGCCTGGGGCGTCGAACTCGCGCGCAAGGCCAATCTCACGCTGATCGGGCGCGCGCGCGGACGGCGCTTCGTCGCGCTCGCCGGCGCGGACCGCATCGTGTTCGACCAGGACCTTTCGACCGTCGAGGAAGAGAGCACAAAACACCGGCGCAAAGCGGCGATGCATGATGATTGAACCGCGGCGCATCGAAGCAAAAAACGGGGTTCGACCGGCCGGGTACTCCACTTTCTCTGTAAACTGCAGAAGCTTCACCCTCATGGTGAGGAGCCGTGCGAAGCGCGGCGTCTCGAACCAATCATCCTTCGAGACGCGGGCTTCGCCCGTTCCTCAGGATGAGGCGGATGACCGTGATCTATTTCTAAACTTTCGTATCGACTAAGTGAGATTTCGTGGCCGTCGATAACCCCCCTCTCCAACCCTCCCCCACAAGGGGGGAGGGAGCCTCGGTGCCGCCGACGGTCGGCCTCGTGCTTGCCGGGGGGCTGGCGCGGCGCATGGGCGGTGGCGACAAGGCGCGGATCGCAATCGGCGGCGTTGCCATTCTCGATCGCGTGCTGGCGCGGCTGACCCCGCACTGCGCGCACGTGATCCTCAATGCCAATGGCGATCCGGCGCGTTTCGCAAGCTTCGGCCTAACCATTGTTGCCGATGAGGTGCCGAACTTTGCCGGCCCGCTCGCGGGCGTCCTTGCCGGCCTCGAATGGGTGGCAAAGAACAAGCCCGAGATCGACTGGCTGGTAACCGCGCCGGCCGACTGCCCGTTTCTGCCGGATGATCTCGTCCCGCGGCTGCACCGGGCTGCCCGCGAACAGGGCCACCGGCTCGCCTGCGCGTGTTCGGGCGAATGGCGGCATCCGGTGGTTGGGATTTGGCCGGTTGCGCTCGCCGCCGATCTCCGCCGCGCGCTGCTCGACGAGGGCTTACATAAGATCGAGGCGTGGACCGCGCGCTACGGGGTCGCGATCGCTGACTGGCCGGCGACGCCGGTCGATCCGTTCTTCAATGTCAATACGCCGGACGACGTCGCAGCCGCGGAACGGATTGCTGCGGAACACGGCCTGTGAAACGGCCGGGGCCGGCCTCCGGCACTTATTTCGGCGCGCGCTTGGCGAGAATGCGCTGCAGCGTGCGGCGGTGCATGTTGAGGCGGCGCGCGGTCTCCGACACGTTGCGGCCGCAAAGCTCATAAATGCGCTGAATATGCTCCCAGCGCACCCGGTCGGCCGACATCGGATTGTCCGGCAGCTCCGGCTTTTTCCCTTCCGCGGCGAGCAGCGCGGCGACGACGTCGTCGGCATCCGCGGGCTTCGAGAGATAATCGAAGGCGCCGAGCTTCACCGCGGTGACCGCGGTCGCGATATTGCCGTACCCCGTCAGCACCACGCCGCGCGCGTCCGGCCGGCGTTTCTTCAGCGCCGAAATGACGTCGAGCCCGTTGCCATCGGCGAGCCGCATGTCGACCACGGCGAAGGCGGGCGTGAGCTTTTCCACCTGATCGAGCCCGTCCGCCACGGTTTCCGCAATGGTGACGGAAAAACCGCGGGCTTCCAGCGCACGCGCAAGCCGCACCACCAGTGACTTGTCGTCCTCGACGATCAGCAGCGAGCGGTCCGCCGGCAGCGTCGGGGCAGGAGAAGGTGCGGGTGCAAGGTCTGCCATGCCACAATCCTTTCGTCGGGCGCAGGCATCGATTTTGCGCCCATGCTTGATCTAGGTGTCGCAGCCGCGACGCTCAAGGGGCGTCCGCGGGCTCGATTTCTGGGCTCTCCGCGGTCGCCGCGGCAAGCGGACGTTCGAAGTCGCTGCGTCGCCATTGTAGCCGCACGATCGCGCCGCGCAGCGGAAATGTGCGATTCTGCAGTGTTAAAGTCGCACCGGACCGTTCGAGAAACGTCTTGGCAATGAAAAATCCCAAGCCGAGCCCCGGCGCCTCGCTGCCCTTGCGTCGTCCCCGGCGGCTGGTGACGTAAGGGTCGCCGAGCCGGTCCATGATCTCGCGGGGAAAGCCCGGGCCATCATCGCTGATCTGGATCCACACCGTATCGGCGCTCCAGGAGACCGAGATTTCCACCCGCTCGCGGGCGAAATCTATTGCATTTTCAACGAGATTGCCGAGACCATAAAAAATCGCCCGGTTGCGCGCGCTGACCGGCTCCGGACCGCCGTCCGACGGCAGGATGACGTCGATCGTGATATCACCGCCGCGCAGGGGCGCGACGACATCCTCGACCAGCGCCGAGATCGGCACGCGCTCATAAGGTTCGCCGGGGGAGGGAAACTCGGACAAGCGGCTGAGAATATCGCGGCAGCGCAGGGCCTGGGTCCGCAGCAGGCGGACATCCTCTACGATCGGCGAGTCTGGGGCGGTCTCGCGCTCGAGCTCGCGCGTGACGACCAGGATGGTTGCGAGCGGCGTGCCGAGCTCGTGGGCGGCGGCGGCCGCCAGGCCATCGAGCTGGGAGAGGTGCTGCTCGCGTTCGAGCACCAGCTCGGTTGCTGCCAGCGCCGCGGTGATCTTGCGCGACTCCTCGGTGATCTTCCAGGCATACATGCTGACATAGATGATCGCGAGCAGGTTCGCGAGCCAGACGCCGAGCATGTAGATCAGCGGCAACTCGAAGCGCGCGTCGCCAGGCCACGGCAGCGGCAGATGCGTGACCATCAGCATGCTCGAGCAGACGACAGCGAGCCCAGCCAGCATCAGGGTCAGGCGCACCGGCAGCGCGGTCGCCGAGATCAGCACCGGTCCGATGAACAACAGCGCGAAGGGATTCTGCAGCCCGCCGGTGAGGAAAAGAAGCGTGCCGAGCTCCACAATGTCGATCGCGAGCAGCCAGGCGATCGGCTTCGGTTCGAGCCGCTGGTCGCCGCGGAAGCGCCAGGAGAGTAAAATGTTCAGCGCGGCGTAAGCGCCGATGACCGTCAGGCAGGCCCAGAACTGTCCGAGTTTAATCGCGTCGTGGGCGACGAGCACCGCGGCGAGCTGGCCGAACACGGCGATCCAGCGCAGCTGCACCAGCGTGTCGAGACGGACATGGCGTAGCGGGCTTTCGTGATAGGGCAGGGTGCGGCTGGGCATGCGGCATCATACACCAAGGTGCCGCCGGTTCGACCTTTCCAGTTCACAGGCGCTGCTCGGAGCAGGGAGGTGGGCTTGACCCGCCGGTCCATCTCTTCTCAATGAGGGCCGTGCACGGCGAGACGGCAGAGGCCGTTGGTCGCGCCGTCAAACCGATGGAATGCCCCATGACCCTCTCCGCTTCGTTTCCGGAAAAAACGGTGATGGCCGAACTCACGGCGAAGATGCTGATCGAGGTGGAGGCGGTCCGCTTCATGGAAGACAAGCCCTTCATCTTCACCTCGGGCTGGGCGAGCCCGGTCTATACTGATTGCCGCCGGCTGATCTCCTTCCCGCGCGTGCGCGCGACGCTGATGGATTTTGGTGCCGCGACGCTGTTCCGCGATGCCGGTTTCGAACAGTTCGACAGCGTTGCCGGCGGCGAGACCGCGGGCATTCCTTTCGCCGCCTGGATGGCCGACCGGCTTGCTCTGCCGATGCTCTATGTGCGCAAGAAGGCGAAGGGATTCGGGCGCAACGCGTTGATCGAGGGTCATCTCACTGAGGGCCAACGCGTTCTTCTGGTCGAGGACATGACGACCGACGGCCGCAGCAAAGTGCATTTCTGCAAAGGTTTGCGCGACGCCGGGGCGCGGGTCGAGCATATCTTCGTGGTATTCTTTTACGACATCTTTCCCGACAGCCGAAAAACGCTGAGTGACCTCGGCGTCAGCCTGCATGCGCTGGCGACCTGGTGGGACGTGATCGCCGTTGCCAAGGCGAGTAGCCGGTTCGAGCCGAAAATGCTGGCCGAGGTCGAAAGCTTTATGCATGATCCCGCCGGCTGGTCGAAAGCGCATGGCGGCGTGGCGCAGCCGGCGGCCGAGTAGAGCGCGGTTTCGGCAGCTTTTGGTTGGCTTCCCGGGGATCCGCGAGCGGCAGGCACATTGCTCCGCCGCCGCTGTTTTCGACAGCGCAGAGGGGGCGCCGCTCTTGCGCGGCCGCGTTTTCCGGCTATATTCTCAATTGTCCGCACAGGATATCTCATAACGGCCGGATAGCCGAGCAGTTGATGAGAGTGGGCCCCGCCCGGGACCCGCTCTTTTTTGTTACTTGCGGGACGGCTGTCTTAAGCGGTGCCGGCAAAGGTGAAGCCGGCGCGGCAGAGACCGGTCCGATGCAGCGAACGCAGAGCGAGCCCTGATCCCGGTGGACCGGGCTCTTAAGTCACCGGAAACACCGACGCCTGTTGCCTGATGACGGAAACGATCGAGAACGCCAATCTGGACGAGCCGCGGCTGATTGCCGAAAGCGGTCTCGCCGCGCGCGTCGCGCGGATCGCCGAGCCGGTGCTCGCCGGTCTCGGATACCGGCTGGTGCGCGTGCGGCTTTCCGGGCTCGAAGGCTGCACCGTGCAGATCATGGCGGAGCGCCCGGACGGCTCGATGGACATCGACGATTGCGAGGCGGTGTCGCGGGGTCTGTCGCCGGTGCTTGACGTCGCCGATCCGGTCGAGCGCGGTTACCGGCTCGAAATCTCCTCCCCCGGGATCGACCGGCCGCTGGTGCGCTTGTCGGATTTCACGAGCCACACCGGGCACTTGGTGAAGGTCGAGATGGCGGTGGCGGTGAATGGAAGGCGCCGCTTCCGGGGCGAACTGGCGGGAGTAGACGGCGCCGCGGCGCGGCTCCATATTGCCGATGCTGAGGGAGAAGGGACGGATGTCCTTCTCCCGATTGAGGACATGCTGGAAGCGCGGCTCGTCCTCACCCCGGAGTTGATTACCCAGTCGCTGCGACGAGGAAAAGCCGAGCAGCGCCAAGCGCGCGAACAGCGGGATGCGCGCCGCCGGGAGCGAACACAATCCCGCAATCAGGTTCATAAAGGGCGAGGGTCGGCGCGCAAGGCGTCGTCCCGCCAAACTGGAGAATGAATCCATGGCCGTGGTCAGCGCCAACAAGCTCGAGCTTTTGCAGATCGCTGATGCCGTCGCGCGCGAGAAATCGATCGACCGTAGCATCGTCATCCATGCCATGGAGGATGCGATCGCGAAGGCGGCACGTTCACGCTACGGCAGCGAAACCGACGTGCATGCCGAGATCGACTCGAAGAAGGGTGAATTGCGGCTCTCGCGCCATATGCTGGTGGTCGAGCAGGTCGAAAACCCGGCGAACCAGATCAGTCTGGAGAATGCCCGCCAGTTTAATCCGGCCGCGCAGATCGGCGACACCATCGCCGACACCTTGCCGCCGCTCGAATATGGGCGCATCGCCGCCCAGTCGGCCAAGCAGGTGATCGTGCAGAAAGTGCGCGAGGCCGAACGCGACCGCCAGTACCAGGAGTTCAAGGACCGCATCGGCGATATCGTCAACGGCATCGTCAAGCGGGTGGAATACGGCAACGTCGTCGTCGATCTCGGCCGCGGCGAAGCGATCGTGCGACGGGACGAATTGCTGCCGCGTGAAGTCTTCCGCAACGGCGACCGCATCCGCGCCTATATCTACGAC
>CAZTTL010000242.1:0-5661 GCA_964616635.1 uncultured Rhodoplanes sp. | reverse complement strand
CGCGGCCGTGAGCTCACACGGCCCGGGGGCGCGCCAAAGCCCTCACGCAGCTTCGGCTCTGCCGGTTACCCCGGCTTGATCTAACGCCTGTTGCGGACAATAGTTCCCCTCGCCAGCGCTCGCTGGAGATCGGCGAGGTCGCTCGGCAGCTCCGACCGGAAAACCATATGCTCATGGGTGGTCGGATGGTCTATGCCCAACAGGTAGGCATGCAAGGCCTGTCTGCCAAGGCCCTCGACGGCCGCTTTTGCAGCAGGCGGAAGCAATTCCGCCTTGGTTTTGAAGCCGGTGCCATAGACCGGATCGGCTAGGAGCGGGTGCCCGATCGCGGCGAGATGAACGCGGATCTGGTGGGTGCGCCCGGTCTCCAACCGACAGGCGAGCAGGCTCGCGATAAGCTTTTCCCCGCGCCCTGCATAAGTTTCCAGCTTCTCCCAATGCGTCACCGCACCACGCCCAATGGCCGATATGGACATCTTGTCGCGGGCATGCGGATGGCGCCCGATCGGCTTGTCGATGGTACCCCGCGGTCGGTCGGGCGCGCCCCACACGAAGGCGAGATACCCCCGCTCGAGTGGCCCGGTCCGGCCGTGATCGGCGAACTGCGCGGCGAGAGCGCGATAGGCGCGGTCGGTTTTCGCCACCACCATCAGCCCGGTGGTGTCCTTGTCGAGACGATGCACGATGCCCGGCCGCTTCACCCCGCCGATCCCCGACAGGCTGGCCCCGCAATGGGCGATCAGCGCATTGACGAGCGTGCCGCTCCAATGCCCGGCCGCAGGATGGACGACGAGCCCCTTCGGCTTGTCGATGACGATGATCTCGTCGTCCTCGTAGACGATCGGGAGCGGAATATCTTCCGGCTGCGGCGCCGCCGGCTGCGGCGGTGGCACCGCGACGATGATGCGGTCGCCCGCATTGACGCGGTGGCTCGGATCGCCGATCGTGCGGGCGCCGATCGTGACCTCGCCGGCGAGGATCAGCGCTTTCAGCCGCGAGCGCGACAGGTCGGCAAGCCGCGCGGCCAGCACGCGGTCGAGGCGCTCGCCCGCCTCCGCGTCTCCCACCACTACCGTTTCAACCTGGCCTCCGCCCTCGCTCATGACCGTTCCGCACACTGGTGACGACAAGCAGCCCGACCCCGAACAGGCGCGCTTCATGGCGCGGGTGAAGCTGCTGATGGCGCTGTCCGGCTTCGCCACCATGCTCGGCATCGCCGTCGTGCTCGGGATCGTCGGCTATCGCGTTTTCCGCAGCGGGGGAAGCGCGCCACCGTCGGAGACGACGGTGCTGCTGCCGAAGGGCGGCAAGATTGTGCAGACCGCCGTTACCGGCGACCGCGTTGTCGTCACCGTGGACACGGGGGGCGGCACGGTCGAAATCCGCACGTTTGACGCGCAGACGCTCCGGCCGGCCGGCCGGCTGCGGTTCGCGACGGAACCCTGACCTATTCCGTTCATTCCCACGTACGTCGGAATCGACCGAATTCGCGCCGGGTTTTGCACTTTCGCGTCGGCGCTGCTCCAGCGCCGCTTGAAATCGCCCGCATCCTGTAATTCAGTACTGGAATGCCGTTTATCCTGTGCTACAATAGTTCAAGCTAAAACTGACTGCCTGCCGTCGCGCCCTGCGGCGGCGCGGGCTATAAGCAAGAAACGGCGTTGCCCGTCGGCCGCGGGCGTGCCGAAAGCAGCGCCCCATGCTGCCCATAACGGCCGCGGGAGGGAGCGAGATGGATCTTGCACATCTCGACTGGCCGTTTTTCGACGATCTGCACCGCCGCTTTGCGCGGGACCTTGAAGCCTGGGCTAGCCAAGAGGTCGCCCGTTATATCGATCACAGCGACACCGACCGCTCGTGCTGCGATCTCGTCCGCGCGCTCGGCGAAGCCGGCTGGCTGAAGGCCGTCGTCCCGGCGGCCTATGGCGGCCTGTCGCCGCAACTCGACGTGCGCACGCTATGCACGGCACGCGAAATCCTCTCCTGGCACGACAGCCTCGCCGACTTCGCCTTCGCCATGCAGGGGCTCGGCACCGGCTCGATCTCGCTCTATGGCACCGAGGAGCAGAAGGCGCGCTATCTGCCGCCGGTGCGCGAAGGCACGCACCTTGCCGCTTTCGCTTTGTCCGAACCGGAAGCGGGCTCCGATGTCAGCGCGCTCGCGACCACCGCGGTGCCTGACGGCCCGGACCATGTGCGAATCGATGGGCTCAAGACCTGGATTTCCAATGGTGGCATTGCCGACCATTATGTGACCTTCGCGCGGACCGGCGAGGCGCCCGGCGCCCGCGGCCTTTCCGCCTTTATCGTCGACGCCGACACGCCCGGCCTCTCGGTTGCCGGCCGCATCGATACGATCGCGCCGCATCCGCTCGCCGCCATGCGCTATTCCGAATGCCGGGTGCCGGTCGCGAACCGCCTCGGCAAGCCGGGCGAAGGCTTCAAGGTCGCGATGGCGACGCTCGATATTTTCCGCGCGACGGTCGGCGCCGCCGCGCTCGGGCTTGCCCGGCGCGCCTGCGACGAGGCGCTCGACCGCGCGGTGACGCGCAAGCTGTTCGGCGCCCCGCTCGGCGACCTGCAGATGACTCAAGGCTCGCTCGCCGACAGCGCCGCCGAGATCGACGCCTCGGCGCTGCTGATCTACCGCGCCGGCTGGACCAAGGACAAAGGCGCCGCGCGCATCACCCGCGAGTCGTCGCTCGCCAAGATGTACGCGACCGAAGCGGCGCAGCACGTGATCGATCGCGCCGTGCAGCTTTACGGCGGACACGGCGTGCGCACCGGCGTCAAAGTCGAGGCGCTGTATCGTGAAATTCGCGCGCTGCGGATTTACGAAGGCGCGACCGAAGTGCAAAAGATCGTCATCGCCCGCGACATGCTGAAAGAGCGCGCGGCGCGACACGGCGCGGCAACCGGGTAGTCACGTGCTTCTCACCGAGGAACAGGCGCAGATCCGCGACGCCGCCCGCGACTTCGCGCAGCAGAAGCTCGCGCCGTTTGCCGCCGAATGGGACCGCACCGCGACCTTCCCGCGCGAGGCGGTGCGCGCGATGGGCCGCCTCGGCTTTCTCGGCATGACGGTGGCGCCGGAGTGGGATGGCGTCGGCGCCGACTATGTCGCCTTCGCGCTCGCGATGGAGGAGATCGCCGCCGGCTGCGGGGCCGTCGCCACCATCATGGGCGCACATAACTCGGTGTGCTGCATGCCGATCGCCGAATACGGCACGGTCGAGCAGAAGGAACACTATCTGCGCCCGCTCGCGCGCGGCGAGCAACTCGGCGCCTTCGCGCTGAGCGAGCCGCATGCCGGCTCCGATGCTTCGTCGCTGCGCAGCCGCGCTGTGCGCCGTGGCGACCGCTATGTGATCAACGGTACCAAGCAGTTCATCACCACGGGCGAGAATGCCGACATTGCGCTCGTCTTCGCCGTCACCGACGCGGCGGCGGGCAAGCGCGGCATTTCCTGCTTCATCGTCGAGACCACCTCACGGGGCTATCACGTCGGCCGGGTCGAGCGAAAAATGGGGCAGCACGCCTCCGACACCTGCGAGATCGTGTGCGATGACCTCGCCGTGCCGGTTGAGAACCGGCTCGGCGCCGAAGGCGACGGCTACCGCATCGCGCTCTCCAATCTCGAAGGCGGGCGCGTCGGCATCGGCGCGCAGGCGGTCGGCATGGCGCGCGCCGCGTTCGACATCGCGCTGCGCTACGCGCATCAACGCGAGAGTTTTGGCAAGCTGATTATCGAGCATCAGGCGGTCGCCTTCCGCCTGGCCGACATGGCGACGCGGATCGAGGCGGCCCGCCAATTGGTGCTGCACGCGGCGGACCTGCGCAGCCGCGGCCTGCCCTGCCTCAAGGAGGCATCGATGGCGAAACTGTTCGCCAGCGACATGGCCGAGCAGGTGTGCTCGGATGCGATCCAGACGCTCGGCGGCGTCGGTTATGTTGCCGATTTCGACGTCGAACGCATCTATCGCGACGTCCGCGTGACCCGGATTTACGAAGGCACCAACGACATTCAGCGCCTGGTGATCAGCCGCGCGCTCGGCGCCGAGGTACGGCAGGAAGGAAGAGGTCGATAATGTTCGGGCTTGATGTTGCCGAAGACATTGCCACGCTCACGCTCAGCCGTCCGCCGGTCAATGCGATCAGCGAGGAATGGCTGCGCCTGTTCGACGAGAAACTGGACGTGCTGGAGAAGCGCAGCGACTGGAAGGTGCTGCTGCTGCGCTCTGACCAGAAGGTGTTCTGCGCCGGCGCCGATCTGAAGCAGGTGCGCGATTTCATGGGGCTCGCCGACGGGCCCGACCGCATGCACGCCTATGTCGCCAATATCCAGCGGCTCTATGCGCGCATCGAGAAGCTCACGCGGGTGACGCTGGCGGAAATCGGCGGGGCAGCGATGGGCGGCGGACTCGAGCTTGCGCTCTCCTGCGACCTGCGTGTTGCCGCGGCCGAAGCGAAGATCGGCCTGCCTGAAGCGCGGCTCGGACTCATTCCCGCCGCCGGCGGAACGCAACGACTCACCCGGCTGTGCGGGCCTTCGGCGGCATCGCGCCTGATCCTCGGCGCGGAAGTGCTCGACGGCAACGGCGCCCGCGACTTCGGCGTGGTGCAATGGGCCTTTCCGCGCGCCGAGCTGGCCGAGCGCACGCGTGAGATTGCCCGCCGCATCGCCGACCTTCCGGTCGCCGCCCTCATCGGCTGCAAGACCTGCATGGCGGTCGCGGGCGAGCCCGGACGCGGCGGCTTCACGGACGAGCTCGAAGTGACGCGGCGGCTGCTCACCAACAAGGAAACGCAACAGCGCGTGGAAGCATTTCTCGCCGGCCAGGCGAGCGGCGCACGCGCCAAGACGGGAGGAAACTGATGAATTTGTCTGGGAAGGTGGCGGTCATAACCGGGAGTGCGTCAGGCATCGGGAAGGCGACGCTGCTCGCCTTCGCGCAGGCGGGCGCGCATGTGATCGGTGCCGATATCGACGCCGAGAAAGGCGCTGCGGTGGTCCATGAGCTGCAGGCGGAGAAGCTCTCGGCCGAATATGTGCACATCGACCTCGCCAAGTCCGAGTCGATCCGCGCCTGCGCTGCGGCGATCATCGAAAAGCATCCGAAGATCGATATTCTGGTCAATACCGCCGGCTACAGCATGATCGAACCATTCGCCAGCAACAAACCGGGCTATATCGACTTGGTGGTGGCGATCAATCTCGCCGGGGTAATCCACCTGACCCAGGCGCTGCTACCGGCGCTGATCGCTGCCGGCAAGGGCAAGATCGTCAATGTCGCGAGCGATGCCGGCCGCGTCGGCAGTTCTGGCGAAACCGCCTATGCCGCGGCCAAAGGCGGCGTCATCGCCTTCACCAAGTCGCTCGCGCGCGAAGTGGCCCGCAACCAGATTTGCGTGAACTGCGTGTGCCCGGGCCCGACCGACACGCCGATGCTGCGCTCGCGGCCGGAAAAGCTGCTCGACGCTTTCCTCAAGGCGATCCCGTTCAAGCGCTTTGCCGAGCCGCGTGAGATCGCCGACGCAATCCTGTTCTTCGCCAGCCCGCGCTCCGATTATGTCACCGCCCAGATCCTGAGCATAAGCGGCGGCCTCACCTTCGCGGGATAACGAAAAACTCATCTCTCTCCCGTCACGCGGACGATGGTA
>CAZTTL010000241.1:0-5690 GCA_964616635.1 uncultured Rhodoplanes sp. | reverse complement strand
CCCCTTATCTCGCAGATTTGAAGCCGGGCGGCCGCTATGTCGCCAAAGATCTGTTCGAGGCTGGCGGCGTTCCGTTATTGCTGAAAACGCTGCTTGACCACGGTTTTCTGCATGGAGAGTGCATGACCGTGACAGGCCGCAGCATGGCCGAAAATTTGATGACTGTGGCGTGGAATAAAGATCAGGACGTTGTGTATCCGGCGAACCGGCCGCTGCTTCCGACGGGTGGTGTTGTCGGATTGTCGGGCAACCTGGCGCCCGACGGCGCCATCGTCAAAGTCGTTGGCCTTGAAAGCCTGACATTTACCGGCCCCGCGCGCTGCTTCGACGGCGAGGAGGTTTGCTTTGAGGCGGTGCGCAAGCGCCAATACGCCGAAGGTGACGTTCTGGTGATCCGCTTTGAGGGCCCCAAGGGCGGCCCCGGCATGCGGGAGATGCTGACGACCACCGCGGCGCTCTATGGGCAGGGAACCGGCGGCAAAGTCGCGCTTATTACTGACGGCCGGTTTTCCGGCGCGACGCGCGGCTTCTGCGTCGGCCATGTTGGCCCGGAAGCGGCAGTCGGTGGTCCGATCGCGCTGTTGCGCGACGGCGACATCATCGAGATCGACGCCGAGAAAGGAACTCTTAACGTCAAGCTCAGCAAGGCCGAGCTCGACAAGCGGGCGCGGGAGTTTACCGCAAAAGCGTCCGATTTCACGTCTGGGTATCTGTGGAAATATGCCCAACAGGTGGGCCCGGCGCGCGACGGCGCCGTCACCCATCCGGGCGCTGCTGCCGAGAAGAAGTGCTATGCGGACATCTAGGCAGTTAGGCGTTGCAATCGCCGTTCTGATGGGCTTGGGCCTCGCCTCGGCGCTGGCGTTCGATTCAACGCGCCGGCCGAACGGAATCGCGCCGGCTTCTGCCAATGTCGAGGTGTTCCGCCGTGGCGCCGGCCCGTCCGAGGCCTCGCTCAGCACGGGCGACCTGCAGGCCAGTTCGGCGCTGCGCCATCTCACGCCGTTTCAGGCGTTCCGCATCGGCGCCCAGGCGCTGCGCGCCGGCGACACCAAGAGTGGCATCCTCTCGCTTGAATATGCCGCGGCAAGCGGTCATCCGATCGCGCAATGGAAGCTCGGCCGCATGTATGCCGACGGCGACGGGGTCAAGCAGAGCGACCTGCGCGCCTTCGAGTATTTCCGCGAAGTTGCTGATGCCTATGCCGATGAAGCACCGGGAACGCCGCGCGCCCGCTTCGTGTCGAACGCCTTCGTGGCGCTTGGCTGCTACTATCTCGATGGCATTCCCAATTCATCGATCAAGTCCGACCCCGACCGCGCCCGCGAAATGTTCACCTATGCGGCGTCCTATTTCGGCGATGCCGATGCGCAGTATCAGCTCGGCCGCATGTATGCCGAAGGCACCGGCGGCGTGAAGGACGTACGGCAGGCGGCGCGCTGGCTGCAGCTGGCCGCGACCAAGGGGCAGTATCAGGCGCAGGCGCTGCTCGGCGCGATCCTGTTCAAGGGTGATGCGGTGCCGCGCCAGGCTGCGCGCGGCCTGATGTGGTTGACGCTCGCGCGCGATGCCGCGACGCCGCAGGAGACCTGGATCGTCGAACTGCAAAAGCAGGCTTTCAACGAAGCGAGCGACCAGGATCGCGCTGCCGCGCTCGGCTTTATCGAGCGCTGGATCCGCGGTGGCCGCAAAGAGTGATCGGCCGGCCCGGCTTCCTACAAACCAAGAATGAGAGCCGCATATTTTGTCCGCGCGCAGGCGCGGACAAGGCGCTGATCCACGGTTGCGAGACGGCAGTCGCGTTGCTCCGCAAGCGCGAGATAGAAACAGTCATAGGCCGGATGCGGCAGCTCCACAGCGATCGCGAAGGCGCGGTCTTGCAAGTTGGCGCAGGGCACCAGTTCGTCGATCAGGCGGCGCACTTGGCGCACGGCATCAGCGGCGAAATGCGCGTCGAGACCATCGAACTGGACGAACTTCCAGGCGGCGTTCGCAATCTCGGCGGCGATGAGGTCCGGAGCAATCAGCCGTTCCTGCCTCTGCAGGAGCGTCTGCGCGGCCGGCGAGTGAGGAACGTCGAACAGCCAGCCAAGCGCAATGCTGGCGTCCACGACCAGGGTCACGGCACGTCCTCATCGTCGCGCCCGTAACGCACGGCTGCTCCGGGATCAACGTGGCGCAGGCTCGGCGATTTCTCCACAAGCCGGCGGGAAATTTCGAATTTCTCCTCGGAGGTCAGCGGCGCGGCGGCGCTGAGAATGTCGCGCAATTCCTGTTCGAGCGAATGGCCGTGCAGTTCGGCCCTGGTCTTCAATCGCTCGATAACGCGCTCATCCAAGTTGCGCACCAGGACTTGGCCCATTTCCGTCTCCGTAGCGTGCCCATGCTAACATAAATGATAGCATGGGCGATGCTGATCGGCTACTCGTCCTTCGTTTCGGGCTTGACCGGCTCGCCGCCGAAGATGGCGCGGCCCTCCGGCGAGAGATAGCGGCCAAACGCCCGCCACGGAATGAGCACCGTGTAGCGGCCTTCGACATAGGGGCCGACGGCATAGGGCGAGAAGTGCACCGTCAGGCCCCCGCTCTTGCCGGGCTCGGTCGAGCGCGCGAGCGCGAGCGGCCCGAGCTTGAGCAGCGACGGCTGGATTCCCTTCAGCCATTCGTCCTTGGCGGGATCAGCCGCAACCGGGATGTCGCGCGCGCGCTTTTCTTTGGCGACGGCATCGCGGATGAGCCGTGCCAGCGCTTGCATCGTTGGTCCGTTGTCGTTGGTCTCGGTGAAGAAGGGTCGCACGCTGACGCGCTTCTTGGTCTCGGTGTTCCACAGGATGGTGTTGACCTCGGTAGCCGGATGGGCGCCGCCACTGAAGAAAAAGTCGGTGCGCAGCACGCTGACGTAAGGACCCGCGGTCGAAAGATGGGTGTAGCTGCGCTCGTATGACCAGGTGCGGCCGTCGGCGAAGAAGCTCGGATCCTTGCGATATTCCTTCTCGGCCTCGCGCTTGTTCTTATCGATCCAGGTTTTGCCTGCCGCCGCGAGATTGGTGAACAAGGCGGGCGTCGCCTTCAAGGCGTCAGCGATGGTGAGCTCGAACGTGACCGCCTTGGTTTCGCCCGAGAGAATGACTTCGGCGCGCGCGGGGAGGGCGGGGGCAAGCAAGGCGAACATCGCCGCGGCCAGCGGAACCAGAGCGAAAGCTCGCAGATTCTCTACAGATCGCAGATTCTTACGCATCGACCCTCACACGTGTTGCGGGCATTCACGCGAGACAGACTTGTCCCGCATTAAAGCGCCGGTAACGAGGTCCAATGTACCGCCGGGAACTAACGGTCACGCTCATTCTGAAGGATATTTTCAACGAACGCCTTCAACGGCGGAAGGTCCTGGGTGACAACATTCCACACGATCGCGGCATCGACGCGATGATAGGCGTGGCGGAGTCGGTTGCCGAAATCAACCATCGCTTGCCAGGCGATTGACGGATTCGCCGCCTTCACGTCGTCCGGGATATGCCGCGATGCCTCGCAAATGATTTCGAGCAGGCGTTCGATGGCAAGCGGCAGGAAGCGGTCGCCCGCATAATCCTGCTGTGTCTTGCCGCCGAGGCCATGCTCGATATCCGCGATCGCGGTGAGGATATGCCGGACGCGATCGGCCAGTGTTGGAGGCATTCAGAACACCTCGATCACGTCGTCCGATATCCTGTCGGCCATGTGCTCATCAAGAGAACGCCGCATGCTGACTTGGGTGTGCAGACCGGTGGCTTCCTCGACGATCAAGGCGACACCGGAAAGATTGAGCAACGAAAACGTCTCGTCCGGCGCAACCTCGATCAGGACGTCGAGATCGCTGCCGGGCCGCGCATCGCCGCGCGCCCGCGAGCCGAAAATCGCAAGCTTGGTCACGCCCTCGGCTCGGATGGCCGGCGCGTTCTCTTTGAGCTTGGCAATGATCTCCTCGCGAGTCATGACGACGCATATCCGATGCGCTTTAGAGCGCGATCGCTTGAGGTTGAATCGATCGCGCTTTTTACCCCTTTGCTTTGTCGCATGATCTTTTCCGGAAAATCTGCAACTTTCTTAGATCATGCTTTATATTAAAAGGTTACATTGCTGCGGCTTGTACCCATGTCCGCGCGAGTGACCGCGGCGGCACCTACCAAGCAGTGGGCTCACCACATCCATGTCAGCGGGTCTTCGATTGGCCTGTTGTCGCCGAGGCGCAGGACGCCCTTGATGCAGCGGACGAGCGTCCACACCAACCAGCAAGCCAACAGCAGATAGCCAATGAAGATGAAAGACGCCAGCCCGCCGATCACCAGCCACAACAGGCCGATCCAGAATGTGCGAATTTGATAGACGAAGTGCGACTGCACCCATTCGACCGCGTCGGATTTCTTGAGATAGGCGATGATAAGGCCGACGAGCGCCGTCAGGCCGGTGAAAAATCCGATAAAGTAAAGGATATAGTTCAGCAGCGCGAGTTGCTTGCCGTCATCGCTGGTAGGCCCCGATGTGTCCGGCGGTGAATTCATGTTGGTCATACCTAATGCTTCGCGGCTGTATGCTGCAGAAAGGTTTCCGCGCGGAGGATAGGCGAAAGGCTGACGACCGGGTCGTTTGCCGTAGCGGCCGTCAGCTGGGCCAAACTACTCCGCCGCCTCGCGCGTATGGCCGAGCCGGCGGTTGAGCGCGTGCAACAGCTCGATGGCGGCTTCGGCGATCACGGTGCCGGGCGGGAAGATCGCCTCGGCACCGGACGCCCGCAGCGCGTCGTAGTCCTGCGGCGGGATTACGCCGCCCACCACGATCATGATGTCGCCGCGGCCTTCCTCGGCGAGGGCGGCCTTCAGCTCCGGCACCAGCGTGAGGTGGCCGGCGGCGAGCGAGGAGACGCCGACGATGTGCGCGTCGTTCTCGACCGCCTGGCGCGCGGCCTCGGCCGGCGTTGCGAACAGCGGGCCGATATCGACGTCGAAGCCGAGATCGGCAAAGGCCGAGGCGATCACCTTCTGGCCGCGGTCATGGCCGTCCTGGCCGACCTTGGCGACGAGGATGCGCGGCCTGCGGCCCTCGTCATGCTCGAATTGCGCGGCGAGCTTCAGCACGCGATCGACGGCTGACGACATGCCTGCGGCCTCCCGTTTGTAGACGCCCGAAATGGTGCGGATTTCCGCGCGATGGCGGCCGTACACTTTTTCCAGCGCCAGCGAAATCTCGCCGACCGTCGCTTTCGTGCGGGCCGCATCGACCGCGAGCGCCAAGAGATTGCCATTGCCGCCCTCGGCGGCACGGGTGAGGGCGTCGAGCGTCTCCTGCACTTTTTCGGAGTCACGCTCGGCCTTGAGCCGGGCCAGCTTCTCGAGCTGCATCTGGCGAACCGCCGAATTGTCGACCTTCAGCACCGCGATCTCGCGCTCATCGGCCGGCTTGTACTTGTTGACGCCGATCACCGACTGGGTGCCGGAATCGATGCGCGCCTGGGTTTTCGCCGCGGCTTCCTCGATGCGCAGCTTCGGAATGCCGGCCTCGATGGCTTTCGCCATGCCGCCCAGCTCTTCGACCTCCTGGATGTGGCCCCAGGCCTTCTTCGCCAGCTCATAGGTGAGCCGCTCGACATAGAACGAGCCTCCCCACGGATCGGCGATGCGGGTGGTGCCGCTCTCCTGCTGCAGGAACAGCTGGGTG
>CAZTTL010000240.1:0-5734 GCA_964616635.1 uncultured Rhodoplanes sp. | reverse complement strand
CGCCGGAGCGCCTTTTGGATCGCCGCGAGATTTGCGCTGAGATTGGCGGGCTGTCTTGCGAAAGAATGCGGCACCGCGCTTGCGCCAGCTCTCGGTTTGAACCGCGTCGTTGGCGCCGACCATCGTCAGCAGTCCACCCGCCAGCACTTCGATATCGAGCGCGTCAGCCCCGGTGGCGACAATCAGCTCGCCGAGCTGGCGGCGCTTATTCTCTTTGAGCGCCTTGGTCTTGTCCGTCAGGGCACGAAGAGCGGAATCAAAGTCGCGCGGTTTACGCATTACCAATCTCCTTACTGGTCGCGCTGCAATCATAGCAATGGCATCGGTCGATTGCTTTAGGGACCGTGAGACAGAATGAACCTGAGCGATCCCTCACCGGAATCTTTCTCGTGAGGGCGCGCTTATACGTCGTGCCGACGTCCGCTTGTGAGCGTATCAAGGCCGGCATGGCGATCTACCATCTCTCTGCGAAGGTAATCGGCCGCGCCAACGGATCGAGCGCCTTGGCTTCCGCCGCCTATCGTTCGGCGTCACGGCTTTACGACCAGCGGCTCGACCGCCATCACGATTTTTCCAACAAGAGCGGCGTCATCCATTCCGAAGTGATGGCGCCCGCCGGCGTTCCCGAGCATCTCCGGGAACGGGAAAGCTTGTGGAACGCCGTTGAAGCGGCCGAGAAGAGGAAAGACGCCCAGCTCGCCCGCGAAATCGAGTTTGCTCTCCCGCGCGAACTCGACCAGAGCCAGGGAATCGACCTAGCGCGCGACTTTGTCGAGCGGGAGTTCGTCGCTCGCGGCATCATCGCCGACCTGAATTTGCATTGGGACATAGGCGCCGACGGTATGTCCAAGCCGCATGCGCATGTCATGCTGACCCTGCGCGCGGTGGACGAGAACGGGTTTGGCGCCAAGGTCCGCGCCTGGAACCGCACCGATCTCCTGGAACACTGGCGCGCCGCCTGGGGCGCCCATGTCAACGAACGCCTGGCGGAGCTCGGTATCGCCGCGCGGATCGATCACCGCTCCCTGGAGGAGCAGGGAATTGATCTTGAGCCGCAGCACAAGATCGGGCCGGCCGCCGCGCGCATGGCGCGCGAAGGATTAGAGCCGGATCGGCTCGAAGAGCATCGCGACATCGCCCGCGAAAACGGCGATCGGATTATCGCAAACCCGACCGTGGTGCTCGACGCCATCACCCGACAACAGGCGACCTTCACCCGCCGCGACTTGGCGAGGTTTGCGCACACGCATTCCGACGGCTTGGAGCAGTTCGAAGCCGTCATGAATGCCGTGCAGGGATCGCCGGAGCTGGTCAGGCTTGGCCGGGATGGGAGGGGGGAGGAGCGGTGGACCAGCCGCGAAATGCTTGCGGTCGAGGAGCGGCTTCACGGCGCGGCCAAGATCATGGCGGAACGGGAGCGCCACCGCGTCCGCGCTGCAAGCGCCGGGCAGGCCCTGGAGCGGGCGGAAACGCAGGGTCTTGTCCTGTCGCGGGAGCAGCGCCTCGCCTTCGCCCATGTCACGGACGGGCACGACCTCGGCATCGTGGTCGGCTATGCCGGATCCGGGAAGTCGGCGATGCTCGGGGTAGCGCGGGAGACCTGGGAGGACTCCGGCTACCGGGTGCGCGGGGTTGCGCTCTCGGGCATTGCGGCCGAGAACCTCGAAAGCGACTCCGGGATCGCGTCGCGCACCATCGCCAGCCTGGAACACCAATGGGCGCAGGGACGCGCGCCTCTCGACGTCCAGGACGTGCTGGTGATCGACGAAGCCGGCATGATTGGCTCGCGCCAATTGGAACGGGTGCTGGGGGAAGCCGAACGGCGCGGCGCCAAGGTCGTTCTGGTCGGCGATCCCGAGCAACTGCAAGCTATCGAGGCCGGCGCGGCGTTTCGGTCGCTGACCGAACGGCACAGCCATGTCGAGATCAGCGAGGTCCGCCGCCAGCGTGAGCGTTGGCAGCAGCAGGCCACACGCGAGCTTAGCGCTGGCCGCGCCGGCGAGGCGCTCGACGCCTACCGCGACCATGGCATGGTCCATAGTGTGGAAACCCGCGACCGGGCGCGCGCCGATCTGATCGAAGGCTGGACGCGCGACCGCGCCAGAGCGCCCGAGCAAACCCGCATTATTCTGACCCACACCAATGACGAGGTTCGCACCCTCAACGACCTCGCCCGCGGCACGCTGCGCGAGGCGGGCGAGCTCGGCGAGGACGTCTCTATCACTGTCGAGCGCGGCAAGCGGGATTTTGCCTGCGGCGACCGCGTCATGTTCCTCAAGAACGACGGGGGTCTCGGCATCAAGAACGGTTCGCTGGGGATCGTCGAGACGATGGACGCCGGCAACATGACCGTGCGACTCGATACCGGGCGTTCCGTGGCGTTTGACCTCAAGGACTATGCCCATCTCGATCACGGTTACGCCGCGACGATTCACAAGGCGCAGGGCATGACGGTCGACCGGGCGCATGTCCTGGCGACACCGGGCCTCGACCGCCACGCCGCCTATGTGGCCCTCTCGCGCCACCGCGAGAGTGTCCAACTCCATTACGGCCGTCACGACTTTGCCGACGACGCAATGCTCGCCCGCGTCCTGTCGCGCGACCGGTCCAAGGACATGGCGAGCGATTACGAGCGCGACTCCGCGGCGCCGGGCCGCTCCAAGATCGAACAGCTCGGAAAGGAGCCCGAACGGCGACCGGAGCCGGGGCACCGTGGCGAGCCCGGCATCTTCGCCTCCTTCCGGCCTATAACGGTCTCGCCGGACCGACTGGGCCCGACCCTGGGCGGGGAGCGGGTGGTGGCGCCCGACCTAGACCAGGCCGTGCGTCGCTACGCGCGCAGCATTTTAGATGCTGCCAGGATGCAGGAATTGGCGCTCCCGATCCTGCCGCACCAGATCGCCGCCCGGGAGCGAGCCGGCGCCATGCTCGACGCGCTTCGGCCCCAGGCGGCCCGCGACTTGGACCGCGTGTCCGAGCGCAATCCAGCCCTCGTGCGCGAGGCCGCCGAGGGGCGCACGCAACGCGCCATTCGGGCCATGCAGGTCGAAGCCGAAATCCGTACCGATCCCAACCTGCGTGCCGATCGCTTCGTCAAACGCTGGCAGGAGCTCGAGCGCCAGCGCGCCGGGTTCGCGCGCAACAACGACTGGCAAAGCGAGCGCAAAACTCGCGCCAGCATGGGCGCCATGGCGAAGAGCTTGGAACGGGACCCGCAAATGGAATCGATGCTGCGAACCCGCAGCCGCGAGCTCGGCATCCCAATGGATATGGGCCGGGGCATCGGGTGCGATCTCCTGGCCTCCCTGGGTCTTGGGCGCGGGCGCGGTTTGGGCATCTGAGGAGAGCAGAATGGCCGAAACGCCGGAGCCGCTGCAGCCCCAAGCCGACGCCGATCCCGCCACGCTCGCCTTCGAGGCGCTGCGCGAAGAAGTCGCCCTCGTCCGCCGCGCAGTCGCTGGGCTCACGGCCGAGCGGGCGTCAATCGAGATTCCTGACTACAGCGAGACGCTGGGACAGATCATGCGGGCGTCCTCGGCAACCAGACAGAGTGTGAAAACCCTAGCCGAAATGCCAGCACTGCGTCTTTCGGCCAAAGACTGGAGCCACGAAATAGCGACGGCTGCCCAAGAAGCTCGCCGTTCCGACCAGCAAGCGTTCGCAGAGGCTCGATACGGGTTTGAGAGGATGACGGCGGAGATGGCCGCCCACCTGCGCTCCGCGAGATCGGCGGAACGCCAGCGCCAGTGGCTCATCTGGACCACAGCCGGCGGCATTGTCTGCGGGATGCTCCTGCTGGCGATGATCGTCGGTCCGGTCGTCCGCGCTATGCCCGAAAGCTGGCATTGGCCCGAGCTCATGGCGGCGAGCATTCTCGGCGTGGACGAGGAAAGCGCCGGCGCGCATCTCATCAAAACCGCCGCGCCGGAACGCTGGCGCGACATCGTCGCCGGCTACCAAATTATCAGCGACAATCGCGCGGCAATCGCCCAATGCGAACGAGGCGAGGCAAAAACGGCCAACAAAATTCGCTGCGCCATTGAAATCAGAAACCCAAATTCGATGTAATGCATTTCCTGCAAGCACCGCTAACGGACGCGCCGTTGCGGCGCAGCAATTCGCGAAGAGTACCATTTGCCGAATCTGATCATCCGTGACTTCGGCTTTGCACCACTTGATGTCCATACTTCCCTGAAAGCAGGCCGGAATTCAGCTCATAGCGCGCACGTACTGGCTGAAAGACTCGGATACCAGCACCGATCAACCGATTTTCAGAAGGCGCACCACCTTGGCAGTCGCGCGACCGGCTACAATGTCCCGCAAGCGCTCATCCCAGGAGCGTAGCACATGAGCCTTGCGCTCAATAAGGTTAGTACGAACGTAGTGGCGGACCAGCGTTCGGGTTTCCTTCCCGCCCGCCTCGTGGCCGACCACCGCGGCGACAAGATCGAGGGCAATGCCCATCTCCGCCAGCATGGTGGCGACTGTCCGCCGAAGGTCGTGCGTGGTGAACTTGTCGATCGGCAGCTTGTCGCGACGCGCCAGCAGATAATGGCCGATGTGGGCCGCTGTCAAAACGGTCCCTGTCTCGGCCGTGAACAGCGGTCCGGCTTGCACGTTGGAAAGCCGCGCCTCGATAATCTGTCGGGCCGCCCCAACCAGAGGCGTGACGCGCGGCCGTTTGTTTTTCGAGCGCGCGGCTGGTAGCGTCCAAGTCCATTCATCGCGATCAATCTCCTCGGCGCATAGGCCGCTGACCTCGCCGCAGCGGGCGCCAGTCAAAAGCTCAAGTTTCATGATGTCCGCTGGGTCCGATGGCAGGGAACCGGAATCGAGCCATTTCCAAAGCGTCTCGATTTCGCCCACGGTCAGGACCCGATCGCGCGGTGTGCCGGCGTCGTAAGCCTTCAGTCCGGCGGTCGCGTCCGTCTCCACGATGTCCTGCGACAAGGCCCACCGGAACATCGCGCCGACAGTCTGCCGGCGCTTTTCTGCTTCGCGTTCGATCCCCTGGTCGGCCACCGCGTCCAACAATTCCCGGATGTCACGCCGACGGATATCATCGGCGTACCGGTGCAGGATTGGAGAGAGCGCTCGCTTCAAGCGGCTCTCGATTTCCTTTGCTGTCCGCAGACGGCCAGTAACCCTGCGTCGCAGGTAGAGTTCGATCAGCTTCCCGACGGTGACCCGCGCTGCCGCGGCAGCGCGGCTCTGCTCTTCCTCGGCGATCAGGTCTCGGCCGACCCTTGCCGCGCCAGTCAGCTCGTTGGCGCGCTCGCGCGCCCTTTCGAGACTTACATCGCCAACGCGCCCGAGCGAAACCCGTCTCATCTTCCCTGAGCCACGAATCCTGTAGGCCAAATCCCACGTCTTAACGCCGCTCGGCGCCACGCGCACCGCTAACCCGATGCAGCGCTGATCGGATACCCGATACGGCGTCTCCGCCGGCCGCAAGGCCTCGATCGAACGATGCGTGAGCGACACCGGTCCGCGCGTCAGTCCCGAGCCACAAGCCATTTTTCTACCCCTCATTTGTTCCGTCCGTCGCAACGCTGTCGCAACAGATTTGGCGGCACTCAGCGAACCGGGCCGAACATGCTTGAATAATAAACCATTGTTCTGCCAACACAAAATGCACGCCAGCGGACGACAGCGAATTGCCGCGAACACATATACAAAGGCTGGATGCAGACCTGGCTGGTGCATATGCGCGCGCCGGCCCGCGTTTGGCGGG
>CAZTTL010000239.1:5429-5748 GCA_964616635.1 uncultured Rhodoplanes sp. | reverse complement strand
ATTGACTATCGCGGTTACAAGGGCGCGCAAAGCTATCCCTCGCGCACCAAGGATACCGATGACGTCGACTTCTCCACCGGCTCGGTCGGCCTCGGCGTCGCGCAGATGCTGTTTGCCGCGCTGACCCAGGATTACATGCGCGCCCACGGCTTCGGCAGCGATCGCCCGCTCGGGCGCATGATCGCGCTGGTCGGCGATGCCGAGATGGATGAGGGCAATGTCTTCGAGTCGATGCTCGAAGGCTGGAAGCAAGGCGTGCGCAACTGCTGGTGGATCATCGACTACAACCGCCAGAGCCTCGATGCCGTCATCCGCGAAG
>CAZTTL010000239.1:0-5419 GCA_964616635.1 uncultured Rhodoplanes sp. | reverse complement strand
TTCGGCTGGGACGTGGTGATCCTCAAATCCGGCGTGCTGCTCGAGCAGGCTTTCGCCGAGCCCGGTGGCGAGGTTTTGCGCGACTGGATCGACAGATGCCACAACCAGCTCTACTCGGCTCTTGTCTTCCAGGGCGGCGCCGCGTGGCGGCGGCGCCTGCGCGACGACCTCGGCGATGATGCCGCCATCATGCGCCTGATCGACAAGCTCTCCGACGACGAGCTCGCCCGCCTGATGACCAATCTTGCGGGCCACGATCTGCCGACGCTGATCGACGCTTTTGCGCGGATCGACCACGACCAGCCGACCTGCATCATCGCCTACACGATCAAAGGCTACGGCCTGCCATTCGCCGGCCATAAGGACAATCATGCCGGGCTGATGACCTCGGTGCAGATGCAGGCCTTCCAGAAGGCGATGAGCATCCGCCCCGGCCACGAATGGGACCGCTTCGAGGGCCTGAGGCTGCCGGCCGAGACGCTGCAGGCTTTCCTCGACCAGGTGCCGTTCGCGCAGGGCGGTCCGCGCCGCTACCATGCCGCCCATATCGATGCACCGGCCGAGCTCACGGTGCCGGTGCAGCCGGAAATGTCGACGCAGCAGGGTTTTGGGCTGCTTCTCCACGAGATCGGCAAGGAGCGCAGCGCCTTTTCCGACCGCATCATCACCGCTTCGCCCGACGTGACCATGTCGACCAATCTCGGCGCCTGGGTCAATCGGCGCGGCCTGTTCGCCCATGAGGCGATGGCCGATACGTTCAAAAGCGAGCGCATCCCCTCGACGCTGACTTGGGAATTCTCGCCGGAAGGCCAGCATATCGAGCTCGGCATTGCCGAGATGAATCTGTTCACGCTGCTGTCGGCCCTCGGCCTGTCCCATTCCATCCATGGCGAGCGGCTGTTTCCGATCGGCACGCTCTATGATCCGTTCATCGAGCGCGGCCTCGATGCGCTCAACTATGCCTGCTACCAGGACGCCCGGTTCATCCTCGTCGCCACACCGTCCGGCATCACCCTGGCGCCCGAGGGCGGCGCGCATCAGTCGATCGCAACGCCGCTGATCGGGCTCGCCCAGGACGGGCTCGCCGCCTTCGAGCCAGCCTTTGTCGACGAGCTGGCGGTGATCCTCGCCTTCGCCTTCGACTATATCCAGCGCGACGGGGAGGGGACGCCGTCGGAGCGCACCTGGCTGCGCGACGAGACTGGCGGCGCCGTCTATCTGCGGCTGTCGACCCGGCCGGTCGAACAGCCGCAACGCACGATGACGGCGGAGCTGCGCCAGGGAATCATCGACGGCGCCTATTGGCTGCGCCCGCCGGGGCCGAATTGTCAGGTTGTTGTTGCCTATAGCGGCGCGGTCGCGCCCGAGGCGATCCAGGCGGTCGGGCTGATGGCGGAGGATCGCCGCGATGTCGGCCTGCTTGCGGTGACCTCGGCCGACCGCCTCAATGCCGGGTGGACGGCGGCAAACCGCGCGCGCGAGCGTGGACTTGCGCATGCCCGCTCGCATATCGAGCGGCTGCTCGCCGCGGTGCCGTCCCACTGCGGGATCGTGACCGTGGTCGATGGCCACCCGGCGGCGCTCGCCTGGCTCGGCGCCGTCTGCGGTCACCGCACCCGCCCGCTCGGTGTCGAGCATTTCGGCCAGACCGGATCGATCCCCGACCTTTATCGGCACTACGGAATCGATGCCAATGCGATCATCGCCGCCGCGCAGACGATCGCGCCCGGCCGTCCGATCCGTCATTTGCGTGCATTATAGTTTACGCCATTTCACAATAGCTGCGGCCTTGAGCGACATTGCGTTTACGCAAGGACGAAAGAAACATGTTTCGGCCAATTCGCGCTGCACGTCACCCGCAGCGGATTAACCGCTGCCGCACCAACGAAATCACGCCGCGCGCGGCTGCCGGCGCGACTTTTGTTCCCGAAAATTCCCCCTTGATTTCTGCGCGCCAATAGCGCCTTGTCCGCGCGACCGCTTTATTCGAGTTACCCGCCCAATCAGGAGCGAAAAATCGGTTCGGGGGAAATAAAAACTCGCTCTGCTCATTTCAGGCCCGCATTTTCTCCAGCAAGGCAGTTTCCTCTGCGCCAGAAAATGCTCTAACATCGGATCACTGTCCCTCGCCTGTTGCGGTGATGCGGCGGTGGTGCTTAGGAGATCGTCATGACGAAAAACAAGTCGCCCTTTGAAATCCCGGCCGACATGCGCAAGATGACCGAGCAAAGCATGGAGCAGGTGCGGACGGCGATTAACGGCTATCTTCAGTTTTTCCAGCGCGCGATGCCGGCCAACGCCATGGGCGGCACCGAGCTGAGCAACAAGGTGCTCACTTACGCCGAGCGCAATGTCGCGAATGCCTTCGAGTTCGCGCAGCGGCTGGTGCAGGTGAATGACGTCCAGGAACTGGCGAAGCTGCAGGCCGAGTTCCTCCAGGCGCAAATGCAGGCCATGGCCGAGCAGGCCAAGGACCTCGGCGAAACGGCGACGAAGGCGGTGATGGAAGCCGTCAAGGGTGTCGGCGTCACGCCTGGAGGTGGCGGCCCCTCGTCCTAACGCCATCCCCTGGGCGGCGGGCAACGCCGCCGGGCTCACATCAATTGGCGTGGCGAAAGTCTCTGTGCGGCTCTGCCGCATAGAGACGGGGGCTTGTTATTGCCCATGCGCTTTCGCTGACCTGTGTCGCTGACCGGCTTAGAGCGGCTGCCCTGAGCGGCTGCCGACGCTTGCAAGCCGGCCATCGACCGCGCGCCTTATCACTTTGCGGATATCCGCGTTCGATAAGAACAGGTCGTGGTTGATGATGCCCCAGCCCTCGTGCGAGGCGTCGATCACCCGTAGGCCAAGCCGTTCGAGCTGCGCCTTTTCCGCCGAGCCGACCCGTGTCATTCCGCCGGCGATCCAGCGTGACAGCGACAGCGCCCGATCGTTCGTCGCGGCAATCACGGTGATCTTCGGAACGAGGTCGCCAAGCCGCTCGATTGAGGATGCGAACACGTCCATGTCGATGTCGGGCGCCGCGAATACGATCGCGCCGATGCGTCCCGCCGCAGACGGGCCGCCGCGCGCATAGAGCTGGCGCAGCGCTTCCAGCGTCAGCATGGTGCCGACGCTGTGGGCAACGATATGGATGGTGCCGACGGACGGGCTCGCCATCAGGCTTGTCAGCACGCGCTCGAGCGAATCCCGCGACCACATCGCGCTTTCGCGATCGTAGACATAGTCGAGCAGCTTCGCCCGCGACGGCCAGGTGAACACCATGGTCTCGCCGTGGAATTTGATGCCGTCGGAGAGGCGCGCAGCATCGAGCGCGGCCGCCTCGAAGGTGGTGTTGTAGCCGTGCACATAGACCAGCACGTCGCGCCGGCCCAGCGCCGGGTCGAGCAGATCGTCGATTCGGGCCGCCGGTTCGACCGATTCGATCTGCCAATTGTCGAGGCCCATCGAGGCGAGCGAGAACCGGTCGTCGTTCGGCGGCGACAGGCGTGCCCGGGCAATGCTCAGATTGCCGCGCTCGCCGCCATACCATGGCCGGACGCGCCCGCCCTTGACCGGCTTACGCGTGGTCGCGACGACGAGCGACGGCTTCGCCGACAGCCCGGACGCATCGAACTGGGTGCCATTGGCGACGAGATTGGCGCAGCCGCCAAGCGCCAGCACACATCCCGCCGTCGTGCCCACGCCTAGAAAGGCGCGGCGCGACATTTCGGTTGTGCGCGGTGATCGTGTCGTCACGCCCATCATGAAACCCATGCTCTTGATCAACAATGATGATGAGGGACCGGCAACGGTTGCTCCTTGCTGACGCTTGATCGCGGCAACAACAGGGCGGCTGGCATTCGGGCGAAAAAAACGGTTTCGAAACAGTGCGGTTTCGGTCTATGCGTGGACAGCCTGATGCGAGCAATTGTCAATTGAGGCAGTTTTATTGGCTTGCGGCCGAAATTATTTTCTCGCCACGCTGGCAGCGCCACCCGCCCCCAAGCATGCGACGCCGCGTGGATATATGCACGCCACGGAGAGCTTTGTTGTCATTCACGCGTGATCGCCCCAGCCGATGAAATACTCAGCGACGACGTTGACAGCGGCAGGGCAGGCGCGCTTGTTGACCGCGACCCCGCAGAGAGCGTTGCAATGATCGAGAAGACCTATCGGCCCACCGATATCGAATCCCGTATTTCCGCCACCTGGGAAGCGGCGCAGGCCTTTCGCGCCGGCCGCCCGGAGCGGCGCGACGCACAGCCTTATTGTTTGGTCATTCCGCCGCCGAATGTCACCGGCTCCCTGCATATGGGCCACGCGCTCAACAACACGCTGCAGGATGTGCTCTGCCGCTTCGAGCGCATGCGCGGGCGCGATGTGCTGTGGCAGGTCGGCACCGATCACGCCGGCATCGCGACGCAGATGGTGGTCGAGCGCCAGCTCATGGAGCGGCAGGCGCCGCCGCGCCGCGCCCTCGGTCGCGAGAAATTTCTCGAACGCGTGTGGGCGTGGAAAGCGGAATCGGGCGGCATTATCATTAATCAGCTGAAAAGACTCGGCGCCTCCTGCGACTGGTCGCGCGAACGCTTCACCATGGACGAGGGGCTCTCGCGCGCCGTGCTGAAGGTGTTCGTCGACCTCTACAACGAAGGACTGATCTACAAAGACAAGCGTTTGGTCAATTGGGACCCGAAGCTGCTCACGGCGATCTCCGATCTCGAAGTGCAGCAGGTCGAGGTGAAGGGTCATCTCTGGTACATCAAATATCCGATCGAAGAGATCCCGGACGCCTTCATCACTGTCGCCACGACGCGGCCGGAAACCATGCTCGGCGATACCGCGGTCGCGGTGCATCCCGATGACGCGCGCTATACCGAGTTCGTCGGCCACCATGCCGTGCTGCCGCTGGTCGGACGCCGCATCCCGATCATCGCCGACTCTTATTCCGATCCGGAGAAGGGCACCGGTGCGGTGAAGATCACGCCGGCGCATGACTTCAACGACTTCGAGGTCGGACGCCGGCACAAGCTGCCGCTCATTAGCGTCCTCGACATCGAGGGCAATATCGACATCGCCGACAATGCCGGTTTCCTCGAAGGCGTGCCGGAGTCCGACGAGCTTTCCGAGACGCTGAAGCTGCAAGGCCGGGACCGCTTGTTCGCCCGCAAGAAGATCGCTGCGCGGCTTGAAGCGGCAGGATCGATGGAGAAGATCGAGCCCTACACGCATATGGTGCCGCATGGCGACCGCTCGGGCGCGGTGATCGAGCCATTCCTCACCGACCAGTGGTATGTCGACGCCAAGGAG
The DNA here is from genome assembly GCA_964616635.1 of uncultured Rhodoplanes sp. Classification (GTDB taxonomy): domain Bacteria; phylum Pseudomonadota; class Alphaproteobacteria; order Rhizobiales; family Xanthobacteraceae; genus Rhodoplanes. Next base: position 127 of record CAZTTL010000239.1, on the reverse strand, counting down.
CTGGCCCGCGAGGCGCTCGATGCGGTCCGCGATGGCCGCACCGCGTTCGTGCCGAAGAACTGGGAGAAGACCTATTTCGACTGGATGGAGAACATCCAGCCCTGGTGCATCTCGCGCCAGCTCTGGT
>CAZTTL010000238.1:5240-5770 GCA_964616635.1 uncultured Rhodoplanes sp. | reverse complement strand
CGCCGACGCCCGGGTTGCGGCGGCGAAATCGCCTCTGCTATAGGCTCGGCAGCAGCGCCGAGTCTCCCCATGACGTGGCGCTGGCTTCCGGTTCGCCAAGACGTATCCACCCCCGAGGAGCCCGCATGTCGGTCGATTCCGCCACCGTCCGGCGCATTGCCCATCTTGCCCGCATTGCGGTGAAAGACGACGAGGTCGAGCATTTGCAGGGCGAACTCAACGCCATCCTCGCCTTCGTCGAGCAGCTCTCCGAGGTCGATGTGTCAGGCGTCGAGCCGATGACGTCGGTCACGCCGATGACCATGAAAAAGCGGGAAGACAAGATCACCGACGGCGAAATGCCCGACCTCATCGTGCAGAATGCGCCGGCAAGGGAGGATCACTTCTTCCTGGTGCCGAAGGTGGTCGAGTGATGAGTGCGATCCAGCGAACCGTCGGCTCACCATATCCGCTTTTGTCGTTGCCATCTTTCCTGCTCAACTCGGATTCACCTCTCCCCGTGGGGGAGAGGTCGGATTGCGAGCGTAGCC
>CAZTTL010000238.1:0-5230 GCA_964616635.1 uncultured Rhodoplanes sp. | reverse complement strand
CCAATTGGGGGTGGGGGGGATCGCGCGAATGATCTATCGTGGCCCCCTCACCCGGCTCGCAGCGCGGCATGCGCGCTGCTCGCCGACCTCTCCCCACCGGGGAGAGGTGAAATTCTGCAGACCGGCATCGCCTAACTTCGATCTCGGGATCAATCAACTGACCGGCGCGCGGCCCGGGGCACTTTCGCGATGACCGACCTCACCGCCCTCACGCTCGCGGAAGCGCGCGACGGTTTGCGCAAGCGCGACTTCACCGCGCGCGAACTTGCCGATGCGCATCTTGCCGCGATGGAAGCGGCGCGCGTCTTCAATGCCTATGTGCTGGAGACGCCGGAGCGTGCGCGCGCAATGGCAAGCGAGTCCGATGTGCGGCTTGCCAAGGGCAACGCCGGGCCGCTCGAAGGTTTGCCGCTCGGCATCAAGGACATGTTCGCGACGCGCGACGTCCGCACGACCGCCTGCTCGCAAATTCTTTCGAACTTCGTCCCGGTCTACGACTCGACGGTCACCGCCAATCTATGGCGCGACGGCGCGGTGCTGCTGGGTAAGCTCAACAATGACGAGTTCGCGATGGGCTCGTCGAATGAGACCTCGTTCTACGAGCCGGTGGTCTCGCCATGGCGGCGCCAGGGATCGGACGCCAAGCTCGTGCCCGGCGGCTCGTCCGGCGGCTCGGCGGCGGCGGTCGCGGCGCATCTCTGTCTCGGTGCGACCGGCACCGACACCGGCGGTTCGATCCGCCAGCCCGCCGCGTTCACCGGCATTGTCGGCATCAAGCCGACCTATGGCCGCTGCTCGCGCTGGGGCATCGTCGCCTTTGCCTCCTCGCTCGATCAGGCCGGGCCGTTGGCGCGCACGGTGAAGGACTGCGCCATCCTGCTGCGCTCGATGGCGGGCCATGATCCGAAGGACACCACTTCGGTCGATAGGCCGGTGCCGGACTATGAGGCCGCAGTCGGCCGGCCCGTCAAGGGCATGAAGATCGGCGTCCCGAAAGAATATCGCGTCGCGGGCATGTCGGAGGAGATCGAAGCGCTGTGGCGGCGCGGCGCCGACTGGCTTAAGGCCGCGGGCGCGGAGATCGTCGACGTCTCGCTGCCGCATACGAAATACGCGCTGCCGGCCTACTACATTGTGGCGCCGGCGGAGGCCTCGTCCAACCTCGCGCGCTATGACGGCGTGCGCTACGGCGTGCGGGTGCCGGGACGCGACGTCACCGCAATGTACGAAAAGACCCGTGCGGCCGGCTTTGGCCGCGAGGTGCGCCGGCGCATCATGATCGGCACCTATGTGCTCTCGGCCGGCTATTACGACGCCTATTATCTGCGCGCGCAAAAAGTGCGCACGCTGATCAAGCAGGACTTCGAGGACTGTTTCGCGCGCGGCGTCCACGCCATTCTCACGCCGGCGACGCCGTCCGCCGCGTTTGCGATCGGCGAGAAGTCGTCGGGCGATCCGGTCGAGATGTATCTCAACGACGTTTTCACGGTGACGGTCAACATGGCCGGGCTTCCCGGCATCTCGTTGCCCGGCGGGCTTGATGCGCAGGGGCTTCCGCTCGGCCTGCAGCTCATCGGCCGCCCATTCGATGAGGAGACGCTGTTCTCGCTTGCCGGCGCCCTTGAAGCGCAAGCCGGCCATTTCACGCCGCAGCGATGGTGGTAGACGATGTCGGAGGCCGACTGGTCCCGTCGCCGCGCCGTCGATGTTCACGATGAGACCGCCAACGTCTTCGCTTCCGAATACAGCAGCGAGGAGGTTTTCGATTCGCCGTTCCGCTACGGCCGCAGCCTGATCGATCGCGCCTGGGCGCAATGCGTCGCTGATCTGCCGGCGCAAGCGAAGTGTCTCGACATCGGCTGCGGGATCGGCGTGTACATGGCGCGGCTGCTCAGCGCCGGGCACGACGTCACCGGCATCGAGCCGAGCGCGGAAATGCGCCGCCTCGCCGCCGAGCATGTGCCTGCGGCGCTGGTGTCCGACGGCTCAGTGCTCGGCCTCAAGTGCGAGACCGCGTCTCACGACTTCGTCTATGCCATCGAGGTGTTCCGTTATCTCAACGCGATCGATAACGAAGCCGGGCATCGGGAGATCGCGCGCATCCTCAAACCGGGCGCGATTTACTTCGGCACCTACGTGAACAAGTGGGCGCTCGACGGCTTTCGCCAGCTGTTTGCTGCGCGCGCGATGGCAGCGCGCCTGCGCGGCGCGGCGCCGCGATACCATGTCGAATTCGAGACGCCGGCAACGGTCGATGCAAAACTCCGCAAGGCGGGGTTCTCTCACGTTGCGGTCCATGGCGCGATGGTCGCGCCGCTGCGCATCCTTTATAAAGTCTCGCCTCACCTCGCCTGCCGGCTCGCCCGGCAGACTATGCCCCATGAGGAGCGGCTGTCCGACAGCGCTTGGAGCAAGGCGCTTGCCGGCCATCTCATCGCCATCGCGCGCCGCTGACTTCATGAGGCCAAGTACTATTTCGGCTTCGCTTCAATAAAGCGCAGCCGGCACCGCTGGCTCTGCCTCAGCCCGCTCTGCATAGCGCCCCATCGGCTTGATCTCGATGCGGCCGCGCCCCGCTTCCTCGGCGGCGAGTCTGAGGAAGTGCGCGAGCGTGTCGAATTGCTCCTGCCGCCGGTAATAGAAGTTGGACGGGTGGAACCAGAGATGGAATGTCGCGCCGTCTTTGATCGCGCGATCGAGTCCCATCGCGAGCTTCGCGCGGGTCACCGGGGGAAATACAAACCGGCGTATGCCATTGCGGCCGATCAGCAGCATCGATCCCGGCACATCGATAAGGCCGGCGCGCTGTCGTGCCGAGACCGTGCAAGGCGCGATGGGGAGAGCCTTGTCGGCAAGGTTCGCCGCTTTGGCCGCCCATCGCCCGCCGCGACTGGCGGCGCTGGTCCAGCCTAAGTCACGACCGCGGAAAACCTGTAGCCCCGCGCGCGCAACGGCATCCAGGTTGCCGATCCGGTTGCGCGGGAAAACAAAGGATTGGAACGCCAGGCCATGTCGGCGATGCACCTGCCGGGCAAAATCAAGGTCCGCGTCGGCCGCACTGCCGGTCGCCGCGGCGAGGTCGATATGCCGCCCGCCATGGCTTCCGATCTCGTGACGAACGCGCGCTTGCCGAATTTGCTCGATGACGTCGGGCGCATACCAGCAGCTTGCAGGGCCGGGCCTTCCCTCCGCGCTCTTCGGGTCGAGCAGCGCCGCGACCATCGCCCACGTCACTGGGACATCGTAATGGTCGAACAGCGCGATCAGCGTGGCGCAGATCGGCCGCTCGACAGTCTCTGCAAAGTCCAACGCCTCGGGCGTCACCCGGTCCCATACGCCCCAGGCCAATTCGAGATCGATCGAGATTGTCAGCGTGCCTTTGGCCATTTGACCCCGCCTTCTGTGCACTCTTAGTTTATCGCATCGCAACGACGGTGAAACAGCAATAGCGCTCCCCGCAGCCGCGTTCTACGCTCAAGGCCTGCCAAGCGTTAAGCGGCCGTCGCTCGTCACGACGCCTGAGGCGGAGCGATCAAGCCATTTTTTCGGGGGACCGCGCTGGTGCAGGGCGCTGCATGATGGAGATTGAGATGTGAATAGTTAGTGTATATGTAGTAGTCACTAGAGAACACGCATAAGTAACTATGATGACCAAGTATGAGCCACTCACACACTTCCTGCGACGGCAGATGCGGGACGAGGTCCGATTGAGCTTTGGCGACATCGAAAAAATTATTGGCGACAAGCTGCCATCCAGTGCAGCGCATCACCGGGCTTGGTGGAGCAACAATCCCTCCAACAGCGTGATGACGAAGGCCTGGCTCGCCGCCGGCTTCAAGAGCGAACAAGTCGATATTGAGGGTCGCAAGCTCGTGTTCCGGCGCGTCGCACCGAAACGGAGAGCGCCCCCGTCGGGCGATCACGAAAGCATGGCCCAGGATAAAACCATGCCGCGCAAACGACATTCGCTGATCGGGTGGATGAAGGGCACGCTGCGCATCGCGCCCGGAACCGACATGACGGCGCCAGCCGATCCGGAATGGGGCCAGCGCGCCTGGGGTGGAGAGGCCTGAGGTGCGAGAGACGCTGTTGCTGGATACTTGCGCGGTGATATGGATTTCTTCTGAGGAAGCCGAGATCGCCGCCGAAGCCCTCGATGCACTCGGGCGCGCGCAGGACGCGGGCGAGTCGATCTATGTGTCGCCAATCACGGCATGGGAACTCGGCTTGCTGGTTGCGCGTGGCCGACTGAGTCTGTTGATGTCGCCTGAGCGGTGGTTCGATCGCCTGCTGCAAGCACCGGGAGTCGAACTGGCCAATATGCCTCCGGATGTGCTGATCGCGTCGTCCTTTCTTCCAGGCGAACCGCCGAGAGACCCGGCCAATCGCATCATCGCGGCAACGGCACGCGAATTCGGCTACACACTGGTGACCCGTGACAAACCACTTCTCACCTATGCTGGCCAAGGTCACATCCGGGCCATCTGTTGCTGAGCCATGAAAGACACGATCACTTTATCGGCTTTCAGGCAGTCGCTTGCCGATCACGGTCCGCCGGGCAATCTCGGCGCGCCGCTTGCGGCCCTGTGGTGGGCCGCCAAGGGCGAGTGGGACAAAGCGCACGCGATCGCCCAGGACGACGACAGCGCCGACGCCGCCTGGGTGCACGCCTATCTGCATCGCGTCGAAGGCGACCTCGGCAATGCGCGTTACTGGTACGCCCGCGCGAGGCGCGCCCCCGCCACCAGCTCGCTCGAAGCGGAATGGGAGGCGATGGTCACGGCGCTGCTCGCCAAGGCGCGGTAAGCAGGAGCGAGCCTGATAGGGGAAGCGCCCGGCGCCGGCAGGCGCTTGACCCTGCGCGTCAAGCCCCATAGCTCTCGCTTATCAGAGCATAGCCAAGCCCCACGGACCCCGCCATGACCGCAGCCGCCCGCAATGTCACCAAGAGCAAGCTGATCAAGGGCGCAACCGGCGACTGGGAGGTGATTGTCGGCCTCGAAGTCCACGCGCAGGTGACGTCGCGGGCGAAACTGTTCTCGGGTGCCTCGACCGCATTCGGCGGCGAGCCCAATTCGCATGTCTCGCTGGTCGATGCGGCGATGCCCGGCATGCTGCCGGTGATCAACGAGGAATGCGTCAAGCAGGCGATCCGCACCGGTCTCGGGCTGAAGGCGCAGATCAATCTGAAGTCGGTGTTCGACCGCAAGAACTATTTCTACCCCGACCT
>CAZTTL010000237.1:0-5792 GCA_964616635.1 uncultured Rhodoplanes sp. | reverse complement strand
TTCGGCGTCATTCCCCGATCACGCGCTTCAGCGCACGGGTATAACGCGCCGTGATGGCCTCGCGATCGCGGTGCTGGCCGTTCGTTACGACGAGTGCGCCGCCGGCGATCACCGATTGCACGGCGGCGCGGCCGGCAACGAAAATCCACGCATCGACCCAGCGGTCGCCGTCGACACAGGCGAGATCGGGTTGATCGGCATCGAGCACGACGATGTCGGCGCGACAGCCGGGCGCGATCGCGCTTTCACCGCGGCCGAGCGCTTGAGCGCCGCCGCCAAGCGCGGTGCGGTAGAGCCGCATCCCAGTCGACTCGGCCGTCTCGGTCGCCATCACATTGCGCGCACGCGCGGCGAGGCGCTGGGAATATTCGAGCTGCCGCAACTCGGCGGCGGCGTCGATGTCGATATTGGAGTCGGTGCCGATGCCGAAGCGCCCGCCAGCGCTGAGAAAGCGCGCGCCATCAAAAATGCCGTCGCCAAGCGAGGCTTCAGTGAGCGGGCAGAGGCCCGCCACCGCGCCCGAGGCAGCAAGGCGCAGCGTCTCGGCTTCCTCAAGATGGGTCGCGTGGATGATGCACCAGCGTTGATCGACCGCCATCTCGTCGCACAGCCAGGTGAGTGGCCGGCGGCCCGACCAGGCGACGCAGTCGGCCACCTCTTTTTCCTGCTCGGCAATGTGGATATGGATCGGCCCGTCAGTGCTCGCCGCGACCACGTCTTTCAGCGTCTCCGGCGTTACTGCGCGCAGCGAATGCGGCGCGATCCCGACCCGCGTATCGGGTGCGTCGGCGGTGATCTCGCGGCAGCGCGCGAGGAGGCGCAGAAAGCGATCGGGATCATTGAGGAAGCGGCGCTGCCCCGCGGCCGGCGGCTGCCCACCAAACCCGCCATAGGCATAAAAGGAGGGCAGGAGCGTCAGGCCGATCCCGGTGGCGGAGGCTGCGGCAGCGAGGCGCCCGGCCATCTCGCCGAGATCGGCATAGGGCGTGCCGTCGATATCGTGATGCAGGTAGTGGAATTCGGCGAGCGCGGTAAAGCCGCGCTCCAGCATCTGCATATAGGCGAAGGCGGCGATTGCCTCGACGTCGTCCGGCGTGAGCCGGCCGAGAAATTTGTACATCACCTCGCGCCAGGTCCAGAAGCTGTCGGACGATGGCCCGCGTCGCTCCGCGAGCCCCGCCATGCCGCGTTGGAAAGCATGGCAGTGCAGGTTCGCGAGGCCCGGGATCGCGATGCCATGGACCGGCTCGCCGCACAGATTGGCCGCGTCGCGCCCAACCGACACGATCGTACTGCCGTCGACGACGACGTGGACATCGTTCGCCCAGCCGTCCGGAAGCAAGGCATGGTTGAACAGAAAAACCTGCGCCATCGTTGCTCCTGTCGCGCGTCGTGCGGTTGCGCAACGGCTTTGCATAGAGACAATAGCCGGGCAAACATCAAGTCGGTATAGACCAACCGATGTCGACAGAACGTATCGAAACGTAACGCGATGAGATGGGATCGCATTTGGCTCGGCGGCCAGGTGGCGACGCTCGCGCCTGACAGACCTGGGCTCGGGCTGATCGAGAACGCGGCGATCGCGGTGCGCGATGGACGCATCGCGTTCGTCGGCGCCGTCGCTGATCTTCCGGCTGGCTGGGATGCCGCGGAAGAAATTTCACTCGGCGGAAGGCTGGTGACGCCGGGGCTGATTGATTGCCACACCCATCTCGTCTACGCCGGCAGCCGCGCGCACGAGTTCGAGCTGCGTCTCGCCGGTGCCTCTTATGAAGAGATAGCGCGCGCCGGTGGCGGCATCGTTTCGACCGTGAAGGCAACGCGTGCGGCCAGCGAGGATGAGCTGATCAGCGCGTCGTTGCCGCGGCTCGATCGCCTGATCGGGGAAGGCGTGACCACGATCGAGATCAAGTCCGGCTATGGGCTCGACGACGAGACCGAGGCGCGGATGCTGGGCGCGGCGCGCCGGCTAAGTGAGGCGCGGCCGGTCAGCGTGACCACCACCTATCTTGGTGCGCACGCGCTACCGCCGGAAGCCGACAGCAAGGACCAGTATATCGACGGCGTCTGTACCGCGATCCCGGCGCTCGCGCGCGAAAAGCTTGCCGATGCGGTCGATGCCTTCTGTGAATCGATTGCGTTCTCGCCGGAGCAGACGGCGCGGGTGTTTCGTGCGGCGCGGGCAGCGGGCCTGCCGGTGAAGCTGCATGCCGACCAGCTGTCGAATCTGCATGGCGCCCGGCTTGCGGCCGAGCATGGCGCACTGTCGGCCGATCATCTCGAATACACCGATGACGAAGCGGTCGCGGCGATGGCGCACGCGGGCACGGTTGCGGTGTTGCTGCCCGGCGCATTCTACATGCTGCGCGAGACACAGGTGCCGCCGGTCGCCGCGATGCGCCGGCATGGCGTGCCGATCGCACTCGCGACCGATTGCAATCCCGGCACCTCGCCGCTCACCTCGCTGCTCTTGACCATGAATATGGCGGCGACGCTGTTTCGTCTGACGGTCGATGAAGCGATTGCGGGCGTCACCCGCGAGGCGGCGCGTGCGCTTGGGCGCCTCGCTTCGATCGGCACGCTCGAGCCCGGCAAGTGGTGTGATCTTGCGATCTGGGACGTCGAGCGTGCGGCCGAGCTGGTCTATCGCATCGGCTTCAATCCGCTGGCGCAGCGGGTGTGGAGGGGATCATGAACGGCTGGTTGACGGTGAAGCGCGGCGAGGCACCGCTCGTCGTCTCCTTCCCGCATACCGGGGTGAACATTTTGCCCGACCTCGAGAACCGGCTGGTGTCGCCCTGGCTCGCCCGCAAGGATGCCGACTGGTGGGTCGACAATCTCTACGACTTCGCAAACGATCTTGGCGGAACAACCGTGCACACCGCGATTTCTCGCACAGTGATCGACGTCAACCGCGATCCATCGGGCGCGTCGCTCTATCCCGGGCAGGCGACGACCGGCCTGTGCCCGACCACGACCTTCGACGGCGAGCCGCTCTATCAGCCGGGTCAAGAACCCGGCGCCGCGGAAATCGCAGAGCGGCGCACGCAATATTTCGAGCCGTATCATGCGGCGCTGGCGGAGGAGATCGCGCGGCTGCGCGAGAACCATCCCGTCGTCGTGCTCTACGACTGCCACTCGATCCGCAGCGTCGTTCCGCGCCTGTTCGAGGGCGGCCTGCCGAACTTCAACATCGGGACCAATTCCGGCCGCGGCTGCGATGATGCCCTGACCCGCGCGATCGATGGCATCTGCGCCAAGACGAATTTCAGCCACGTCGTGAACGGCCGCTTCACCGGCGGCTGGATCACCCGGCATTACGGGCAGCCCGGAGACGGCGTGCATGCAGTGCAGATGGAGCTTGCCTGCCGCGGTTATATGCGCGAGCCGCTTGGCGCCGTCAGCGCCGACACCTGGCCGGCTCCCTATGACGAGACGGTTGCTGCGCCGATGCGCGCCGCGCTCACCGAGATTCTCAAAGCCTGTCTCGCCTTCGCCAACGCTGCCGCAAGGACCGTGTCATGACTCGCATCGACAATGCCCGCCTCATTCGTGCACCGCGCGGGCGCGACCTCTCCGCGAAGAGCTGGCTCACCGAAGCGCCGCTGCGCATGCTGATGAACAACCTCGACCCGGAGGTCGCGGAAAAGCCGGCAGAACTCGTCGTCTATGGCGGGATCGGCCGCGCCGCCCGCAACTGGGAATGCTTCGATCGCATCGTCGCGGCGCTGCGCAGCCTCGAAGGCGATGAGACGCTGCTCGTGCAGTCCGGCAAACCCGTCGCGATTCTGCGCACGCATGCGGATGCGCCGCGCGTGCTGATCGCCAACTCCAACATCGTGCCGCACTGGGCGACCTGGGACTGCTTCAATGCGCTCGATCGCAAGGGTTTGATGATGTACGGGCAGATGACCGCGGGCTCGTGGATCTATATCGGCTCGCAGGGTATCGTGCAGGGCACCTACGAAACCTTTGCCGAGGTCGGTCGCCGGCATTACGGCGGCGATCTTTCCGGTAAATGGATTCTCACTGCGGGCCTCGGCGGCATGGGCGGCGCGCAGCCGCTCGCCGCGACCATGGCCGGCGCCTCGTGTCTCGTCGTCGAATGCCAGCCGAGCCGCATCGAGATGCGGTTGAGCACCAAGTATCTCGACGTTCAGGCGGCCTCGCTCGACGAAGCGCTGGCGATGATCGAGGGCTCCTGTGCCGAGCGCAAGCCGCTCTCGGTCGGCGTGCTCGGCAATGCCGCGGACGTGTTTCCCGAACTGGTGCGCCGCGGCGTCAGGCCTGATGCAGTCACCGACCAGACCTCGGCGCATGATCCGGTCAACGGCTATCTGCCGAAGGGCTGGACCATTGCCGAGTGGGAGGAGAAGCGCGAAACCGACCCGCAGGCGGTCGCCCAGGCGGCGCGACGCTCGATGGTCGTGCACGTGCAGGCGATGCTCGATTTCCATCGCGCCGGGGTTCCCACGCTCGACTATGGCAACAACATCCGCCAGATGGCGAAGGACGAGGGGCTCGCCGACGCTTTCGCGTTTCCCGGTTTTGTGCCCGCTTATATCCGCCCGATGTTCTGCCGCGGTATCGGCCCGTTCCGCTGGGCGGCGCTGTCGGGCGACCCCGAGGATATCCACAAAGCCGACGCCGCGGTGAAGGCGCTGCTGCCGGATGACAAGCATCTGCACAACTGGATCGACATGGCGCAGAAGCGCATCCGCTTTCAGGGCCTCCCGGCACGCATCTGCTGGCTCGGGCTCGGCGATCGTCACCGCGTCGGCCTTGCCTTCAATGCGATGGTGGCGTCGGGCGAGATCAGTGCGCCGATCGTGATCGGCCGCGATCACCTCGATTCCGGCAGCGTGGCGAGCCCCAACCGCGAGACCGAAAGCATGCTCGATGGTTCGGACGCGGTGTCGGACTGGCCGCTGCTCAACGCACTGGTCAACTGCGCGAGCGGTGCCACCTGGGTGTCGATCCATCACGGCGGCGGCGTCGGGATCGGCTATTCGCAGCATGCCGGCATGGTGATCGTTGCCGACGGCACGCCGGAAGCGGCGGCGCGTCTCAGCCGCGTGCTGTGGAATGATCCGGCGACGGGCGTGATCCGCCACGCCGATGCCGGCTATGATCTCGCGATTGATTGCGCGCGGGCGCATGCGCTCGACATGCCGAGTTTCGTTTGACGCCATCAAGGCGGCGCTCTCATTGAGATCAGCCCGCCGCGTCGCCCGTCAGGGCGATCGCCGCCCGTCGAATGTGCTGATCATGACGGGCCGCTGGCTACCAGTTATTAAGGTTAGCGAATAGTAAAACTAATACAGTATTAATGTTAGCAAATAGCGAAGCAAAAAAAACCTGATAATTTTTTGCTGCACGACCGCCGTTATATCGACTTTAACCGGCCATTTTTACAGTCCGTTGGGCTCTCCCATGCCAATGGAGAGGGCGATCGCTCGCGATCGAATATCGTCCAGCGCCAGTATGGCAAGCAACCAGAAAGGTTGAGTCATGTCTTCGAGTATCACCCTCTCCGCCGGTGTCCGCCAGAATCTGCTGTCTCTTCAGCACACTGCAAGCCTGATGAGCACCACGCAGAACCGCCTTGCGACCGGCAAAAAAGTCAACAGCGCCCTCGACAATCCAACCAACTTCTTCACCTCGTCCTCGTTGCAGTCGCGCGCCAGCGACCTCAACAGCCTTCTCGACTCGATGTCGAACGGCGTGAAGACCCTTGAAGCCGCCGATAACGGCCTTTCCTCGATCACCAACACGCTCGAATCGATGCAGTC
>CAZTTL010000236.1:4019-5800 GCA_964616635.1 uncultured Rhodoplanes sp. | reverse complement strand
TCGGCGCCGGCGCCGCGTGGACGATCCCTTCGATGAACCGGCAGCTCGTAGAGGCTGCGACCCATCCCGAGGAGTTGGAGGCCATTGCGGATCGACTGGCCGAGACGGACGAACGCTGGCGCACGGCCTGGGAGCGTTCGCTGGGCAAAAAGAGCGCGCTGGGGCAGGCGGCAAACGCGGCTATGATTACGTGGTCAGACCCCGTTAGCAATTTTCGGGCGGCGGAGGAACGCATCGGGACGAGACTCGGCCTGGGCGACATCGAGGTCGAGTTCGACCCGCCGGTGCGCAGCCCGTTTCCGGGCTCTGAGTTGATCACCCGGCTCCGCGTGCCGGCCCATCTCCTTAGCGGCGCGCCGGCCGAGGCAAAACCGGCGAACATCATTGTGGAAGGCGATAGTTTCAGTTTTCGGTTGAGCGAATTTATGTTTTCCTATTCACGGTACGGGCTGGAACGGCTGACCTAAGGCTGGCGGCCCGCTTGGGGAGGGCGGCCATATTCAATCTCCTTACAGAGCGTCTCATCAGCGTTACGGATGTCGATGCGCGGCGGGAATGCCTTTCTCTTCCTCAGCTCTACGAGCGCCTTGCCGCCGACGCGGTTGCCTCATTTCCGGCGCTGCGGCCGCATCAACGGCATGCCTGGCACGCGCTCTTGTGCCAGCTCGGCGCGCTCGCATGCATCAAGAACGGGTTGAGCGAGCCTCCGCGCGACGCTTCGGATTGGCTCGCCGCATTGCGAGCGCTCACGCCCGATTACCCGGACGACGAACCCTGGCGACTCGTGACGGTGCCCGACAAGCCGGCATTCCTCCAGCCGCCGCAGGCGAAGCTCGACGGGTTTAAGCCGCTCGCTACGCCCGACGAACTCGACATGCTCGTCACGGCGAAGAACCACGACGTCAAGGCGGCCCGCCTCGCCACCGCCGATCTCGACGATTGGCTGTTCGCGCTTGTCACGCTGCAGACCATGGAAGGGTTTCTCGGCCGAGGGAACTACGGCGTGTCGCGCATGAACGGCGGGTTCGCCAATCGTCCCGGGTTTTCGATCGCGCCCCCCGGCGGCGTCGGCGCGCATATGATGCGCGACATACGGCGGCTGATCGCGATCCGCGACGACGTGCTAGAGCGGTATGAGCAATTCGATGAGGACGGCCTGGCGCTCATATGGCTCGAACCCTGGGACGGCGCGACGTCGTTGTCGCCGAGGGCGCTTGATCCATATTACATCGAGATCTGCCGGCGCGTGCGGTTGATCGAGCAAGGCGGCCGCCTCTCCGCGCTTGCGGCCGGCAGCAAAGCCGCGCGGATTTCGTTCGGCAAGGACCATAAGGGAGACACGGGCGATCCATGGACTCCGCTGGAAGTCAAAGGCGAGAGCCACAAGGCGCTCACGATCGACGCCCGCGGCCTATCCTACAAACGGCTCTCTGACATACTCTTTGAGAACGGTTTCAGCCACGCGCCGCTGCAACAGATCGGGCCGGACGACCGGCCAGATTGCGAATACGTCCTTGTCTGCCGGGCGCTCGCGCGCGGCCAAGGCAGGACCGACGGTCTGCACGAGCGGCGCATCATCGTCCCGCCCAAGGCGGTTGCCTGTTTTCGAAGCTCGGAGCTCGATCCGCTCGGTAACTTGTCCAAAGCCCGGATCGAGCAGGCGGGCAAAGTCCGCAGCGCTCTGCGCTACGGGCTCATGATCCTGTTCCAGAATGGTCCGGACCGCGATGGCTTCAAGCCTCGCGACTCCTCCAGCGCGCATCGCGTAGAGCGCTTCCTCG
>CAZTTL010000236.1:0-4009 GCA_964616635.1 uncultured Rhodoplanes sp. | reverse complement strand
GAGAAGGACGTCGACCGCGACTTCTTCAACCGTCTGTTTGTAGAGTTTGAAGCCGAGTGCGGCACCGACAAGCATGAGGCCCGCAGGCTGTGGCTTCTCGACCTGCGCCGCCGAGCCGAGTCGATAATAAGAACTGCGGAAGGAGGGTCGCCGCAATCGACGCTGCGCCGCTATCGCGCCTTCGTGCGCGCGGAGCGGAGTTTCCGCGAAAGCTTCTACAAAAACCTCGGCGATTATTTCCGAAAGGAGCGGCCCGATGCAGCTTGAGGAAGACGCGAAAGGTGTCGCCGCGCGGACCCGGTCAGGCGCGACCGCGCCAGATCGCGAGCGTCCACGGGGACTGGCGCAAGCGTTCGCCGAGGAGGTCTTGCGGCTCATGCGGGCCGAGCGCCGCGGCGACATTGCGAGCCTGCGGCGGCTCGATCCCGACCGGCCGGACACGCCCGCGTTTTTCAGCATCGTCGTCAAGCTCGCGCCTGAGGCGGGGGAAGCGTCGCTACTGCGCTATGCGCGTCTTCTGCAAATCCTCGCGCTGAAGCCCGAAGCGCTCGCGCCCGGCAGTTTCGGCGAAGCCATGGCGAAGGCTGGTATTTCCGAGGCCCGCGTGCAGAGGCTGCTCAGTGCGCGGGGCCCGGCGTTCGCCGATCAGGCCAGGCTGATTGCGCGCCGACTCGGGAATTACGGCGCGCTACCACACCGCGACCTCGGCGAGTTGCTCCTCATTGCCGACCACGAGAGCGACCGCGCCGAGACGCTTCGGCTGCGCATCGCGCAAGATTACTGGCGCGCGCTCGACCACGACAAAGCGTCCGCTTCGACTGAAACCTGACACCGTTCCGGAGACCGTCATGGCAGCCCCGCGCTTCATCCAAATTCACGCGCTCGTGTCCTATTCCGCCGCTCTGCTCAATCGTGACGACTCCGGCTTCGCTAAGCGCCTGCCGTTCGGCGGAGCGACTCGAACCCGCATCTCGTCGCACTGCCTGAAGCGTCACTGGCGCGTCAGTGATGACGAATGGGCTCTCTCCCGGATCGGCCCCGAAATGGCCGTCCGTTCGCGTAAAATCCCGGAGGAGCGCATTCTCCCCGCTTTGGAGCAGGCGGGCGTTGGCACCCCCGAGGTTCGGTATGCGCTGGTGGAAGCCATGGCGCGCCTCCTTTACACGCCGAAGGACAAGAAGGCTCCGGACGTTAGAGACCGCCAAGCTCTTCTGATTGGCGAAGTCGAACTGCGATACCTGGTCGAACGTCTGATCGAGATCGTTCGCGAGGCAGCAGATACGAAGGACGCGGTCAAGCGCCTGGATGAATGGTTCAAGCGCGGGGAGCGGAACAACTTGAAGGCCATGCTGGAACAAAGGCGCGGGGCCTTGGAGGCCGGGCTCGAAGCGGCGCTGTTCGGACGCATGGTCACCTCTGATCCTGACGCGAACACTGACGCTGCCATTCATGTGGCGCACGCCTTCACGGTGCACCGCGAAGAGGCGGAAACCGACTACTTCACCGTGGTCGACGACCTTGAGACCGGCACCGGGGCGGGCGGCATTTTCGACACCGAGATCACCGCCGGCCTGTTCTATGTCTATGTCGTCATCGATGCAGGCAAGCTAATGGAAAACCTCGCAAACGACGCCGCGCTCGCCGGCAAGGTGGTGGAGCATCTCCTGCATCTCATCGCCAAGGTCTCGCCCGGAGCGAAGAAAGGCTCCACCGCGCCCTACGCCTATGCGGACCTCGTTCTTATCGAGACCGGCGCGCGCCAGCCGCGCAGCCTCGCCAACGCGTTTCGGGACCCGGCGAGGCCGACGGTGAAGGATGCGACGCAACGGCTGTTCGAGCACTTGCTGAAGCTCGACCGCATGTACGGTGCCAAGGAAACGCGCCGGCTGTCTGCGCTTGACCCAGAGGCGAAGCTTCCCGAAACCCCGCCGCCGGTTCCGCTCGACGAGTTGGCTCGAGCGATCGCAGCCGAGGTGGCGGGAGGCTGAGATGGCCCGCTTCCTTCTTTTGGTACTCGACGGGCCGCTTTCGGCCTATGGCGCCGAGATGGTCGATGCACGTGGACCGGTGCGCGCGTGGCCCGGCGCGTCGCTCCTCACCGGCCTCCTCGCGAATGCGCTGGGCTACGATCGCGGCGCGCGCGAAGCACATGCGCGGCTGCAGGCCCGGCTCGATTTCGCCGTGCGCATCGACCGCGAAGGATCGCGCTTGCGCGATTTTCAGACCGCGCAGCTCGGATATGACGACGAAGGCTGGACCACGCGAGGCGTTCCGGAAGGACGCGCCGGCGGCCCGAACACCTATGCGAGCCCGCATATTCGCGAGCGCGACTACTTTGCCGACTCGATCCTCACCGTCGCTCTCGCGCTGCGCGACCCGGCCGAATCGCCGACGTTGGACGACCTCGCGGCGGCGCTGATGGAGCCTGCGCGCCCGCTCTTCCTCGGTCGCAAGCCGTGCCTGCCCACGCGCCCGTTTTTTGCAGGCTTTATTGAAGCTGACGATGCGCTTGCCGCAGTGCGCGCCGCGGACCGCCCCGAGGGATCGAACGCCGAAGACCCCCGCCTTGTCGTCTCCGAGCGGCCTGGCCTGCCCCTGGCCTGGGAGAGATTGTTCGTTACCGATCAACGCAACTGGGTGTCCGGCGTCCATTCCGGCGAGCGCGTCTATCGTTGCGGACCAGCGTCCCGCCTAGACGCGGGCCTGGGCTGTTCGCCATGACGCTCCATCTGCTGCGGTTCGATCCAGACATGCTGCGGGTTGCGGCTTGGCTCGCCGCCGAAAGGCTGACGCCAGCCGCCGAAGACGACGACGGCTACGGTTGGCACGCGCTGCTGGTCGCCGCATTCGGCAAGGACATGGCGCCGAAGCCGTTCCGCCTGCTCGCGCGGCGGGGCCGTGCGCCCCAGCTCCTCGCTTACGCGCAGGCCGACGCCGTCGCGCTGCGGGCCCGCGCGGGGGAGTTCGCTGATCCGAAAGCAATCATCGCGCTCGGCGTCGAGACGTTGGACAGCAAACCGATGCCGGTTTTCGCGGCCGGCCGCCGATTGGGATTTTCGGTGCGCGTGCGCCCGACGGTGCGTACCGACAGGGCGGGAGACCGGACGAAAAGCCGCGAGCTTGACGCCTATGTCGCGGCTAGGCAGGGAGGATCGCCGGCCGAGGTGCTGCACCGGCAGGATGTCTACGCGTCGTGGGTGCGGCAGCGGCTGCACGAGGCCGGCGTAAAGGTCGAAAGCCTGCGCCTTGATGGCCTTGAGAGCGCAACGGCTCTGCGCCGCGCTGCCGCCGGACCTCGCGGCGTGCGTTCCCTGGTGCACATCCGCGGACACTCGGTCGTCGTCGCCGGCGTGATTCGGATCGCGGACGCCGATCGCTTCGCCACGCTGCTGGCGCGCGGGCTCGGCCGGCACCGGGCCTTCGGCTATGGAATGATGCTTCTCTCACCGCCGGAGGCGTAAATGCTGGTTGGGCGCCTCGGGCTGGAGACTGCGCGGCTACCGCATGCGGATCGGCATGGCCTCATCTCGCTCGATCGAGGTCATCTCACGGTCGAGGACGGCTGCCTCACATTCACATGCGCCGGCGGCGGCACGACTCCCGCTGGCCGATATGGCGTGCCGCATCAGTCGATCTCGCTGATCCTGCTGGGGCCCGGGTCTATGGTGAGCCACGACGCGTTACGCCTCCTCGCCCGGCATGGCGTCGGACTTGCCGCGGTGGGCGAAGATGGGGTGCGTTTCTACACCGCCCCCCCGCTTCTGCCAGACTTCTCCAACCTTGCTCGTGCACAAGCGACGTTCTGGGCCGATGAGCGCAAAGGCCGCCTAATGGTCGCGCGGCGAATGTATGCAATTCGGCTCGGCGAGGTACTGCCGCATCGCGACATCGCGGTGCTTCGCGGCATCGAAGGCGCGCGGATGAAGGAGACTTACCGGATCGTGGCGGAGCGCGCGGGCATTCGTTGGAACGGGCGGCGCTACGACCGGCAGAACCCCAACGCCGCGGA
>CAZTTL010000235.1:0-5822 GCA_964616635.1 uncultured Rhodoplanes sp. | reverse complement strand
AGTTGTGCTCGTCCGGCAGCGGCGGCAGCGGATGAAATTCGATGCCTTCCTCGATCAGGTCGCGCGCCTCTTCGGGCGAGGCTTCGCCGTAGATCGAACGGGGATCGCTTTCGCCATAATGCATCTTGCGCGCTTCTTCGGGAAAGCGCGGCCCGACATGCTCGGCGGTCCGGGTCAGATAAGTGCGCAGCTCACGCAGCTTGGCGCGCAACTCGCGCTCCTGCGGCGACATCATTGCGACCTGCGCGGGCGTAGAGGCCGGCGCATCGCCCGAAGAAGTCCCCGCCGCCGGCCGGGTCTCCGGCGGTGGGTCCTGCGGTGAGGGGATGCATGAGGATGATGCGGCTTCGCGCGTCCGCGACAGGTTCGGCGCCATCAACGCTTTTTCTACGTCGGCCGAACCGCAGGTCGGACAAAGGACCAGCCCGCGCTTCGTCTGGTGGTCAAACGCGTCCGAATTCTGAAACCAGCTTTCGAACGCGTGTCCTTGCCGACAAGCGAGGGCGTAACGGATCATGACGCCTCTTCAACCACGTGCAGGTGCACGTCTTCAACCACGTGCAGGTGCTCGGGGACGGTCGCCGGGGCGATCACCTCGAAGCGGCGGCCGTGTTGCAGCGAGGCAATGCGGCTGCGCGCGGCTGCGACCGCGGCGGGATTGATCTCGGCCATGACTAGCCCGGGCTCGGTCCCGTCATCGGCGAGCACCATACCCCACGGGTCGACAATGAGCGAGTGACCAAAGGTCTCGCGGCCGCTTTCATGTATGCCGCCTTGGGCGGCGGCGAACACGAAACAGCCATTCTCGATGGCGCGCGCCCGTACCAGGATATGCCAGTGCGCTTCGCCGGTCTGCTGCGTGAAGGCGGAGGGCACGGCGAGAAACGAACTGCCGGCCTCGGCAAGTGCCCGGTAGAGCGCCGGGAACCGCAAATCGTAGCAGATCGATAGTCCGAGCCGCCCCCACGGGGTGTCGGCGCACACCGCAAAATCGCCGGGATGGAAGGTCTGCGACTCGCGATAGCTTTCGCCGTTCAGCAGATCGACATCGAACATGTGGATCTTGTCGTAGCGCGCGACGATGTCGCCGTCCGGATTGATCAGGAACGAGCGGTTGGCGGCGCGATCCGCCGACACCTTGATCGCGAGCGAGCCGACATTCAGCCACAGCCGCAGCGAGCGCGCGAGATCGCGCAGGGCGCTCAGTCCCGGATCCTCGTCCTCCGGCGAGAGGGCGGCGAGCAGCGCGTCGCGATCCGCCTCGATGATGTTGGTCATTTCGGGCGTGAGCACGAAATGGGCGCCGCGATCCTTCGCCTCTTTGATCAGCTTGGCCGCGACTTCGATGTTCACCTGCGGACGGCGCCCAGACTGCAGCTGGACAAGCGCAACGGTGAAGCGCAAAGGGTCTCGGGTGTGTATCGTCATCGGGGTACCCCTCAGGTCGCTAACAGGCGATCAAGTTCGCCTGCTTCGTCGAGCGCATAGAGATCCTCGCAACCGCCGACATGCGCCTTGTCGATGAAGATTTGCGGTACGGTCGTTCTGCCGTTCGCGCGTGCGGTCATTTCCGCCCGGCGCATGGAATCGCCGGCGACGTTGATTTCCAGAAAATCCACTCCCTTCCGGCGCAGCAGATCTTTCGCCGAAAGGCAGAAAGGACAGATAGGCGTCGTGTAGACTTCGATGTCCGGCATCGCGCGAGCTCTATCCGGTAGATCTTACTTTTATGACAATTCTATTTGATGACGCAGTGCAGCGACAACGGCCCTGCGCGGTTATACATCAGTTGTGCATCAGTTTGTTGCGTTGGTGACACACGCGAATACCAACGCATCCACGGACAAAGCGCCACCACGCAGCAAAATACGCGCACACGTGTCGGCGGTTGCGCCCGAGGTCAGAACATCGTCGATCAGAACGATCCGTTTACCGCGAATCATGATGATTCCCTGTTCTGCGACGCGGAAAGCTGCCTGCACGTTTCGTGCCCGCTCCGATTTTGCCAAGCCGACTTGCTGCGCCGTTGCGCGCACCCGCCGCAAAGCCCCATTCAGGAGCGGAACGCCGCTGCGGTGCGATATGGTTTGCGCCAGTAAGGCTGCCTGGTTGAACCGTCGCGTCCACAGCCGGCGCCAGTGCAGCGGCACGGGGATGAGGCCATCCGCGTCCGCCAGCAGTTCGCGCCCGGCCTCACTCATCCAGCGGCCCAGCAAAGGCGCGAGATCGAGCCGGTCGCCGTATTTCAAGGCATGCACGAGCGCGCGCGCAATCTCGTCATAGCGGACGGCCGCACGGGCGCGCCGGTAGGCCGGCGGGTCGGCGATCGCCTGGACCGACAGGACACCCGGCCCCGGATCATGCGCGAAGGGCGTACCGAGGCGCTCGCAATAGGGGCGCGTAATAAAGGACAACTTCGCCCAGCAGTGCGCGCACAGGCCGCCCGACCCGACCACGGGCTCACGACACGCAGCGCAGACCGGCGGCAGAACGAGATCAACCGCACGCGACAGCATATGCTGCGCGGCATGCCGCATGCCGATCACCGGTCGCGCTGAATGGACGTGCTCAGCAGTCATCAACTCTGTCCAAAGATCCTTTGCAAGTTTCCGTTCGTCACCTGTCGCGCGCGAAAGCCTTTGCAAACGACGCGCCAAAGGTAAGCAGGAGCGCACTGCTGCACTATACCACCAAAGATCAATCAGCGCGGCCGATCTACTGTGTCATGACTCAGGCAAACAAGAGCGCGCTGTTGCCGGCGATTCAGATTCGTTCGATGCTTTGGTGCCGTCCGGTCCGTCGCAATACACGCCGCAAATGGAATAAGTACCGCGGCGTTGGTGACTGAAGCTGAAAACAATCCTGCTGTCCCGGCAAGAGCGAACGTTGCGCGGCAGCATGTCCGGACGATGGCAATGCAATAAAGAATAATGCAGTGCAGAAATAATTTGTGATTCCAGAATCAATGCCTCGACTATCCCGGCAGCACGGTGACGCGGTGAATTCTGTCCGTCAAATTCTTGCTGTTGCCGTGGGTGCAGTCAATGGCGCGCATTCGTCCGGCGTTGTCTTTGACGCACGTGCAGCGGAACGATTGACGCAAGAGCAGCGAAACGCGACGCTCCGATATCACCTTCGTTCTTGCGATCCGACGCGGTGACCGTTCATGAGCTTCCCGCTGGTCTTCGATCGATCGCTGATGCGGGCACGGCGGCGCCGCGCCGTGGCGCTCGGGCCTGCGACCTTTCTGCTCGATCGCGTCGCCGAAGACGCGGTTGCGCGCTTGGCCTCGGTGCTGCATCGCTTCGCGATCGCGGTTGATCTCGGCACGCCTGACGCTGCGCTGCGCCGCGCACTGTCGGGCAGTCCGCAGATTGACACGCTGATCGCGATCGATTGCATGCCGGAAAAGCTCGCATCGGCGCGCCCGCTTGCTG
Source organism: uncultured Rhodoplanes sp. (assembly GCA_964616635.1). Classification (GTDB taxonomy): domain Bacteria; phylum Pseudomonadota; class Alphaproteobacteria; order Rhizobiales; family Xanthobacteraceae; genus Rhodoplanes. Next base: position 2,385 of record CAZTTL010000235.1, on the reverse strand, counting down.
TCGTCGCCGAGGAGGACACGCTTCCGCTCGCGCCCGCCTCGATCGATCTCGTGGTGTCGGGACTGAGCCTGCAGGCGGTGAATGATCTTCCGGGCGCATTCGCGCAAATCCGCCGGGCGCTGAAACCGGACGGACTTTTTCTGGCGGCGCTGATCGGCGGCGATACGCTGATTGAATTGCGCCAAAGCTTTGCCGCAGCCGAAGCCGAGATCGAGGGCGGCGCCTCGCCGCGCGTCGCGCCCTTTGCTGATGTGCGTGCGATCGGCGCGCTGTTGCAGCGCGCGGGATTTGCCTTGCCGGTGACGGATATCGACCGCGTCACTGTGCGCTACGACTCGGCCTTTGCACTGATGCAGGACTTGCGGCGGATGGGCGCCAGCAATGCTTTGATCGAGCGGCGGCGAACGCCGCTGCGCCGCGCGACTTTGATGCGGATGGCGCAAATCTATGGCGAGCGCTTTGCCGATGCGGATGGGCGCGTGCGCGCGACCTTCGACATTATCTGGCTGTCCGGCTGGGCACCGCATGCATCGCAGCAACAGCCACTCGCGCCGGGAAGTGCAACGCACCGCCTTGCCGAGGCGCTGGGGACGCGGGAGTTCGGGCCGGGCGATGTCTCGCCGTCGAAATAAAGCATTTTCCGGCGAAGTGGGTACCGGTTCGCCCCCAGAAAATGCGACCACTCAAAGAGAAATAGAGCAAATTCCGATTCTATCAGAACGGAATTCGCTCGAACTCACATGCCGGCGAGGGTCGTCGTCAGCTTGGTGGCGACCCCGGATATGCCGCCACTCACGCTCTCGATCGCCGCCAGAATTGCCAGGCTGATGAAGGCGATCAGCAGGCTGTATTCGACGGCGGCGGCCCCCGATTCGTCGCTAAAGCGAATCCCGTTTTGATAGAATCGGGCTTCGCTCTTTTCTCTTTGTGTGGTCGCATTTTCGGACGGCGAACCGGTATCCACTTCGCCTGAAAATGCTCTAAGCCAACGGTTCAAGGTTCGCTGAAGAGCGGAGACTGAGCTGAAGGTCGGTTTGGCATGCTTCGCCGGAGAATGTTTTGGCATCGAACTGAGGCGCATGGGTCGTCCGTTTGCTAAGTTCAAGCGCAACGCGCTCCGCGAGCTTGCTTCAGTCTTGCCGCGACACTCGGTGCCGACGACGTAGTCCATCACAACAGGGCCGTCAGGTGCGGGATCAACGGGATGTCGGCAGGCGGCATCGGATAATCCCTCAGCTTGTTGGGCCGTACCCAGATGAGCTTCTGACTTTCTCGTGGCCTCACCACCCCATCCCATCTCCGGCAGACATAGAGCGGCATCAGGAGATGGAAGTCCGGATAGGCGTGGCTCGCGAAGGTCAGCGGCGCCAGGCAGGCTTCCTTGACGATGATTCCAAGTTCCTCTTCGAGTTCGCGAATGAGCGTCTGCTCCGGTGTTTCACCCGCCTCGACCTTGCCGCCGGGAAACTCCCACAGGCCGGCCATCGATCGCCCTTGCGGACGCTGTGCGATCAGGATGCGCCCGTCGGTATCGAGGAGCGCGCAGGCGGCGACGAGAACCAGTTTGACGCTCACGGTTCCAACCTTGATGGCGACAATAGCAGCGACTCGTTAAGAAGGATGAAGGGAGTGCGCCGCATGGTGCTGAACGGCGCTTTGGTTAATCGGGCATTGTCAAAGCTCAGCGCGGCGGCGAACGGTTTGCCCGCGGTCCGGCTGTGCCTCACCACGAGCCCCGGCTTGACGGCTCACCCGGTCCGCAGGCCCGGTCGAGCCCATGCCAACTGCGTCAAGAGCGGTAGTCGCCGTTGATCGCGATGTATTCCTTGGTGAGATCGCAGGTGAGCACGCGGTCGCGGCCGTTGCCCAGCCCGAGATTGACCTTGATCGCGATTTCGGGGCGCTTCATCACCGCGGCGGCGGCGGCTTCATCATAGGAGGGGTCGCGCGCGCCGCGGTGGGCGACGCGGATGCCACCGAACCAGATCGAGAGCTTGTCGCGGTCGGCGGGCTCGCCCGCCTTGCCCACCGCCATCACCACCCGGCCCCAGTTTGCGTCCTCGCCGGCGACCGCGGTCTTGACCAGCGGTGAGTTGGCGATCGAGCGCGCAATGCGGCGCGCCGCCTGTTTCGAGGTCGCGCCTTCGACGATCACTTCGACCAGCTTGCGGGCACCCTCGCCATCGCGCGCGACCTGCTCGGCGAGGTTGGCGAGCACGGCCTCGAACGACTTGCGGAACGCGGCGAGCTTCGGGTCGCTTGCCCGCGTGATCCTCGGCGCGCCGCGCGCGGCGGCCGCGCCGGTCGCGAAGGCGAGCAGCGTGTCGGAGGTCGAGGTGTCGCCGTCGATGGTAACGGCGTTGAAGGTATCCGCCACGCCCCGCG
>CAZTTL010000234.1:0-5859 GCA_964616635.1 uncultured Rhodoplanes sp. | reverse complement strand
GAGTCTTCACGCTAAGGGCGGGGCGGGTCTGGTCGGACCAATGCGCGTTGGCGGAAGGGGTGGGATTCGAACCCACGAGAGGTGTAACCCTCTGCTGGTTTTCAAGACCAGTGCCTTAAACCGCTCGGCCACCCTTCCCGAAGCCGGACGACTGTCCGCGGACCTTATGCGACGCATGGCTTGCACAACCGCACGTCGATGCACAGCGGCGAAAAAATTCAGAGACAGAGGCTTCGAGACTGCCGGAACCCGCGTGCACCGCAAAAGCGGGCTCTCCCGACATGAATGGGGCATCGATCGGCTCCACGCAAGATGGCTCGGCGCAAGGTGGCTCGGCGCAAGATGGCATTCGCGGCGCTTCAGCCCTCTGCCGGAGCTGCTGTCTTTTTTCCGCTCCATTTACCGCGCTAAGTGGTTTGGCTGCGCGCTATATCAAGCCGTGGTATCTTTGTGATTCGTGGGCTGGGCTTGCCGCGATTCTGCTTTCTGGCTGCTCCAGGCGGTGTTCGCCGGCGCGGGACGCCGGGTCTTGACCGCCCGTCTGAGGCTTGAGGCTTAAGACGCGCGGCGGGAAGAGAGGGACGCCATCCGCTGATGGTCTGGGGGATGAAAGGGGGGGCGGGCAGACGGCTCGCGCGCTTGGGCGCCGCGACCTGCTGTATTGCGCTGGCACATTGTTCGGGATCGGACCAGTTGCGCCAGGTCGATCCAAGCTACGGCGTCGCCGCGAGCCCGCGCGTTGTCGATAGCGGCGATTCGGTTCCCTCGGGCGGCGGCGCTTACATGATCGGCAAACCCTATCGCGTTGGCGATCGCGTTTATGTCCCTGAAGAAAATAAGAATTATCGCGCGGTAGGCTTGGCCTCCTGGTACGGGCCCGATTTCCATGGCCGGCAGACCGCCAATGGCGAAGTCTTCGACATGCGCAGCGTGTCAGCGGCGCATCCGACCTTGCCGATGCCGTGCTATGTTCGCGTCACCAATCTCGCCAATCACCGCTCGATGATCGTGCGGGTCAACGATCGTGGTCCTTTTCACAGCAACCGAATTATTGATGTTTCTATCAAAGTCGCTGATATGCTTGGATTTTCTAAGCACGGCGTGGCGCGTGTCCGGGTCGAATATGTCAGCCGTGCGCCACTCGAAGGCGGCGACGGCGGCGTCCTGATGGCGACCTTGCGTCAAGGTCGGCCGGCACCGGCACCCTCGCCGATCATGGTGGCGGCGGCCCATCCGTTCGTGCCGATCCTGAGAGGCGCAGCCCTGCTGCGTGGTGCGGTGCCAATTCCTCCGGATCGACCGTTTGCGCGTGATGACCTCAACTGAGGCGCGCGGCGCGGCAAGCGGCGCACGCAATCGTGCGTTCGGTGTCACGCGCTGCCATTGTTCAGGCGAAGTCTGATGGCTAAAAAAGGGCTTGCCGTGCAGCAATGGCCCTTTGCCGTCAGCGGGATAGCCAATGATAAAGCAGATCTTTGGAAGCGAGCTTAAGCACATCTGTTCGGGATTCGTGGCGGTGGCTGCGATGCTCGGGCTGCTCGCTGCCGCGGTGGCGGCGCCAAACCCGGTCACCGGGCAGAAGAAGGACGAGGGTCTGCAGACCGCGGCGCCTTACGCCATCTTGATCGACGCGGATACTGGTTCGGTCCTGTTCGAGAAGAATGCCGACCAGCCGAGCCCGCCGTCGAGTCTTTCCAAGCTGATGACCGCCGAGATCGTCTTCAACGAGCTCAAGGCCGGCCGGCTCAGCAAGGACGCGGAGTTCCCGATCAGTGAATATGCCTGGCGGCACGGCGGGGCGCCGTCGCATACGTCGAGCATGTTTGCTCCCATCCACAGCACGGTGCGGGTGGAAGACCTGCTGCGCGGGCTGATTATCCAGTCGGGAAATGACTCGGCGATCGCGCTCGCTGAGGGAGTCGCCGGCAATGAACTCGCCTTCACCGGTCTGATGAACAAACGGGCGCAGGAATTGGGGCTGACGAAATCCTCATTCGGCAATTCGACCGGATTGCCGGATACTGCCAATCTGGTCACGGTGCGCGACCTTGCCAAGCTCGCACGCCACATCATCCGTACCTATCCGGAATTCTTCCCGATTTACGGGGAGCCGGAGTTCACCTGGAACAAGATCCGCCAGCGCAACCGCAACCCGCTGCTCGCGATGAGCATCGGCGCTGACGGCATGAAGACCGGCTATACCCGCGAAGGAGGATTCGGCCTCGTCGGCACGGCCGTGCAGAACGGGTTGCGGCTGATCGTCGTGGTGAACGGGCTGAAGACCGCCAAGCACCGCGCTGAAGAGGGACGAAAGCTGCTGCAATGGGGGTTCAGCGGCTTTGAGCGGCGGCCGCTGTTCAGCGAAGGGGAAGTGATCGGGTACGCAAGGCTCTTTGGCGGCGACCAGATGTCGGTTCCGTTGACCGGGTCAGGCATGATCAGCATTCTTCTCCCGCGCAATAGTCGCGACCGGATCAGCGCCAAGATCACCTATACCGGTCCGGTGCAGGCTCCGGTCAAGGAGGGCCAGCAGATCGGTCTCCTGAAGGTCTTTCGCGGCGACAATGTCGCGCTGGAGGTCCCGCTGCAGGCCGCCGAGAGCGTCGAGCGCGGCAATCTCCCACGCCGCGCCTTCGATGCCGTCTCGGAATTGATCATCGGGGTCGTCCGCGCCGGCATCGCCAAGATCTAGCGCGGCCACGGTGGTATGCGGGGCAAATTCATCACCTTTGAAGGCGGAGAGGGCGCCGGCAAATCGACCCAAGCGAGACTGCTCACCGAGCGGCTGCAAACGCTCGGCATTGCGGTCGTGCTGACCCGTGAGCCCGGCGGATCGACCGGGGCGGAGATCATCCGCCACGTGCTTTTGTCCGGCGCTGCCAAGCCCCTCGGCGCCGACGTCGAGGCGGTGCTGTTTGCCGCGGCGCGTGCCGACCATGTCGACCACACCATCCGCCCTGCGCTTGAGCGCGGAAACTGGGTCGTGAGCGACCGCTTCCTCGATTCAACGCGAGTCTATCAGGGCGTGCTCGGCAAGGTCGACCCGCGCATGCTGCGCGGCCTTGAGCGCGTCACGGTCGGCGATGCCATGCCCGACCTGACCATCATTCTCGACGTCGCGCCGGCTTTAGGGCTCGCGCGCGCTGCCAGTCGGCGCGGCGACGCCAAGGCCGACCGTTTCGAAACCGAGGAAGCGGAATTTCACGAACAGCTGCAGGCTGCCTACCGCGAGATCGCAACACGCGAGCCGGATCGCTGCGTCCTGATCGCGGCCGATGGCACCCCCGACCAGATTGCCGACGCGGCGTGGAACGCCGTGTGCAGCCGGCTCGGGCCGGCCCAGGTCGCGGCGGAATTGGGAGCGGCGGCGTCATGAGTGCGTCCGCGCCGGCGGAAGCGAACGCCGCCGTCGCCCATCCACGCGCAACGACTGCGCTGTTCGGGCACGCCGCGGCCGAGCAGGTTTTGCTCAACGCTTATCGCACCGGCCGGATGCCACATGCCTGGCTGATCAGCGGGCCCGCCGGGATTGGCAAGGCGACGCTCGCCTACCGGCTGACGCGCTTCGTGCTCGCGCATTCCGAACCAGCCGCGGTTGAAGTTGCAGCGGCACGTTCGCTTGCCGTCGCCGGCGAGCACGCCGTTGCCCGCCGCATCGCCGCCCAGGCGCAGGGCGATTTGCTCACGCTGGAACGCCGGACCAACGAGAAGACCGGCAAGCTTTTTCAGGACATTGCCGTCGACGACGTGCGGCGGACCGTGACGTTTTTCGGTGCCACCGCGGGCGAGGGCGGCTGGCGCATCGCCATCGTCGACTCGGTCGATGAGCTCAACGCCGCCGGCGCCAATGCGCTGCTCAAGATCGTGGAAGAGCCGCCGCAGCGCGCGCTGCTGCTGCTCATTGCGCATTCGCCGGCACGGGTGCTGCCGACCATCCGCTCGCGCTGCCGGGTGCTGGCGCTGCGGCCGCTCGATCCGCCGGACATCGCACAGGCCGCCGCCGCAGCGCTCAGGCGCGACCCCGACGATCCTGCCATCGTCGCTGCGGCTGCCGCGGCGGACGGCAGCGTGGCGCGGGCGATCGCACTCTGCGGCGGGCCGCTCCTGACGGTGCGCGAGCGGGTCATAGCCCTGCTCGACAAAGTGCCGAAGGTCGACCCGCGCGGCCTACACGCGCTCGGCGACCTGCTGGAGCGCGCCGAGCGCGAGGCGTTCTCGACCTTCGTGGAAACGGTGCAGGCGTGGCTGTCGGGCGAGCTGCACCGCCCGCCGCAGGAGGTGCAGCGGCTGGCGCCGCTCGCCGAAGCCTGGAGGCGGATCGACGAGGCCGCCCGCGACGTCGATACCTACAATCTCGACCGCCGGCCGTTCATCTTCCAGGTCTTTGGCTGGCTTGCCGAGGCGGTGCGCGTCTGACCGAGCGCCATTCCCTGTCCGTGGTGGCGTTTTGCGAAACGACACACCTTCTTGAGAGTTGCGGGCTCTGCTATCATTTACGGCGATGGAGGTGTCCGATCCGTGGCGACAATGATCCCCGAAGTCTATGACGCGTTCATCGCCGCCGGTGCGCCCGGAGACAAGGCGCGCAAGGCGGCCGACGCGCTGGCGGATTACGAAAATCGATTCAGCAGGATCGACGCTGAACTGATCGTGCTTAAGTGGATGGTCGGATTTGGTATTGCCCTCAACATCGCGATCTTGACGCGTTTGTTCTTCCACTGATCGTCGGATGATCGCGCCGCTCGCTGGCGCAGTGGGACCGGGCGGCTGGCTTGCCGAGGCGGTGCGCGGTTGATACGTCTCTGCCGCGGTGGCTCGGCGGCTTTTGCCGTGCCGCGTCCTGCATGATTACCTATTCGCACTCTCCCCTTACGGGAGAGGGTGCCCGAGCCCAGCGAGGGCGGGTGAGGGGTTTCTTCTCGTTCTTATCGGAACCACCCCTCTCACCCGGCTCAGTCTCGCGCGCGGTCAAGCTTGCGCATGCGGCGTAAACTTGCCTGCGCTGCTCGACTTCGCCACCCTCTCCCACAAGGGGAGAGGATGAACATACTCGGCCGATGAGCCGGACTTGAGCGAGCAGAAATTCGGAATGCCGTCGAACCATTATTTCCTCACCACCGCGATCAGCTATCCGAACGGACCGCCGCATATCGGGCACGCCTATGAAGCGATTGCGACCGATGCGATCGCCCGCTTCATGCGGCTCGACGGCTATGACGTGTTCTTCCTCACCGGCACCGATGAGCACGGCATCAAGATGCTGCAGACCGCTGCCAAGGAAGGGCTTACAGCGCGCGACCTCGCTGCGCGCAATGTGCCGCTGTTCCAGGCCATGGTCCGGCGCATGAACTGTTCGAATGACGATTTCATTCGCACCAGCGAGCCGCGCCATCACCGCTCCTCGATCGCCATCTGGGAGAGGATGGCGGCGAACGGCGACATCTATCTCGGCAAATATGCCGGCTGGTATTCGGTGCGCGACGAGGCCTATTACGCCGAGTCCGAGACCCATCTGAACGAGCAGAACGTGCGGGTGGCGTCCAAGACCGGCACGCCGGTCGAGTGGGTCGAGGAGGAGAGCTACTTTTTCCGCCTGTCCGCCTATCAGGACAAGCTGCTCGACCTCTACGCCCGCGTGCCGGATTTCGTGCTGCCGAAGGAGCGCCTCAACGAGGTGGCGAGCTTCGTGCGCGGCGGCCTGCAGGACCTCTCCGTTTCGCGCACCACCTTCGACTGGGGCGTGCGCGTGCCGGGCTCGGACAAGCACATCATGTACGTTTGGGTCGACGCGCTGACGAACTACATCACCGGCGTGGGCTTTCCCGACACCGACAGCGCGCCCTTCAAGCGCTACTGGCC
>CAZTTL010000233.1:0-5878 GCA_964616635.1 uncultured Rhodoplanes sp. | reverse complement strand
TCAGCGCGAAAAAGCGCCAGCGCCGAACGTCACTCCGCTGCAAGGGGCTCGCCGCCGGCCGCCTGCGCCCCCGCGCGAGCCGGACCGCGACGATGTACAAACCCATCTTCCGGCCTTTCTGCTTCGGCCGATCCGCGCCAAGGCGTAACGTGCGGTTGCGCCTGGTTTCTTGCTGAAACGTTTCTTCGTTGCAGCGCGGTGATTTCGGATCGATTGGATCGCGCTTGATAGTCGCACATGCGGCCGGCACCGCGCGCGTATCGGTGCTTATTGCGCGTGTTTTGCTTCGATCAAATACATCCTGCACCACCTGCACCACCCAATAGCGGGCGCTTACAAACGTCGGATGTAAACCGCGTGCCTTATCATTTACGTCAAATTTAATTCTATTGTCCCATAGTCGCGCCGGCCTAGGCCGAGACGGTTGCGCTTTCGGCCTAAGGCGCCTCGTCCAGCGGCCTCTTCGCGCGGAGTAGAGCAATGTCCATCGAGTCCGAAGAGCACGAACGCACGATAGCGTTTGGTGAAGTCGCTCTCGATCAGATCAAGGCCTTGGGGCAGCCGGCGTCCCCGCGCAATTACGAAATCTGGTATCATTACGCGACGGGTTACAACGCCGCGCTCAACGAGACGATCAACGCAAAACTCACCGGAAGCGGTGGGTTTTCGAAGGACGATGCCGAGCGGATTCATCAGCAGTTTTTCACACCGACACGCACAACGGATCGGCTGGAATCGCTCGGCGGCAAGGTCATGGACAAGATCGACCAGATCATGTCCGTCCTCGACACCGCTGTCGGCTCGACCTCCAAGCACTCGGAGAGTCTTGCCGACATGAGCGATCAGCTCGGTCACATTGAGGGTGAAACCGGCATCCACGCAATCATCGAAGGGCTGCTGCATACGGTCAAGGCAATGAAGGAGGACAATCGCGTGCTGGAATCGCGTCTGTCCGCCTCGAAGGTTGAAGTCTCCCAGCTTCAACAAAGTCTGGACAACGTTCGCAGCGAAAGCCTCACCGACCCGCTGACGACGCTGGGAAACCGCAAATGCTTCGACGACGCCCTCGCCCGCGCGGTCGCCCGCGCCCATGAGTGCGGCGAGGCGCTGTCGCTGATCATGACCGATATCGACCACTTCAAGCGCTTCAACGATACTTATGGCCATCTCACCGGTGACCAGGTGCTGCGGCTGGTGGCGCTGTCAATCAAGCAGAATGCCAAGCGCCAGGATCTCGCCACGCGCTATGGCGGTGAGGAGTTTGTCATTATCCTTCCTGGCGCCGACCTGCGCGTCGCTACCGCTGCCGCTGACGACATCCGCCGCACCGTGATGGGCAAGGAGCTGATGAAGCGCTCGACCCGGGAATTGCTCGGCCGGGTTACAATTTCGGCCGGCGTCGCCACCCTGCATGCCGGCGACACCGCGGCGAGCCTGATCGAGCGGACCGATACTTGCCTCTACGCAGCCAAGCGCAACGGCCGCAATCAGGTCATCTGCGAGACTGACCCTGACGTGGCTCCGCTCCTGGAGATGCAGTTCGCCTGAGACCCGCAGGCCTTGCCTGAAACCGCCTCGCTGCGCTACCCGGCCACCTGCTGCGCATCCAAAGCTGGCGTGATCGCAACCGATTCACCGCAGCCGCAAGAACCGGTCTGGTTCGGATTGGAGAACACGAAGCCGGCCGACAGCTTGCTCGCCTTGAAATCCATCTCGGTGCCGAGAAGAAACAACACCGCCTTCTGGTCGATCAGCAGGCGGACGCCCTTGTCCTCGACCACCTCGTCACGAGGATCGACCGCATCGGCATATTCCATCGTGTAGGACATGCCGGCGCAGCCGCCGTTCTTGACGCCGACGCGCACGCCGGCAATTGGACGATCGGCGCGGGCCAGAATCTCCTTGATCCGGGTCGCTGCCGCCTCGGTCAGACGGATGACCTGCGGCCTCGGTCGCGGATTGCCCATCTCTCAACCTCCACTCGTTCACTCATTCTGCCGTGCCGCGCGAAGCAATTCGCCGCGCGACGCAATGTTCAAACCGGGTGGCGCGCGCGCCGCCAACCAAGCGCACCGGCTACCACATGTTCAGCACGACGCGCGCCTCGTCTGACATCCGGCTCGGCTCCCAGGGCGGATCCCAGACGATCTGCACCTGCACCTCGCCGACGCCCGGCACGCCGGCGACGGCATTTTCCACCATCAGCGGCAGCTCCTGCGCCGAAGGACAATTCGGCGTCGTCAGCGTCATCTCGATATCGACCTTGCGATCGTCGCCGATCTCGATCTTGTAGATCAGCCCCAGCTCGTAGATATCGGCGGGAATTTCCGGATCGTAGACCGTCTTGATCGCACCGACGATGTCGTCGGTCATGCGGCCGACCTCGTCAGCGCTCAACGCCGAATGCCCGCCCTGCCCGGCCGGACCTCCGTCCGCTTCCGGACTTGGAACCGTGGTCACCTCATCCTTCAGAGGGTCGCGCATCGTCTCGTTCATGCGAAAAACTCCTGCGCCCGGATGAGCGCGCCAGCCAAGGCGTCCACCTCTTCCCTTGTATTATAGAGGCCGAATGACGCGCGGCAGGTTGCGGTGACGCCGAACCGCGCCAAGAGCGGCATCACACAATGCGTACCCGCGCGCACGGCGATGCCCGAGCGGTCGATGATGGTAGCGATGTCGTGCGGATGCGCCCCCTTCATCTCGAAGGAGACGATTGCACCTTTATCCCGGGCCGTGCCGATGATGCGCAGCGAATTGATCTCGCGCAGCCGATCGTGCGCATAGGCCAGCAGATCCTGCTCATGCGCGCGGATGCGGTGTTTGCCGATGGCGCTGACATAATCGATCGCCGCCCCCAATCCGATCGCCTGCACGATGGCCGGCGTGCCCGCCTCAAAGCGATAGGGCGGATCGCCATAGGTCACCCGGTCTTCGAACACCTCGTGGATCATCTCGCCGCCGCCATTGAACGGCGGCATCGCCGCGAGATGCCCGTACTTGCCATAGAGCACGCCGATGCCGGTCGGGCCGTACAGCTTGTGCCCGGTCATCGCATAAAAATCGCAGTCGATCTCCTGCACGTCGATATCGAGATGCACCGCGCCCTGGGCGCCGTCGACCAGGACGGGGATGCCGCGCGCATGCGCGAGCCGCACCACCTCCTTCACCGGCACGATGGTGCCGAGCACGTTCGACATCTGGGTGATGGCGACCATGCGGGTGCGATCGTTGAGCAGCTTCTCGAACTCGTCGAGCAGGAAATTGCCGTCGTCGTCGACCGGTGCCCATTTGATCACCGCGCCCTGGCGCTCGCGCAGGAAGTGCCAAGGCACGATATTCGAATGGTGCTCCATGATCGAGAGCACGATCTCGTCGCCTTCCTTGATACGTTCGCGGCCGAATGTGTAAGCGACGAGATTGATCGCCTCGGTCGCGTTGCGGGTGAAGATGATCTCCTCCGCCCGCTCCGCATTGATGAAGGCGCGCACCTTTTCGCGGGCGCCTTCATAGGCCTCGGTCGCGGCATTGGCGAGATAGTGCAGCCCGCGATGGACGTTGGCGTATTCCGCCGTATAGGCCGTGGCGATGCGGTCGAGCACCGCCTGCGGCTTCTGCGCCGAGGCGGCGTTGTCAAGATAGACCAGCGGCTTGCCATAGACGCGCAGCGACAGCGCGGGGAAATCCGCGCGGATGCGATCGACGTCATAGGTCTGCCTCAGGTCGTGCATGCGGAAACCTCCGCGCCGGACGCCGGGCGTTGACGCGCCTCGTCCGCCCGTGTCGTCTGGATGAAGTCTTGGCCGCAGGAGAGCTTGCGCCCGACCGCGCTGTCGGCATCGATCAACCGCCAGAACGGCGCAATCTCGCCGACGCTCTTTCCCGCTTTCAGATCTTCGCAGGCCGCTTCGGCGGCGATGCGCGCGAACAGCGATGCCGTCAGCGGGCAGGTCGCCTTGGCGCCGTGCCGGGCCGCCATCTCGGCGCGCATCTGCACGACGGTGCGCCGCTCGCCATAGGGGATCGCCTGCATATAGTCGCGCACCAGCAGCGGCGAGGGAACGAACAGCGTCTCGCCCGGCTTCAGCCCGGCGAACGGCTTCTCCAGCACCGCAGTGTGCGGCGGCTTGGAACCGGTCAGCTTCTCATTCCAGGTCTTGCCCATCGCCGCCTCACTTCCGCGCGCGCAGCCAGGCTTCCGTCGCCGCGGCCAAGATATCGCGCATGGCTTCATGGGCGACAGCGTCAATCACCTCGCCGACAAACGACTGGATCAGCAGGGTCTCGGCCTCGGCCGCCGGTATGCCACGTGCCATCAGGTAGAATTTCAGGTTCTCGTCGAGCGCACCGGCGGTCGCGCCGTGGCCGCACTGGACATCGTCGGCAAAAATTTCGAGCTCAGGCTTGTTGTCGGCTTCGGCGTCAGGCGACAGCATCAGCGCGTTCGACACCATCCGCGCGTCAGTCTTCTGCGCGTCGGGCTGCACGATGATCTTGCCCTGGAAGACGTTGCGGCTCTTGTCATCGAGCACCGATCGAAACACTTCCCGGCTCTCGCAGCCGGAGACGCGGTGATCGAGAACAAGCGTGGTGTCGGCATGCTGCCTGTCACGCAACAGACTGACGCCGCGCAGGGCGATCCGCGCATCCTCGCCGCCACAGCGCACAAAGGCCTGGTTGCGCACGACGGCGCCGCCGGTCGTCAGCGTGAAGTCGTTATAGGTCGCGCCGACGCCGAGCGTGATGCCGATGCTCGACAGATGCAGCGCGTCGCTGCCCTCGCCGACGACGCGGATGCGCTCGACCTCGGCGCCGTCGCCGATGATGAGCTCCAGCGCGGCATTGACCTGATAATCGATGCCAGCAGGCCCCTCGAAGGTCTCGATCAGCGTCACCCGTGCGCCCGGCTCCACGACCACCAGCGACCGCGGATAGACCGCTGCCGCCGCCGTACCGGCAAACACATGGGCAACGTGAATCGGCCGTTCGGTCAGCGCGTCGCGCGCGACCTGAATGACCACGCCCCCGCTCATGAACGCGGTGTTGAGCGCGACGGCCACGTCATCGGCCGGCAGCGTGCCGCCGAGCTGGTTCAACGACGCAAGCTGCGGGTCGGCAAGGTAAGCGAAAATCTCGCTGGTCACGATCCCCGGATCGGTTGCCGCTGCGTCCGGCGCGGGTGGCGCCAGGAATCCATTCACGATGGTGAGGCGGTGGGCCTTGATGCCGGAAACGATGCGACCAGCCTCGGCCGCGCGCGTGAGCATTGCCTGGTCGGGCGGTAACGCAAGCGGCTTGGCATCGCGCATCAGCGCGCGCAGGTCGGTATATTTCCATTCTTCGACGCGCCGATTGGGCAGCCCCGCCACCTCGAACCGCCGATAGGCCGCTTCGCGCAGGTTCGCCGGCCCGGCCAGGCGCGCCTTCGCCTCCGCCCATTCCGCGGCGAGCCGCTGCTCCGCCTCTGTCTTCACCAATGTTGCTGCTTGGGCCATCTGCCTTCAGCGTCCTTTATTCCTGCACGCACGCCAGAGTCGCTCTCGCGGCCGACCGCTCACGCCGCCTCGTCCGCCGTGTAGTCGGCATAGCCGCGCGCCTCGAGCTCAAGCGCGAGGTCCTTGCCGCCGGTGCGCACGATGCGCCCGCGCGACAGCACGTGCACCACGTCGGGTACGATGTGGTTAAGCAGCCGCTGATAATGCGTGATCACGATCATGCTGCGCTCGGGCGAGCGCAGCTGGTTGACGCCGTCGGCCACGATTTTCAGGGCGTCGATGTCGAGGCCGGAATCAGTCTCGTCGAGCACTGCAAGCTTCGGCTCCAACAGCGCAATCTGCAGAATCTCGTTGCGCTTCTTCTCGCCGCCGGAAAAGCCGACATT
>CAZTTL010000232.1:0-5880 GCA_964616635.1 uncultured Rhodoplanes sp. | reverse complement strand
CGAGGGCCGCCACGAACCATGACGGCGCGACTCTGCGGCAATGTTCGCATTGGGTCAAACGCCGCTGTGTCGCGCGCATCTGGATCGGCAGCCTGGTTCGCGACCAGACCTTGACATTCTTTGATCTCGCTTTATTCCGACCGGCTTGTCCTTCCCTGCGTCCGGCCCTCATTCCTTAACGCGCCCTTAAAGCGCCTGCCCCTACTGTTGGAGCCGGGCGCTGCGGCGATGCCGCGGCCAGGGGCAGGGGAGCATGGCGCGCGCACAAAAAAATCCGCGGGAGCGCCGCGAGCCGGTGTTGGACATGCCTCCAGCGCGCCCGCGCGAAGGCTCCGGCGCCAAGGCCACGGGGCGTGGTGCCGCGTCTTCTGCTGAGGCGGAAGCCCGGGCCCCGGGCAGTGGCGCGCGCAAAAGCGGAACACCGAGCGCGGATCGAACCCCGCGCACCGCGGCCAAGCCGGCCGGAGCGAAGGCGCCCGCTAAAGGCAAGCGCCGGAAAGGCGGGCGCGGCGGCGGGCGTCGCAGGTCGGTTCTCGGCCGGCTCCTCTATTGGTCCTCGGTTGCCGCGGTCTGGGCGGTGATCGGCGTTGCCGGCCTGTTCATCTGGGTGGCGATGCATCTGCCGCCGATCCATTCGCTGGAAATCCCCAAGCGTCCGCCCGCGGTCCAGATCGTCGGCCTCGATGGTCGCCTGCTGGCAACGCGCGGCGAGATGGGCGGCAGCGCCGTCTCGATCCGGGAGATGCCCGCCTATCTGCCGCAGGCCTTCATCGCTATCGAGGATCGCCGCTTCTATTCCCATTTCGGCATCGATGTGACGGGGCTTGTCCGCGCCGTTATCGCCAACGCCATGCACCGCGGCATTTCCCAGGGTGGCTCGACCATCACCCAGCAGCTTGCGAAGAATCTTTTCCTGCGGCCGGAGCGCACGTTGATGCGCAAGCTGGAGGAGGTGGTGCTGGCGCTGTGGCTGGAGCACAAGCTGACCAAGCGGCAGATTCTCGACCTCTATCTCAATCGCATCTATTTCGGCGCCGGCGCCTATGGCGTGGATGGGGCGGCGCAGCGCTACTTCCACAAGTCGGCGCGGCAGGTGACGCTCGGCGAGGCGGCGTTGCTGGCGGGCCTGGTGAAATCGCCATCGCGGCTGATGCCGACCCGGAATTACAACGGTGCCGAAAGGCGCGCGCAGCTCGTGCTCGCCGCGATGGTGGAGGAAGGGTTCATCACCGCACAGGCCGCGCAAGCGGCCATGAAGAACCCGCCCACGGTGAACAGGACGGGCGGAGGAACGGCCGACTATGCCGCCGACTGGGTGATGGATGTGCTCGACGATGTCGTCGGTCAGTTCGACAGCGATCTCGTCGTCGAGACCACGCTCGACCCGGCGATGCAGGCGGCGGCCGAGCATGCCATCGCCGACACGCTGGCTCAGCGCGGCGAGAAATATCGTGTGGAGCAGGGCGCCCTCGTAGCGATGACGCCTGACGGTGCCGTGCGGGCGCTGGTCGGCGGGCGCGACTACCGCGAGAGCCCGTTCAACCGGGCGGTGACGGCGAAGCGCCAGCCGGGCTCGGCATTCAAGCCCTTCGTCTTCCTCACCGCGATCGAGCGCGGGCTCACGCCCAGCACGGTGCGCGAAGACAAGCCGATCGCGCTGAAAAACTGGCGGCCCGAAAACTACAAGCACGAATATCACGGTCCGGTGACGCTGGCGCAGGCGCTGGCGCTGTCGCTCAATACGGTTTCGGTAAGGCTGACGTTGGAATTCGGGCCGATGGCGGTCGCGCGCACCGCCCACCGGCTCGGCATCGTCTCCAAGCTGGAGCCGAATGCCTCGCTCGCGCTCGGCACCTCGGAGGTGTCGTTGCTCGAACTGGTCACTGCCTACGCACCTTTCGCCAATGGCGGCTATGGCGCGTTCCCGCATGTGGTCGAGCGCGTGCGCACGACCGGCGGCAAGCTGCTCTATGCCCGTTCGCGCGACGTGCTCAATCGCCTCGTCGATCCGACCTATATCGCGATGATGAACCAGATGATGCGCGGGACTGTCCGCATTGGCACGGCGCGGCGTGCCGACCTGCCGGGCTGGCCGATCGCAGGCAAGACCGGCACCAGCCAGGATTTCCGCGACGCCTGGTTCGTCGGCTATTCCAGCCGGATGGTGGCCGGCGTGTGGTTCGGCAATGACGATGCCTCGCCGACCAAGCGGCTGACCGGCGGCAGCCTGCCGGCCGAGGCCTGGAGCCGGTTCATGAAGGCGGCGCATCAGGGCATGGCCGTCGCCGACCTGCCCGGTTATCCCGCCGCACCTCCGCCGCTGCCGATGCGGCCCGACCTTCCCGCGCGGGTGTCCGCGCTCCCACCGGCGGTATCAGCTGCCGCGCCCCCGCCGCGGGTGTCAGCCTCCGTGCCTGCCCCTGCCGGTGCGACCAGGAGCGTTCGTCCTGCGCCGATCAATTCGGGCGTCGACAACGGGTTCCTCGACCGCTTGTTTTCCCGGCGCTGAAGCGCTGCTGGACTGGACCTATCGTCGCTTCGCTGTTCTCGCGTGACCCGTGTTAGAATTGCGCTGCGAGGCGGCCGATGAACGACGAGCGCGCCAATAATGACACTGGGCTTGCGGCGTTCCGCGCGCTCTATGCGCCGCCGGACGAGCAACTCGCCGCGCGTTTTCTGCAAGAGCCGGCACCCGATATCGCCGCCGAAGCGCGCATCGATGCGCGCGCCCGCCGCCTCATCACCGTCATTCGCGATCGCCCCGCCGGCATCGGCGGCATCGAAGATTTCTTTCGCGAATATGCGCTGACGAGCCGCGAGGGACTGGCGCTGATGGTGCTCGCCGAAGCGCTGTTGCGCGTACCCGATCGCGCCACCGCCGACCGGCTGATCGAGGACAAGCTCAGCGTCGGGGATTTCCTCCACCACGAAGCGCGCTCCGGCGCGGTGCTGGTGTCGGCGTCGGCCTGGGCGCTCGGCCTGTCGGCGCGCATCGTCGGCGCGCACGAAACACCGCATTCGGTGCTCGATACGCTGGTCGGGCGTCTCGGCCGTCCCGCGGTGCGCGCGGCGATCCGCCGGGCCATGCAGCTTCTCGGTGCGCATTTCATCCTGGGCGAGACCATCGATCAGGCACTCAAGCGCGCCGCCGGCCGCCCGCAGTTCCGCTATTCGTTCGACATGCTGCGCGAGGGTGTGCGCACGGCCGCCGATGCGGAGCGGCACTATCAGGCCTATGCGCAGGCGATCGCCGCCATCGGGCGCGAGGCGGTCGAGGCGGATGCGCGCGAACGCCCCGGCATTTCGGTCAAGCTTTCGGCGCTGCATCCACGCTACGAGGCGACATCGTGCGCCCGCGTGCGTGACGAGCTGGTGCCGCGGGTTGCAGCCCTTGCGCGCGAGGCGAAAGCGCAAAACCTCGTTTTCGCCATCGATGCTGAGGAAGCCGACCGGCTGGAATTATCGCTCGACGTCGTCGCTGATGTGCTGGAGGATCCCGCGCTCGCCGGCTGGGACGGGTTTGGCGTCGCGGTACAGAGCTATCAGAAGCGCGCGCCCGAGGTCGTCGACTGGCTGATCGGTGCCGCCCGCAAACTCGGCCGCCGCCTGGCCGTGCGGCTTGTCAAGGGAGCCTATTGGGACACCGAGATCAAGCGCGCGCAGGAACGCGGGCTCGCCGATTACCCGGTCTTCACCCGCAAAGCGATGACCGATCTGTGTTTCATGGTGTGTGCGCGCACGCTCCTGGCGGCACGCGGCGATGTCTTTCCGCAATTCGCAACGCATAATGCGCTCACCGTCGCGAGCGTGATCGAGGCCGCCGGTGGCTTTTCCGGCTATGAGTTTCAACGCCTGTATGGGATGGGCGAACGCCTCTATGCCGGACTCCTCGACGACGAGCCGCAGGCGGCCTGCCGGGTCTACGCGCCGGTCGGCGACCATCGCGAGCTGTTGGCCTATCTCGTGCGTCGCCTGTTGGAGAACGGGGCGAACTCGTCCTTCGTGTCCGTTGCCGCCGATCCAAATGTGCCGGTCGAGAATATTCTGCGGCGCCCACGCGCGCTGCTCGGTTCGGCCGCGCAGGCGCGCCATCCGCGCATTCCGCTGCCGCGAAACCTGTATAAAACGCGCCGCAATTCGATGGGGGTCGAGTTCGGCCATGCGGCGAGCCTCGATGCGCTGCTGGCCGAGCGGCGCCGGCCGCCGCTCAGCGCGGCGCCGCTGATCGACGGCATCGAGCTGCCGGGACCGGAGCGGGCGATCGTTTCCCCGATTGATGGCGCGCCGCTCGCCTCGGTCACCGAGGGTGATGAGGCGATCGTCATTGCCGCGATGCTGGCGGCCCAGGCCGGCTTTCCCGCCTGGAATGCGTCGCCGGTTGCGGCGCGCGCCGCCGCGCTCGCGCGCGCAGCCGACACGATCGAGCAGCAGCGCGGCGCGCTGATTGCGCTGTTGCAGGCGGAGGGTGGAAAAACCCTCGACGATGCGCTTGCTGAAGTCCGCGAGGCGGCTGATTTCTGCCGCTTCTACGCCGTCGAGGCGCCGCGCAGCCTGATGCCGGAAGCTTTGCCTGGCCCCACCGGCGAAGCCAACGAGCTGCACTATCGCGGGCGCGGCGTGTTCGTGTGCATCAGCCCGTGGAATTTTCCCCTCGCGATCTTTGTCGGCCAAGTCGCCGCGGCACTCGTCGCCGGCAATGCCGTGGTGGCGAAGCCAGCGGAGCAGACGCCCCTCATCGCGGCCTTCGTCACGCGACTGCTACACACCGCCGGCGTTGCGGAAAGCGCGCTGCACCTCATCCCCGGCGACGGTGAGGTTGGTGCCGCGCTAGTCGCTGACCCGCGGGCGTCCGGCGTGGTCTTCACCGGCTCGACCGCGGTGGCGCGCACGATCGGCCAAGTGCTGGCGGAGAAAAAAGGGCCGCTCGTCCCGTTCATCGCCGAGACCGGCGGCATCAATGCGCTGATCGCCGATGGCTCGGCGCTGCCCGAGCAGTTGACCGATGACGTCATCACCTCGGCTTTTCGCTCGGCCGGTCAGCGTTGCTCGGCTTTGCGTGTGCTGTGTCTGCCGGAGGATGCCGCAACGCCGCTGATCGAGATGATTATCGGTGCCGCGCGTGAATTGCGGATCGGCGACCCGCGCGATGTTGCGACCGATATCGGGCCGGTGATCGATGCCGAGGCCAAAGCGGGGCTCGACCGCTGGATCGCCGACATGGAGGCGCAAGGCCGCCTGCTGTTCAGCGCCGAGCGTGTGCAGGCTATGCCTAGTGCGGGCACCTATGTCGCGCCGACGATCATTGAGCTTGATCGGGTCCGCGACCTCAAGGAAGAGGTGTTCGGCCCGGTCCTGCATGTCGTGCGCTATCCGGCCGACGGGCTCGAGGAAGTGATCGACGACATCGCTGCGCGGGGCTATGCGCTCACGCTCGGCATTCATTCGCGCATCGAGGCGACCATCGAGCACATCATCAGACGGCTGCCGCACGGCAATATCTATGTCAATCGCAACATGATCGGCGCGGTGGTCGGCACCCAGCCGTTCGGCGGCAGCGGCCTCTCCGGCACCGGACCAAAGGCCGGCGGGCCGAATTACCTGCGGCGGTTTGCACGCGAGCAGACGGTAACGATCAACACCGCAGCGGCAGGCGGCAATGCCAGCCTGCTCGCCGACACGGAGGAGTAGGCGATCTGTTTCCCTATTCCTCAGAAGCGGGCGCAGAGCGAATTCCGTTCTAACGGAATCGGAATTCGCTCTGTTCTTCTTTGAGTGGTCGCATTTTCTGCGGCGAACCGGCGTCCACTTCGCCGGAAAATGCTCTGGAGCGAAATCCGACCTAACGGAATCGGAATTCGCTCTATTTCTCTTTGAGTGGTC
>CAZTTL010000231.1:0-5889 GCA_964616635.1 uncultured Rhodoplanes sp. | reverse complement strand
ACCGCAAGATCGCCGAGGGCACGTTCCCGCCCCAGATCAGGATCAGCACAAACGGCGCCGGCTGGAGGGAATCCGACATCAGTCGCTGGATTGCCGATCCCGTCTCATGGCGTTCAAAACGTGAGTTCGATGAGGTTCGGTGAGCCTGCTGATTTTTGCCACTTCCTCACGCGGCTCGTGCAGGCCTCCACAGCAAAACCAAGGTCTGGGAAGTCGGCAGGCCGAGCAGTGTGCCGCCAGCCATCACAGATACGGTTTTCGGCAAGACGACCGGTCTTGCCCTCGCCGCCGGCGCGATGGTCGCCGTTGCGCATTACGAGTAAGCCGATGTCCGTACAGAAGTCGCGCCGCGGAATGTCCTGCGGGGCGGTCCAGACGCACGGCGTCCCTGTGGTGCACGCCTTCGCCTCAGCGCCCGGTTCGCGTGCCAGCCATCTGTGGTTCGCGGGAAAGCGTCTGTCGCAGGCAAGATGTATGGTGTATGTAAAAGTGTATGTAGCCAAAGGGGTGCATGCTATCAATCCCTATGAAATGGTCATTTCTGTCATTTCTCGGCGGATACCCCTGCACTCGTTTATGAATTAATGCCCGCCATTCGTGCGGAGGCGGTCCGTCGTGCTAAAGAGCATTTCATTCCACCCGGCTGTCGTGAGGAACAGCCTTCGTGGAAACATTTTGAAGATATGGTTGGCGAGGCAGTAGAGATCATCGACTTGATCCAAGTGCTCCTGAATATTCCTGAACTAAATTACAGGTCGGAGAAGTCATCCAGCCAAAACGATCGATTTGGCGCACGAAAACGTATTTGGCGCATCTGGCCAAGCGATGCTGTTGAAAATGGCGCACCGGAGTGGCGAACCAAAGATGGGTGGGAGTATCCAGTCAACGTGGAGGAGCTAGAAGATAGTATTTGTGCTTACATTGCGCGGCCGTGGTTAGCCCATCCAGTACTTGATTGGGCTCTTTTAAGCGGATGGCTGCTCGGTTCTGCGCACAATCGGCGACGAGATTTACGCAGCGGATTTCTTATGTTTGAATCAAAACATTCGCTCGGAAGCAAGAAGAATAACTTTGGAAAATTCACGGAGAGGATGATGACTCGCGTGGACGATCCTGCCGGCGCCGAGCAAATTCGTTGCGATCAGCTTAAATTTAGTTGGACGCATACACTAGTTTGCGTTATTTTTTCTATTGTAGCCATTTATATTGTGCCTAATTGGTGGCCGATAGTCGTGACAGTGCTGGCAACTTGGCTATTTGTGAAAAGGTCATTTGAAAGGCGCCTAAATCGCTTTAGGCGTGGACTAGCCAGTGTTATCGAACATGAGTCTAACGCAATGAAAGCGATTAAGGCGGCATGGGCTGAGACGAACTCACAGGCTATCGAATTGGACGACCTATCAGAGAAAGTGAAAGCTGCCGAAGCTGTGGGGTTGAAACTTTCGCCGGGATTTCGTTCTCTTCTATCTGTGATTCGAGGCCGGCACGGTCGGGTTCTTGCTGTCAGTCGATCCTGATTCGGCAACCGGCACCTTGGCTTCGTGCTTTTTCGGAATACCAACGATCTGTTCTTCAGTGAAACGACTGCATTTCATGTTCTGTCTTCTCAATCGGGCAGATTGAACTTCAAACTGGATCAACTCCAGTTGCGCAACGTCAAGGACGCAGACTGAAAGCCAATGAAGAAGCGGCCGATTTCCTTCCAGCCGCGTGCGATTCCTCAACTAATTCATGGAATTTAATGTGTTGCGTCGCGCAAGGAGTAAACTCCGCGAGCCGACATCAGGGTGAGACGCGCCAATTCGAGAATCGTCTCTTCCATCAATTCTCGCATTTTGGGGTCATCGAAATAGGTCAGGCGAAATTTCAAGAAATGCCTTCCAGGTAAAGCTACTCCCGCGACAGACAAATTCTCCCCGAGTAAGAAATATTGTAACGCGAACGGCTCGGTGATGCGTACCGGCCAGGGGGCAACGGCGTTCGAGTATATAGCACGAATTTGATCGGATACTGTCTTCAATTCTTTATCTCTGAGTTCCGCAGAAGGGTCGACTTCTGAGTATCGGTCGGAAGGATCGTAGACGTAAATTGCAGCCTTCGCACCAAGCGCTGAATACATCAGTGTGGTGTCGAGCACCTCCAAAGTGTTGCTATTGTCGATCGCGCCATCGAAATGTAACCACCCGATCTGAGAGACCGCGGAAAAGGTTGCTCGGGAATCGTTCCATTCGATTAGCGGCACGCCTGCGTCCGGTACACCGAGAACTCGGCTGACATCGAAATAATATGCGCGTGTCTCCGTTTCGATCTGTTCCGGTGTAAATAGAACCGTCTCGATACGGAGACGTTGAACCGCTGGTGCAACTTCGGGAGCCGCTTCGGCTTGCAATAAGCGCCACAGTTCGCCTCTACCGCGCCCGAGGCCACGAAGGA
Source organism: uncultured Rhodoplanes sp. (assembly GCA_964616635.1). Taxonomy (GTDB): domain Bacteria; phylum Pseudomonadota; class Alphaproteobacteria; order Rhizobiales; family Xanthobacteraceae; genus Rhodoplanes. The sequence continues at coordinate 3,456 of CAZTTL010000231.1, read as the reverse complement.
GATTTAATTGGGTTCGGGTTGCTTCTGCCGCAGAGCACGGTTCAATGACAAATGGATCATCACGCTGTCCGCTGCCTCGCTCCAGAAGGACTTCGATTCCGAAATCATCCATCAAGGCTTGCCGCAGCTTCATTCTCCCGCCTCCAGTTCATAGTTGGCCGTTGCCACGGCCGGCGAGGATGCTATGCGCAGCGGCGGCACTTACGTTGGCGTCGCAAGGCTGCCTTCCAGCGCGCATACTCGGCCGGCAACGCCATGCCACTCGCGCGAAGCAGCGAACACGCGCCCAGAGGACCTGTGGTGAGTGGGAGCGGCAGCGACCAACCGGGTTTATATCCGTGGTCGTCCGTGCATTTCCAGGGACGCTTATTCCCCAAAAACTTCCCAAAATCTCAGCGGATCGTCGGATCCCAATCGTAAGTCATTGAAATCAATGGCGCGCCCAAGGGGACTCGAACCCCTGTTTTCGCCGTGAAAGGGCGACGTCCTAGACCGCTAGACGATGGGCGCTTTTGCTGTGGCTCCGCCGGCATCGGTTCCGCGCGCAGCGCAGCGACGCCTCAAGACAAGGCACATATAAAGCCGTTCACGGTGCGCGGCAAGCAAGCGCGCGCCGCCTGCGCGGTGTGCGGTACAGCCGATCACCAATGCCCGGTGTTCGGCATTGACTTCCAAGGCTCCTGCACCGGCAGGGGATTGCCCTTCTGCAAGAGCTCGATCGATTGGTTGTCGGGCGAGCGCACGAACGCCATCACGCCGTCGCGCGGCGGCCGGTTGATGGTGACGCCGGCATCCTTCAGCCGCTGGCAGGTCCCATAGATGTCGTCGACCTCGAAAGCGAGATGGCCAAAATGGCGCGCCTCGCCATAGTGCTCGGTATCCCAGTTATAAGTGAGCTCGACGAGCGGGGCAGGGCGACCCTGGCTGGTCGCCACCAGCGACTTGTCGTCCGGCGCCGCGAGAAAGACCAGCGTGTAGCGGCCCTGGTCGCTGTCGATCCGGCGCACCTCGATGAGGCCGAGCTTGTTGCAGTAGAAGTCGAGCGCGGCGTCGAGATTGCGGACGCGCAGCATGGTATGCAGATATCTCATCGAAACCTCATTCGCATCGTTGGCGGCGTGCGAGGGCAGGCCGCCTGAGAGGCATATATGATCGCTCCCGACATCGAGACAGGTCGGCGGCTGCTCACTGAGCTGATCGAAAAGGCACAGGTGGTGCTGCCGTTCACCGGTGCCGGCATCTCGACCGAATGCGGCATTCCGGATTTCCGCTCGCCGGGCGGGCTGTGGGCAAAATATCGCCCGATCCCCTTCGACGAGTTCGTGGCGCAGCAGGAGGCGCGCAACGAATCATGGCGGCGTCGTTTCGCCATGGAGGAGGCTTTTGCTGCGGCGCAGCCAGGACGTGGCCATCGCGCATTGGCAAGCCTCTATCGCGCCGGCAAAGCGCCCGGCGTCGTCACCCAGAACATTGACAATCTGCACCAGCACTCGGGAATCGGCGCCGACGATGTCGTCGAGCTGCACGGCAACACCACCTATGCGTCCTGCCTCGCCTGCGGACGCCGCTACGAAATCGCCTGGGTGCGTGAACAGTTCGCCGCTGCCGGCGAGCGCGCTCCCGACTGCGGCTGCGGTGGATTCATCAAGACGGCGACGATTTCCTTTGGCCAGTCGATGCCGGCAACGGCCTTGCGGCGGGCCGAAGCGATGGCGCGCGGGTGCGATCTGTTCCTGGCGATCGGCTCATCGCTCGTCGTCTGGCCGGCAGCCGGCTTTCCGCTGATGGCGAAGCAGAGCGGCGCCCGGCTGGCCATCCTCAACCGCGAGCCAACTGAGTTTGATGCGGTTGCCGACCTTGTTATCCACGATGATATCGGCCGTGTGCTCGAGCCATTCATTGGCCATTGATTTGATTCGGTTTCTCAATGCCGGCGAACGCCGTCGTACACAGCCCGGTGAGGCGTGCTCATTTTCCTGTTTTCCATTGCGGCGCGCATCGATATGTTTGTGTAAGAAGATTCGTTTAAGCGCCCGCCAAGAGGCGCCAGGAAGCGGCGGCGTACGTCCTCATGGCGACGGACGATTTTGGTTCGGACGACATTGGGTCCAAGGGATTGGGCTTGTCATACGGCGAGGAGGGGGTCGGCGAGCTTCCCGATGAGGCCGCGACTGCCGTCGTTGAAGTGACCGGCGTGATCAAATGGTTCGACGTGGCGAAGGGCTACGGCTTCATCGTGCCGGATAACGGCATGCCGGACGTCCTGCTCCATGTCACCTGCTTGCGTCGCGACGGGTACCAAACCGCCTATGAAGGCGCGCGCATCGTCTGCGAGGCGCTGGCGCGGCCGAAAGGCCTGCAGGCCTTCCGAATCGTTTCGATGGACGAATCGACTGCGATCCACCCGGCGCAGATGCCGCCGCCGCGCACCCATGTCACGGTGATGGCCACGAGCGGCCTTGAGCGCGCCGTGGTGAAATGGTTCAACCGGCTCCGCGGGTTCGGCTTTCTCACCCGAGGTGAGGGCACGCCCGACATTTTTGTGCATATGGAGACGTTGCGCCGCTATGGCATCACGGAACTTCGGCCCGGTCAGACGGTTCTTGTTCGGTTCGGACCCGGACCGAAGGGCCTCATGGCGGCGGAGGTGCGGCCGGACGGCGCGGTCCATGCGCTGGCGTCGCATTGACCTGAACCGACCGCCACGATAGCGGTTCGTCGCTGCGCCTTGGATGGCGCCGGCACCAGCGTCTCGCTATTTTCCGAGGTTATCGTGATCCGACGCACTACGATATTGAAGAGCCTTTTCGCCCTGATTGTGCTGGTCGCCGCGGCCGGCGGGCCGGCGGGCTCGAAAATCTCGGGGCTCGACACGGCCGTTCTGGAAATCGCGACGCGCAACGGCGTCCAGGTGTTCTCGGTGGAGGTCGTCAACAAGGACGAGGACCGGGCGCGTGGCCTCATGTTCCGCCGCGAGCTTCCCGAGCGCCACGGCATGTTGTTCCAGTTCGACGGTGAAGAAAACGTATCGATGTGGATGCGCAATACCTACATCCCACTCGACATGATCTTCATCAAGGGCGACGGCCAGATTCGGCGGATCGCGGAAAACACCGAGCCCTTGTCGGAGCGTATCATTCCGTCCGGCGGGCCGGTCAGTGCGGTGTTGGAAGTCGCTGGCGGAACTACGAAAAAGCTCGGCATCGCGCCCGGCGACCGGGTTGGCCCACCGATCTTTGCCCGTAACTGACCCGACATTTGCCGCCGCTGCCCATCTCGCAGGCCCGTGAGACGGTGTGCGATGGGTTAATCGGTGGTGGCGAACCGCGCTCGATGCCTGCGTGTTGCTGGCTTCGGGGGAAGCGTGTATTGCGAGGCGTGGATCGGCTCAGCGCCTGTTCCGGGGCATAGCGCAGCCTGGTAGCGCGGGAGTTTTGGGTACTCCAGGTCGCAGGT
>CAZTTL010000230.1:0-5914 GCA_964616635.1 uncultured Rhodoplanes sp. | reverse complement strand
CCCTCGGCGAGCAGCTTGACGTTGGTGACGAAAACGTCGTCGCCGACGAGCTGGCATTTCTTGCCGAGAAGGTCGGTGACCGCCTTCCATCCCTCCCAGTCATCCTCCGCCATGCCGTCCTCGACGGAGACGATAGGATAGCGCGAAACAAGCTCCTCCAGATACTTCGCCTGCTCCAAAGGCGAGCGCTTTTTACCTTCGCCTTCATAGTCGTAGACGCCGTTCTTGAAGAACTCGCTTGCCGCTGGGTCGAGCGCAATGCAGACATCATCTCCGGGCTTGTAGCCGGCTTTCTCGATCGCCTTCATGACGAAACCGAGCGCGGCGTCGGCCGATGGCAGGTTGGGCGCAAACCCGCCCTCATCGCCGACATTGGTGTTGTGGCCGGCCGCCTTCAGCTCCGCCTTCAGCGTGTGAAACACCTCGGAACCCATCCGCAGCGCCTCGGCGAAAGTCGGCGCGCCGAGGGGCATGATCATGAATTCCTGGAAGTCGATCGGGTTGTCGGCGTGGACGCCGCCATTGACGATGTTCATCATCGGGACCGGCAGCAGGCGCGCGGCGGTGCCGCCGACATAGCGGTAGAGCGGCAAACCCTTGGCCTCGGCGGCAGCCTTGGCGACGGCGAGCGAAACGCCGAGAATGGCATTGGCGCCGAGCCGCGCCTTGTTAGGCGTGCCGTCGAGCGCGCTCATGGTCTCGTCGATCTTGGCCTGCTCTTCGGCATCGAAGCCACTGATAGCGTCGTAGATTTCGTCGTTCACCGCCTCCACTGCCTTGGTCACGCCCTTGCCGAGATAGCGTTTCTTGTCGCCGTCGCGCAGCTCGACGGCTTCATGGGCGCCGGTCGAGGCGCCGGACGGCACTGCCGCGCGTCCCTTGCTTCCGTCGTCCAGAATGACATCGACCTCGACGGTCGGATTGCCGCGGCTGTCCAGAATCTCACGGCCGATCACATCGACAATGGCGGTCATTGGGCCCCCGTTTTTGGGAAATTGTGAATACGATGGTGCCTTCTATTAGGCCGCAACATCGCGGCCAAGCGCGGCTTGGCGGGTGATGAATGCGGTAGCGTGATCGGATAGATTGATGGCCGGAGTACGTCATGATTGCCAAAAAATCCCGTCCCCTCCAGCTCGGCCGTCCGACCCCCCTGCCCGCTTCACCCGGCGAGGCGCGGCTCGACCGGGTGCCGAACCCACATCCCGATACCACCTTCACGGCGCGGTTCACCTTTCCCGAATTCACCACGCTCTGCCCGGTCACCGGCCAGCCGGACTTCGCTATCATCGTGATCGACTATGTGCCGCGGCGCTGGCTGGTGGAGTCGAAATCGCTGAAGCTTTATCTCAACAGCTTTCGCAACACCGCAGGATTCCATGAAGATTGCACGGTGGCGATCGGCAAGAAACTGGTCGCGCTGTTGAAGCCGCGCTGGCTGCGCATCGGCGGCTACTTCCATCCGCGTGGCGGCATGCCGATCGACGTGTTCTTTCAGTCCGGGCGGCTGCCCGCCGGCGTCTTCGTCCCCGACCAGGGCGTCGCGCCCTATCGCGGGCGGGGGTGACGGGCACCCGATGGGAGGCTTGAAGCCGGAGGCGGCTAAACCTTCCCTCTCCCCTTGCGGGAGAGGGGGCCCGAGCGGAGCGAGGGCGGGTGAGGGGTGCTTTTTCCTAGGCCCCCCCTCACCCGGCTCCGGCTCGCGGTACTCGCCTTCGCCACCCTCTCCCGCAAGGGGAGAGGGTCATGGTGGCTCGCCGCTGCTATGACGAGCGGCCAACCGATCGCACCCGATTTTTTCGATCGCAGCGTCCACGAGGTCGCGCCCGCGCTGATTGGAGCGACCTTGCTGTTCAAAGGCGTTGGCGGCTTGATCGTCGAGGTCGAGGCCTACCACCACACCGATCCGGCCGCGCACAGTTTTGGCGGGCGCACCGCGCGCAACGCCGTCATGTTCGGACCGCCAGGGCACGCTTATGTTTACCGCTCCTACGGCATTCATTGGTGCCTGAACTTCGTCTGCGAGGCGGAAGGCAGCGCGAGTGCCGTTTTGATCCGCGCGCTGGCCCCAACCGTCGGGCTTGCGCTGATGCAGCGACGGCGCGGCCTTGCCGACGCGCGGCTGCTCTGTGCCGGCCCCGGGCGGCTGTGCCAGGCGCTGGCCATCACCGTTGCGCAGAATGGCACCCGGCTCGACCGGCCGCCGTTCGAATTGCGCCTGCCATCAGAACCTTGGGAGGTTGTTGCCGGGCCTCGGATCGGCATCACCAAGGCGGCGGATCGGCCGTGGCGTTACGGCGCCAGGTCCTCGCCCTATCTCAGCAAGCCGTTTCCGAACGGAACTACTGTGACAAAACTTCCATGATTATTTGGTAATGAACAGAAACCGAAATACAACGTTCGCATTTTACAGTCACTATTGCTGACGCAGCAGGTGCGGCATGATTTCGCGGGAGGTTTTTGTTGTTTTACTCGCGGATCGGCAGCAATGGACGTAGCGTTCGTCATCATCGACAGGGCGTCGATGGCTAAGAGACCGATCGCGCTGCACTTGAATCAGATCGCGAAGAGCCAAAGGCTGATCGAAAGAAGCCGCAAGCAGATCGCCGATTATCGCGAGGGTAGCCGGTAGCGGCACGTTTCGGGCTCCGCACCAGGACGGCCTTCCGGTTCGAAAGACCAGGGTAGTGGAGGATGCGTTTTTTATTGCAGCGCCTCGCCGTGCTGGGTGACGTCGAGCCCTTCGATCTCCTGTTCCTTAGGCACGCGCAGCGGCACGAACGCCGCGATCACTTTCAGCAGCACGTAAGTGACCCCGCCCGACCAGAACAGCGTTGCGATCAAACCGTTGAACTGCACCAGCACCTGATGCGGATGGCCTTCGAACAGGCCCGAATAGCCTGCCGGGACGTCGGGCGTGATCGATAGCGCGGCGGCCGCAAATACTCCGGTCAACAGCGTGCCGGTCGCTCCGCCAATGCCGTGGACACCGAAGACGTCGAGCGAATCGTCGTAGCCGAGCCGGGTTTTCAGCCACGTGCAGGCATAGAAGCACACGACGCCGGCGATCACGCCGATCACCACGCCGTGCCAGGGCCAGACGAAGCCCGACGCCGGGGTAATCGTCCCGAGCCCGGCAATCGCCCCAGAAATCATTCCGAGCACGGATGGCTTGCCGCGGGACCACCATTCGAGTGCCATCCAGGTCAGCGCGCCGGCGGCGGCGGCGAGATGCGTCGCAACGATCGCGAACACGGCGCGTGAATTGGCGCCGAGCGCCGAGCCGCCGTTGAATCCGAACCAGCCGACCCACAGCAGGCCGGTTCCGATCACCGCGAGCGACAGATCGAAGGGCGCGAAATTGTCCACCCCGTAGCCGTGGCGCTTGCCGAGCACAAAGGCGGCGACGAGGCCCGCTATGCCGGCATTGACATGCACGACAAGTCCGCCGGCGAAGTCGAGCACGCCGAGCGACCCCAACCAACCACCGCCCCATACCCAATGGGCGATCGGGACATAGACGAACAGCAGCCAGCCCGCGGCAAACCAGATGAAGGCGGAAAACCGCATGCGGTCGGCAACCGATCCCGCGACCAGCGCCACGGTGATGACCGCAAAGGTCATCTGGTAAAGCATGAACAGCGCTTCCGGGATGGTCTTGGCGATCGGGTTTGTCGTCTCAAGGCCGACGCCGCGCAGGGCTGCGCGTTCAAGCCCACCCAGCAAAAAACCATCGCCGCTAAAGGCAAGGCTGTAACCCACCGCCCACCACAGCAACGAGCACAGCATCACGCAGACCAGCGTCTGCGCCATCGTGGCGAGAATGTTCTTCTTGCGCACCATGCCGCAATAGAACAGCGCGAGGCCGGGAATGGACATCATCAGCACTAAGGCGGTCGCCGCGATCATCCATGCGGTGTCGGCCGCATTGATCGTTCCCGCGGTGCCTTGGGCGAAAGCGATTTCGGGCGTGCACAAGACAGCACCAAGCGCGCCGCCGATCATGCAGCGCTGCCGCACCAGTCGATCCATGAGAATCCCCCTGCCCCGGCGGATCACAGAGCGTCCTGGTCGGTCTCGCCGGTGCGGATCCGATAGGCCTGGTCGATCGACGTGATGAAGATCTTGCCGTCGCCGATCTGCCCGGTGCGCGCCGCCTTGCTGATGGTCTCGACCACCTGGTCGACCAGCGCGTCGCCGATAGCGATGTCGACCCGCACCTTCGGAAGGAAGGTCACGTTGTATTCGGCCCCCCGGTAGATTTCCCGGTGCCCTTTCTGACGGCCATAGCCCTTGACCTCGGCGACGGTCATGCCCTGCACGCCGATCTTGGTCAGCGCGTCGCGAACCTCATCGAGCTTGAAGGGCTTGATGACGGCGGTAATGAACTTCATGGAAGACGCCCCCTGAAACAGGCCCCGGCGGGCCACGCGATGCGAAAAAACGCGAGTAAACTGCTCGCGGCGGGTATGCTTATATTTATGCTTATATTATCGGCAACACGAACGGATTTTAAGCGATTCGTGGGGCTGCTGACGTGATTGTGGGAAAATTCCGCGGACGATGGTGCGGTCGGCGCTCATCGCGCCCGCAAATTGCATAAAGCGAGTGCACACCCCACCCCATGCCCAAGCCGAATGCACGAACGCGCGGGCTTAGAGCATTTTCCGGCGAAGTGGACGCCGGTTCGCCGCAGAAAATGCGATCACTCAAAGAGAAATAGAGCGAATTGCGATTCCGTCAGGTCGGATTTCGCTCTAAGCGATCGCTCGGCTCGCGACTTTCAGCCGCGCCAAGGCCTCGGCGATCTTGTTGCGGCGGGCAGCAGCGTCCTCGCGTTTTTCGCGCTCGCCATCGATCACCTCCTCAGGCGCGCGGGAGATGAAATCCGCACTGTTGAGCTTGGCATCGACGCGGGCGATGTCGGCGTCGGCCTTCGCCATTTCCTTCTGCAGGCGCGCCCGTTCCGCCGCGATATCGATGACTCCGGTCAGCGGCAACGCCACCGTTTCGCCGCGCACCACGATCTGCACCGCCTCACGCGGCGCATTCGCCGCAAAAGACAGCCCGGACAGCCGCGCCAGCCGGTTGATGAATTCCGCCCAGCGCTCGGCCCGCCGTTGCACCGCATCGGATGCCGCAACCAGGACCAGGGGAATTTGCGCGGCCGCGGGAACGTTCATCTCCGAACGCACCGAGCGGACGGCGCTGACGAGATCGATTACCCAGCCGATTTCGGCTTCCGCCTCCGGGGCCTCCAGCCCCTCTGTGAGCGGCCAGGGGGCCAGGGCCAGCAGGGTCCCACGCTTGCCTTCCCATGTCCCCTCGCCCAAACCCTCGGCCGTCACCGCCCAAAGCTCTTCGGTAACGAACGGCATGAACGGGTGAAGCAGCTTGAGGATTTCGTCGCGGACCCAGGCAACCATCGCCCGCGTTTCCGCCTTGGCTACGCCGTCCGGGCCGAGCAGCACCGGCTTCACCAGTTCGAGATACCAGTCGCAATAGACGTTCCAGACGAACTGATAAATGACGGCAGCGGCATCGTTGAACCGGTAGGCTTCGAGTGCTTCGGTCACGGCGCAGGCGGCGCGAACCGTCTCGTGGGCAATCCAGCGGTTGAGCGTCTCCTGCGCTCCCGCCGGATCGAACCCCGCGACCGTGGCGCAGCCGTTCATCTCGGCGAAGCGGCAGGCATTCCACAGCTTGGTCGCAAAATTGCGGTAGCCCTCCACCCGCGACTTGGCGAGCTTGATGTCGCGCCCCTGCGCGGCCATCGCCGCCAGCGTGAAACGCAGCGCATCGGCGCCATATTCGTCGATCAGCTGGAGCGGGTCGATGACATTGCCCTTCGACTTCGACATCTTGGCGCCGCGCTCGTCGCGCACCAGCGCGTGGATGTAGACGGTGCGGAACG
>CAZTTL010000229.1:4043-5935 GCA_964616635.1 uncultured Rhodoplanes sp. | reverse complement strand
AGGTGCAGCAGATCCTCCAGCGCTACAAGGCGCTGCAGGACATCATCGCCATTCTCGGCATGGACGAACTGTCGGAAGAGGACAAGCTGACCGTCTCGCGCGCCCGCAAGCTCGAGCGGTTTCTGTCGCAGCCGTTCCACGTCGCTGAAGTGTTCACCGGCACGCCCGGCGTGTTCGTCGAACTTGGCGACACCATCAAGGGCTTCAAGGGGGTGTGCGAAGGCCAGTACGACCACCTGCCGGAGGCCGCCTTCTACATGGTCGGCACCATCGAGCAGGCGGTGGAGAAGGGCAAGCGGCTTGCGGCGGAAGCGGCGTGATCTGACAACACCTCCCCCCTTGAGGGGGAGGTCGGTCGGCGCAGCCGACCGGGAGGGGGTAAGCCTTCCCGCCCGTAGGAGGTTTACCCCCTCCCCAACTCTCCCCCTCAAGGGGGAGGGAGCAGGCCTGTGGAGCGAAGCGAATGACCACCTTCCATTTCGAGCTTGTGTCGCCTGAGCGGCTGATGTTTTCCGGCGAGGTCACGCAGGTCGACGTGCCGGGCGAGGAGGGCGACTTCGGCGTGCTCGCCGGCCACGCGCCGTTCATCGCGACCATTCGGCCGGGCGTGCTCACCATCCATCCCGACAGCGCCGCGCCGATGATGATCGTGGTGCGCGGCGGCTTTGCCGAGGTGTCGCCGAACGGCCTTACGGTGCTCGCCCAGGAGGTGACGCCGGTCGATGAGCTCGATCCCGCGGCGATCGACCAAGCGATAAAAGATGCCGAGGAGGATATCGCCGACGCCAAGGACGAAGGCGCCCGTGACAAGGCCGCCACCCGCCTCGACCATCTCAAGACGCTGAAGGCCGCGCTGGGGCACTGACTGACTGACCGGTCTGCGGCCGACACCTGAACTACTTCATGGTGAGGAGCGCGGCGAAGCCGCGCATCTCGAACCATGGGTCGCTGCAGTGCAGGCCAGCATCCTTCGAGACGCCCGCTGTGCAGGCTCCTCATGGTGAGGCAGGAGGAGGTGTTGCAAGCGTAGCCGGCGTGGAGCGCAGCGAAATGCGGGACCGGCGCGTGACTGTCCATGCTGCTCCCGGATTTCGCTGCGCTCCTTCCGGGCTACGAATTGGAGGGGAGGGTTTTTATCGACCGTCTCCGCCCGATATGATCGCGCGTAGCGCGTCGAGGCCGTCGGTGAGCGCCGCCGGGCCGGGCTGCAGGATCAGCGTCGAGTTGATCTCATAGAGCCGCCCGCGCTGCACCGCCGGGATCGCGCCAAAGCCAGGCCGCGCCTTGACCTGGTCCGGCTTGAACTGCTTGCCGCACCATGAGCCGATGATGATGTCGGGCGCCGCCGCGATGACCTCATCGGTGCTGACGAAGCGGTCCTTGGCCGCGTGGTGCCGGGCCTTGTCGCGGAACACATCAGTCCCGCCGGCAATCGCGATCAGCTCCGACACCCAACGGCTGCCGGCGATGATCGGCTCGTGCCATTCCTCGAAGAAAACCCGCGGCCGCGCGGGTGCAGCGCTTGCCGCGACCGTCGCCAAGCGCTGCTCGTAGTCGCGGGCCAGCGCGTCCGCCTTCTCCGCCGCCCCGACCATGGCGCCGAGCATGCGGATCATGGAAAAAATCCCGGCGAGGTCATGATGGGTGAAGGCGTGGACGGCGATGCCGCGGCGGATCAGTTGTGCGGCGATATCGGCCTGCAGATCGGAATAAGTGAGCACGAGGTCGGGCGATAGCGCCGCGATGCCGTCGATATCGGCACTGGTGAAGGCCGACACCCGCGGCTTCTCCTTGCGCACCTGCGGCGGGCGCTGCGCAAACCCGGACACGCCGACGATGCGCGCATCCTCGCCCAGCAGGTAGAGTGTCTCGATCGTCTCTTCGGTGAGGCA
>CAZTTL010000229.1:0-3943 GCA_964616635.1 uncultured Rhodoplanes sp. | reverse complement strand
CCGTGAAAGTCGCCGTCGTCGAACCCTTGGGCATTGACAACCTGAAGATTATCGAGCGGCCGGAGCCGCGGCCCGGCGCCGGCGAGGTCCTGGTGCGCCTGCGCGCCGCCTCGCTGAATTACCGCGATCTTCTCATGATCAATGGCGGCTACGGCACGCAACAAAAGCGCGGCGACCTGGTACCGCTGTCGGACGGCGCCGGCGAGATCGTGGAATGCGGTCCTGGCGTCACCCGCTGGCGGGTTGGCGACCGCGTGGTCGGCTGCTTCTTCGCCGCCTGGCCGGGCGGTCCGGCAAGCGAGGAGCGTTTGCGCGCGACGCTCGGCGGCTCCGTCGACGGCGTCGCCTGCGAGTACCGCGTGTTTCCACAGGACGCGATCCTGCCGGTGCCCGCGCATCTCGATGATGTCCAGGCAGCAACGCTGCCCTGCGCCGCGCTCACCGCCTGGGTCGCGGTCATCTCCCAGCATGCCATCGGCCCGAGCCACAGCGTGCTGACGCAGGGGAGCGGCGGCGTCGCCTTGTTCGCGGTGCAGTTCGCGCGGATGGCGGGCGCCGCTGTCATCTCGACGTCGTCGTCTACGGAGAAGCTTGAGCGGCTGCGCGCGATCGGCGCCCAGCACCTGATCAACTACAACGAGGATCAAAACTGGGGGCAGACGGCATTCGCTCTCGCCGGCAGCGGCGTGGATCTCGTGGTCGATACCGGTGGCGCGCAGACGCTGTCGCAGTCGTTTCGCGCGGTGCGGGTGGGCGGCGCGGTCAGCATCATCGGCGTCGTTACCGGCGCCAAGTTACCGCTGCATGTGCCGATCCTGATTGCCAAATACATCACCCTGCAGCCGGTCATCGTCGGTAACCGTGACCAGTTCGCGGCGATGCTGACGGCGGTCGGGCACCACGGCCTAACGCCGGTGGTCGACCGGGTGTTTCCGCTCGCCGAGCTGCGCGCCGCGCTTGACCACCTCAAGGCCGGCAAGCATTTCGGCAAGGTCTGTATCGCGATTTGAGTCCCTTTCGATGTAACGGCCGGGCATTTTCCGGCGAATTACGTTGATTAGCTGCCCGAAGGACCCCGATGCGCGATACTTGGCCGCTACTGCAGACGATCCCCTTCCCTGCCCTGCGCCGGCGCAGCATCAGCACGCTGCAGGTCAATGTCGGCTATCGCTGCAACCAGTCCTGCGTGCATTGCCATGTGAATGCCGGGCCGGGCCGGACCGAGGAAATGACCGGCGAGACCATCGACCTCGTGATCGAAGTGCTCAACCGCCGGCGCATTGAAACCCTCGACGTGACTGGTGGCGCGCCTGAGCTCAACCCGCATTTCCGCCGGCTCGTCGGCACCGCGCGCAAGCGCGGCGTCAAGGTGATCGACCGCTGCAACCTCACCATTCTCGAAGAGCCGGATCACGCCGACCTTGCCGACTTTCTGGCCGCGGAGGAGGTCGAGATCATTGCCTCGCTGCCCTGCTATCGCGAATGCAATGTCGACCAGCAGCGCGGCCGCGGCGTGTTTGCGACCTCGATCCGGGCGCTGCGGCGGCTCAACGCGCTCGGCTATGGCCGCGACGGCAGCGGCCTCGTGCTCAACCTCGTCTACAACCCGCAAGGCCCGAGCCTGCCGCCGCCGCAGGCTGCGCTCGAAGCCGACTACCGGCGCGAGCTTGGCGCCGACCATGGCGTGCGCTTCAACAACCTGCTGACGCTTGCCAATATGCCGATCCAGCGGTTCGGCGCGACCCTCCTCGCCAAGCGTGAGTTTGCGCGCTATCTCGCGCTGCTGCAGAGCGCGCATCACGCCGACAACCTTGCCAAGGTGATGTGCCGCGATCTCGTCTCGGTCGATTGGCAGGGCTTTCTCTACGACTGCGATTTCAATCAGATGCTCGACCTGCCGCTGTCCCCCCGCGGGAATGGCTGCACCGACCGGCTCCATCTTGCGACGCTGCTCGATCCCACCTTCGTCAGCCGTTCCATCCGCGTCGCCGGACATTGCTTCGGCTGCACCGCCGGGCAGGGATCGAGCTGTGGCGGTGCGCTTGACGAGGCGGCGGAGTGAGGCTGTCGATCGTCATTCCTGTGCTCGACGAAGCTCATGGAATCGCCGACGCGCTGCGGCAGCTTGGGCCGCTGCGCGAGCTTGGGCCGCTGCGGGAGCATGCCGCCGAGATCATCGTGGTTGACGGCGGCAGCCGCGACGAAACGGTTGCCCTTGCCACTCCCCTCGCCGATCGGGTGATCACGGCACCGCGCGGGCGAGCCCTGCAGATGAACGCCGGCGCCCACGCCGCGACGGGTGAGGTGCTCATCTTCCTCCACGCCGACACGCGCCTGCCGAACGACGCCGATCGGCTGGTCATGGAAGGTCTTGCCCGCACCGGCCGGTCGTGGGGCCGCTTCGACGTAAAGATCGCCGGCCGGCATCCGCTGCTGCCGGTCGTGGCCTTCATGATGAACCTGCGCTCACGGCTGACCGGCATTGCGACCGGCGATCAGGCGATCTTTGTCAGGCGCGCATTGTTCGAGCAGATCGGCGGCTATCCGGCGATTCCGCTGATGGAGGACGTTGCGCTCTCAAGCCGGCTCAAACGCTCCGGGCCGCCGCTATGCCTGGCACCGCGTGCGATCACCTCGGGGCGGCGCTGGGAAAACCATGGCGTCCTGCGCACGATCGTCCTGATGTGGCGGTTGCGGCTCGCCTACTGGCTTGGCGTCGAGCCTGCGGCGCTCGCCCGGACCTATGGCTATGCTCGCGATTATCGCCGGTTGAACCCACAGCTTCGTTCGGCATCAGACCAGCAATATAAGTAGTGTAATATATAAGTAGTGTCACGAAGACGCTCAGCCGCAATCTTCGCGCAATACTTTGTCAGAAAACATTCGGATTGGAGCATTCGTCCTTATCGCGCATCGAGATGGTGCTTGGCGACGGGGTTCTACGGTGAGCATTGTCATGATCCGATGCCCCTATCGGGGGCAGGCCGTTTCGACCGGCATCGAAATCGACGAGGCGACCTTCGCCCGGCTGCCGGACACGCTCATCCTGTCGCGCTGTCCACTATGCGGCCTCGAGCATGTCTGGTGGAAGAACGAGGCCTGGCTCGAACCACACCGCTACGATGAGGGCGCCAAGCGCTACGAGGGCCGCACCGACATCGGCTCCTGATCGACGGCAGCCGGCTAGGCGGGCTCGCTTTCGCGGATAGCATCTTCGGCGAAGGACCCCTCTTCGTCGGCATCGCCAAAGCCCGCGCCGTTAGCCGCTTCGGCCACGGACGGCACCTCTTCGTCGGCATCGCCAAAGCCCGCGCCGTTAGCCGCTTCGGCCACGGACGGCACCTCTTCGTCGGCATCGCCAAAGCCCGCGCCGTTGACCGCTTCGGCCGGGTTGTTTGGCAGCGCCGCGGCCTCGCAAGCGGCGGATCGCTCGGTCGCGCTCCATTTTTCGACGATCCTGATCGCTTCACGCAGCCGCAGGACAAATTCCTGCTCGCTATAATAGAGTCGCCAGCGTCCGCTGTCGTAGAGGTCGACAAGGTGAGCCTTGCGCCGTTCGGCCAGTGCTCGCCATTTCTTCGTCAGATCGACCGCAAATGCAGATGGAATGCCCTCAGCCATCCTCGCCAACCCGCATTATTGTTGGTTCGTAACGCACTGCGGAAACCGACAAAATTACAGGAAACCGCGTCCTTTGCGCGCAACACGCCCATCGGATTTCCGAGGATAACATTGCGGCTCTGGACGGAGGCGTACGCAGGATCAAAGCAGGAATCGGGAAACATCACCCCCCCGCAACTGTTAATATACGGCTTGGGCGAAAAATTCGCGAGTAAAATTGACGATACTGCGTGCCCCGGCGCATGCATGTCCGGGAGCAGATATCGCCTAGTTGTGACCATGAGGCGAAGGCGGAGCTGCAGCCTGTGCGTCAGCGCTCGTA
>CAZTTL010000228.1:0-6015 GCA_964616635.1 uncultured Rhodoplanes sp. | reverse complement strand
GGCGGCAAGCTTGAGCTTTTCCATAGCGCTCTCCTCGTATTCGTGCGCTCGTAAGGCGGCGTCGGCTCACGTCCGGTAAGGAGCGAGCACGAGGTCGCGGTTCACGAGTACGCGGACCGGAAATCCTGGGCGGATGGTGAGGGTCGGTTGGGTGTTGAGGTTTCGTCGGACGATCTGCTGACCCGTCTGATTGAGGCTCGTCGCGGCACCGTGCCGAAGCGCCCGGAGCAGGTTGTTTTCGGCGTCTGTGGTGCCAAGTTCGGCACCGACGCCGAGCAACGTTGAGAGTGCGGCCGCGGCGGCAAGCCGACCCCAGTGATGATCGACCTCGTCCTCCAATCCGGCGAAGCCCTGGGCGTCGGCGCCGGGCTGGCGCTCGAGCACGATGGATCGGCCGTTCGGCAGGATCAACCGCGTCCAGACGAGGAGGATCCGATCCTGCCCGAAAGCGACCTGGCTGTCGTACACGCCGATCAGCTTCGACCCTTGCGGGACCAGAAGATATTTCCCGGTAGGGCTGTCGTAGACATGTTCGGTGACCTGCGCCGTGACCTGGCCCGGCAGATCGGAGCGGATGCCAGTGATGAGTGCTGCCGGGATGACTGCACCGGCCTGGACCACATAGCGCGATGCTGGATTGGCGAGGCGATCAGGACTTACCGTCTTTCGATCCACGGCCGCATTCACAAAGGCGAGCTTGCGGTCCTGCATATTCTGCACCCAATCGCCATCGAGAGGCGGAGCATCAGTTCTTCCGCTCAGAGAGCCAGAGCGCTCGTCCGAAGTCGAAGTGGATAAGTTCGCAGGGGTGATCGGCCGTTGCGTAACGTTTACCGTTGCAAACAGTTTGCTGGTGCGTGCCGCCTCCTGCTCTTGAGCGAGCTTCTGTTGGATGGGATCGGCTCCGGAAAAAGCCTCGGACGGCGGCACACCGGCGCTCAGCATGGGTCGGCCGAGATCGCCGGGCAGTGGCCGCCCCAGCCGCGGAACGCCAGGCGGCAGCGGCAGCGGGCTTGGTTTCGGGATCGCGGCGTAGTCGCGCGGCAAGCTGGCAAGGGCATCTGGAACCGGCTTGGCTTCGGTATTATAGAGTTCGCCGCCACTTGTCGGATTGCGTGGTGATTGCTTAAGGGCCCAGATCAGCGCCCCGGAAATTGCCAGCGCCGCGATGGTCGCGAGACTGATGATCACTTTGCGCGAGAGTCGCATGACCGGCGGATACTCGGGATGCAGGCGTAGCTCCGGGGTGTGATCAGGCTCCCAAGGTGGCCGATCGCCCGGTTGATGGCTCACCACAGCGCTCTCCCGTCGATCCGCACGATGCGCACGCGTCGCTCAGAGTTGCCGTCACCAAGGCGTAGTTCTGCTGCGGCAAATAGCCGGTCCACGATCATGTGGTTGCCGCGGACACGGTAGTTCACGAGCTCCGAGGTTTTGCCCTCGGGGCCGATGATGAAGAGCGGGGGCATTTCGCCTTGCGAGATGCCGCGCGGAAAGGCGATGTAAACCTTTTTGCCGTCGTCGAAGGCGCGAAGTGGCCGCCAGGGCGGATAATCGCCGTCAATGGCGTAACGGAACCGCAGATTGTCAACCGCGACGCCGCTTGCTACGGGCGTCACCGCTTCCGCTACAATGTTCTGCTGATGCAAAGCAATCAGCCGGTCGTACGGATAGTGCCACGAGACCGAGGCCATATAGGTCTTCTCGGTCGAGCGCAGTTCGAGGTGGTAGGTGCGGCGGTCAGTATTGATGACGAGATTGGTGAGAAGATCGGGCCGGGTTGGCTTGACCAGGATGTGGACCCGCTTGGCGGCATTCGTTCCGCTCTCGGCGTCACCGATGATCCAGCGCGCAGTGTCGCCGGCGGCGATCGGGCCCGAGCCGACGAGCTGTTCGCCCTCTTGCAGGGCAATATCGGTGACTTGTCCTGGCGCGGCATAGACCTGATAGAGCGCCCCTTCGGCAAAGGGATAGAGCTGAATCGCATTGATATAGCCGGACCGCGTGGGCTGGACCCGGGCGGCGGCATTTGCGGTGTCGACGCGTTGCCGCGGATCACGCGGCTCCGGCTTTGATGCTCGGCCGGGAAGAGGCTTGAGTTGACCTGGCAAGGGGAGCGGTTTTGGCAACTCGACCACCTCGACCGGCTTGGGCGGTTCGGCTTGTAGCGCCGCGGGCTCGGGCGGATCGTCATAGCTGATGGCTGGCGGCTTGAAGGTGGCGCAGCCGGCAAGCAGGATCGCAGCGGAGACGCACAACAATGATGGGGATCGCATCACCCGAGTTCCTTTGACCAGTTGAGGGCATCAACGAACACGCCGAGCGGGTTCTTGCGCAGGCGCTCGGCATCGTGCGGCGGCGCGATCACGACGGTGAGGATTGCGGTCCAGCGCTCGGTGGCGGCAAGACTGCCGTTCTCATAGTGGCGCTCGATCCAAGCGACCCGGAAGGAGTTGGGTGAGGCGCGGATCACACTCGAGATTTCGACGGCGACTTGCGATTTGCCGATCTGAGCAAACGGGTCGTTGACGCGAGCGTAGTCATTGAGCGCGAGGGCGCCCTTAGCGGTGACGTAGTTATAGGCGGCGAGCCAATTCTGGCGGACGATCACCGGATCGGCGGGAATGGACCGCACATTCTCAATGAAATGCGCGAGGTGCCAGGCGATCTGCGGGTCGGTCGGCTGGTAATCGGAAAGTGCCGGCGCGACGGTCTGTGCGCGGCCTTGGCGATCGACTTCGACGATCCACGGCGTGACCGCGCCGCGCATGTGTTGCCAGATCAGGCCAAGCGCGAGCCCGCCGGCGAGGACAAGATTGCCGAAGGCAAAGAGCCGCCAGCTGCGAGCCTGAACCCGCGCTGAGCCAATGCGTTCATCCCAAACCTGGCCTGCCTTCTGATAGGGTGTCTCGGGCGCTGGCGTGCGGCCATAGCGAACGGATGGACGGCGAAACAGCCTCATCAACGGTCCTCCGACAGCGAGATCGAGCTTCCGCCGCCGCCGTGATCGCCGGAGCCGACTGAGTGGGCGGCAACCGAGGCGCCATGCACGATCGTCTGATGTCGGCGCATGCGCTGGGCCCACTCCGGAGGGGCTGCGGAAGCGCTGGTGGAACTGGTCGAGGACGCGCCACTTGAGCTTGGCTGCATCGTCGCGCCGAAGCGATCCGCAATGGCCGCAGCCCCCGCGCGGGCGACGCCCGTGGCGCCCGCCGCTGCAGCCCGGGCTCCGGTAGCGCCGGAGGCCGTTGCGCTCGTGCGATAAGCGGATGCTGCGCCGCTAGTGATGGCTGCGCCACCACGCATGGCGCCGGCAAGTGCGCCGGCGCCGGCGCGAGCGCCGAGCGCGCCGGCAACGCCAATCCCGCCAGCGGCGAGCGCCGTACCGACCGCCGCGCCAGCGCCGAGCTGCGGCCCGCCGCTGATCAGGCCGTTGGCGATGCCGGGACCAAAAATACCGAGGCCGAGCAGCGAGAGTGCTGCCAGCACCAGCGCCATCGCGTCCTCGAGGGTCGGCTGCTCGCCCCCGAACCCGCGCGTGAACTCACTAAAAAGTGTCGTACCGATGCCGATGATGATGGCGAGCGTCAGCACCTTGACGCCCGAGGCGACTACATTCCCGAGCACGCGTTCGGCCAAAAACGCGGTCTTGTTGAACAGGCCGAAGGGAATGAGCACGAAGCCCGCGAGTGTCGTCAGCTTGAATTCGATCAGGGTGACGAAAAGCTGGATCGCCAGAATGAAAAAGGAGACGAGAACGATGAGCCAGGCGATCATCAGAACCGCGATCTGAATGAAGTTCTCGAAGAACGAGGTGAACCCGAGGAGCTGGCTCGCCGCCTGCAGGATCGGCTTGCTTGCATCGATCCCTACCTGAGCTATGCGGCCGGGTTGCAGGAGCTGATCGGCAGCCAGGGCGGAGCCCGCGGCCTTGAGACCGAGGCCGGCAAAGGAGTTGAACACGACCTTCGCCAGCGCATTGAAGTTGCCGATCAGGAAGGCGAAGAATCCGACATAGAGGGTCTTCTTGATCAGGCGGGCAAGCACATCGTCTTCAGTCCCAAAGGCCCAGAACAGGCCCGCGAGGGTTACGTCGATCGCAATTAGGGTCGAGGCGAGGAACGTGACTTCGCCACCAAGCAGGCCAAAACCTGAATCAATGTAACGCGAGAACACATCGGTGAAGCGATCGATGACGCCGGTGTTCATATCAACGCCCCTCGTCGCTGTCGGTTAAACGCCGTCCTGGATTGACGCGGGACGAGCTAATAAACCGGTTCGCGATCTCGGCCGTTGCTTCCGACGCTGAGGTCGCCGGAGTTTGCGAGGATCGCTCGACCAGCGAAGGAATATGTGTCTCGTCGGCGTATGGTTCACTCGGCTTAGAGAACCGCGCTTGGCTCTTGCGTATTAGCCGATGGCAATCAGGGGGTCGGTTGGGGTTGCGCCTGCATGCGGTCTCCGCGCTAGATGCGGGCGCTTTGGTATCCGCGATCGACCGCTTGCTGGCCCGGTACGTCAACGTGGTAGCCGTGGCAGTGACGGCGGTCGCCAGAGCAATAAGGAGAGTGCGAGCGATGAGCTTTTTGAGCATCGCCGTTCCCTTCCTATCGGAACAACTGAACGGGCTGAGCCTGATAGCCTCGGCCGCTTGAGAGGAAACGGCTAATCTGCGCGCGCGCCTGCTCCTGGTTGGCCGTGTTGCGGGCGCCAGCCAGGTTATCGGCGCGCGCCTGCGCGGCGATAAGCGCGGTGAGATCGGCGAGTTGCTTGATCTGCAGAGCGGTCAACTGATTACCGGCCTGCGCCGCCTGCAGTGCGCCCACCGCGGACTGGCTCACCGAGACCAGCGCGTCGATCTCGCTGCGGGTGGTCGCGAGCGATTGGACGACGCCCGCCTGCACCCGCAGCGAATCCTGGAAGGCGGCCTGAGAATTTTGCCAGCGCTCTTTCGCATCGCCTATCAGCTGCTGCGATGAGGTCGATGCGGAATAGGCGTCCGGATAAAGCCGCGCAAACGCCCGGTCAATCTGATCGATCTCGTAGGTGAGACGCCGAGCCTGGCTGAGCAGTTCCTGGGTTCGCGTGAGCGACTGCTGGATACTCTGTTGAGCGGAGTACGGCAGCTTCGCGAGATTCCGCGATTGATTGACCAGCATTTGCGCCTGGTTCTGCAGGCCGGCGATCTGATGGTTGACTTGCTCAAGCGCGCGGACCGCCTGCAGGACATTCTGGGCGTAGTTCGATGGGTCGTAGACGAGCGCCTGGGCTAAACTCGACGCACTTGAAAGGCTAAGTGCGACGAGCGCAACTCCGCTTAGCCGGAGCATTCGTAAGGCGTGATGCTGGGTCATGGTGCGACCTCCCGATTGACTGTGCCGTTACTTTCCGGCGCGTTCGGCTTTGGCGTGAGAAGGTCGGCGGCCCAATCGAGGCCTTTGCGTCGCAGCCAGCCGGCTGCGAAACCGGTCCCGCCGTGTTCGCTCAGCACTTCGGCGATGACGGCCTGATCCGTTTTTGAGGAAGCTGCACAGAATGCGAGTGCGACGTCACCGAGGCCGAGTTCAAAGATGCGGTTGCCGCGGGCGGATTGGCAGTAGTAATCCCGCTTCGGGGTCGCGCGGGCCAGGATCTCGATCTGGCGATCGTTTAGGCCGAAACGGCGATAGATGGCGGCGATCTGCGGCTCGATCGCGCGGTCATTGGGCAGGAATAGCCGCGTCAAGCAACTCTCGATGATGGCGGGGGCGATCGGGCTGAGTTCGATATCGGCAAGCGACTGGGTCGCGAATACGACACTGGCGTTCTTTTTGCGCAGGGTTTTAAGCCATTCGCGCAACTGCGCACCGAAGCTGAACTCGTCAAGCACAAGCCAACCCTCGTCGACGATGAGCAAGGTCGGCCGGCCGTCGAGCTTCCCTTCAATCCGATGGAACAGATAGGCGAGCACAGCGGGGGCCGCGCCGGTTCCGATCAGGCCTTCGGTTTCGAACGCCTGCACGTCGGCTTGGCCAA
>CAZTTL010000227.1:0-6038 GCA_964616635.1 uncultured Rhodoplanes sp. | reverse complement strand
CCGTCGAAGGCGATCTCGTATTCCTTCATGCCGCGATAGCCGAGCACCTCGATCTCGGTGCCCGACATGCCTTCCGCCGGGAATGGGTTCTCGTCGGTGCCGCGCGGCTTTTCCGCCAGCAGCATCGACAGACCCTGATAGCCGGGATCCTTGGGATTGGTCCGCACCAAGAGCGTCATCAGGTCAGCACGGACCGGATGGGTGATCCAGGTCTTGTTGCCGTAAACCTTGTAGACATCGCCCTCGCGCACTGCGCGGGTCCGCAGCGAGGCGAGGTCAGAACCGATATTGGGCTCGGTAAAGACCGCGGTCGGCAGCACCTCGCCGGTAGCGATCTTCGGCAGCCACTTCTGCTTCTGCTCCTCGGTGCCGGCGCCGAGGATGAGCTCGGCTGCGATCTCCGAACGGGTCCCCAAGCTGCCGACGCCGATATAGCCGCGCGACAGCTCCTCGGAGACGACGCACATCGACTCCTTGCCGAGCCCCAAGCCGCCATACTCCTCCGGCAGCGTCAGCCCGAACACGCCGAGTTCGGCGACATGCGCGATGGTTTCGATCGGGATGTAGCTGTTGGTCAGATGCCACTGGTGGGCGTACGGGATGACCTCGCTATCGGCAAACTTGCGCATCTCGTCGCGGATCTGCTCCAGCGTCTCGTCGAGACCGCAATCGCCGGGCGTCGCCGTGTGATGCGCGCTGATCAACTCGGCGAGCTTGGCGCGGTTTTCCGGCGTATTTCCCGTGGTGGCGAGCGCCGCGAGCGACGGCCCGAGCCGGCGCATCACGTCGAGCGGGTCGAGGTCGAGATCGGTCGGGCGGACGAATTCGCCCTGGCTCATCGGGATACCGCCGGCGACCTGGGCGATATATTCGCCAAGCCCGATCCGCACCACCAGCTCCTCGATCTGGCCGAGCCGACCCTCCGCACTCATGCGCTCGGCCCAGGCACCGAGCTGGCGCACCGCTTCGACATAGGTCGCGAGCCAGGCCAGCCCGTGCGTGGCGCGCTGCTCGCGATCGAACAGGCTGCCGGCAATTTTGCCATCGGCGGTTACCCGCGTGCGCACTTTGCTGATGGCCTCGGCCAGAATCGCTTCGAGCGCGCCGGCGGCGGTCTGCGCGACGCTGATGAGATCGGGAACCGTTTCTGCCCGTAACGCAGCAAGTGACATGGATATCTCCGGAAATGACTTGAGTTTTGCAGTGCCACAATCCTGCTTGAATGGACTCAAAGCCCAGACGGCGCAAGGCAGCATGCCCCATTCGGTGCAGGTTTTTTTGATTTAGAGCGAATTCCGTTGCGGTGGAATCGGAAATCGCTGTGTTTCTCCTCGTGTGATCGCATTTTCTGCGGCGAACCCGCATCCACGCCCCGGATCAAGTTCGAGGGCATGCTTCGCCGGAAAAGGGTCTAGGTCGCCAGCGAAAGACTTGCTAAGCCCTCTTCGCACCCGCGAAGGGAACGAAACCGTCGACCGGACCCCTGCCCATTGCGCTTCCTGACCAACATCTTGCGCATCGCCTATGCCGCGTTCTGCTCGTTCGCCAAGGACGACGGCTGGGCGATCGCCAGCCACATCGCGCTGTCAATGCTGATGTCGCTGTTTCCGTTCCTGATCTTCGTGACGGCGTTGACCGGGTTCATGGGGACGCAGGACCTCGCCGACCAGGTGGCGATAATTCTTCTCGAGGCTTGGCCGAAGGAGGTCGCCGGACCGATCGCCAATGAGATCGCCCGGGTGCTGACGACCGCGCATGGCAGCCTGCTCACCATCGGCGCCGCGCTGGCATTGTTCTTTTCATCAAGTGGGATCGAGAGCCTGCGCATCGGGCTCAACCGCGCTTATGGCATGGTGGAGACGCGGTCCTGGTGGTTGCTGCGGCTGGAATCGATCGCCTATGTGCTCGTCGGCGCACTGGCACTGATCGCGCTGTCGTTTTTCGTCGTGCTCGGACCTCTAATCCTCGCCACCGCGACCCACTTCTTCCCCGGTCTGAGTCAGATCGAGGGTCAGCTCACCCTCCTGCGTTACGGCGTCGCCACCGCCGTCATCGTGTCCTCGCTGGTGCTGGTCCACAAATGGCTGCCGGCCGGCCGCCGCGTGCTGTTCGACATCGCTCCCGGCATCGTCGTAACGCTGGCGCTGTGGCTGATCGCCGCCATCGCGTTCGGCCGCTACCTCGCCCAGTTCTCCGGCGCCTATGTTTCGATGTATGCGGGTCTCGCTTCGCCGATGATCGCGCTCGTGTTTCTGTATTGGACGGCGACGATTTTCATCTATGGCGGGGAGCTCAACGCGGCGATCATCAAAGCCCGCGGCCGCAAAGACCCACTGCAGATCGACGCCAGCATTTGAGCTTGACGCCATCACCGATTCGTCGCTGAAACCCCAATCAGACCAGCGGGATGTCAACGATATCGGCGCGGAACGACGGGCGTTCGCATAGCGCTGCATACCAGCGGTCGATGCCGTTCATCGCCGGCCGATCCGGCACCAGCGCCACAAACCGGTGGGCGATGACGCCGATCGGAATGTCGCCGCAGGAGAAGGCATCGCCGGCGACAAAGGCCGTTTTCATGAGCTGGCCGTTGAGGATCGCCATCGCCTCGATGGTCTTGGCCTTGCCGGCATCGATCGCCTTGTGATCGCGCTTATCGGGCGGCGTGCGCACCAAACCCCAGAACACCGGAAAGATCGCCGGTCCGGCGACGGTGAGCTGCCAGTCCATCCATTGACCGGCAACCGCCCGCGCCCACGGATCGGCCGGATCGAGCGTTCCCGCACCAAACTTCTGCGCGAGATAGCGCACGATCGCATTCGATTCCCACAGGTAGAACCCGTCCTCTTCGAGCGTCGGCACGAGCCCATTGGGATTGATCGCGAGGTAGGACGGCTCACGGTTCTTTCCGAACGGGCCGCCAATATCGATACGCTCGCAGGCCAAGCCGAGCTCGCCGATCGCCCACATCACCTTCTGGACATTGGCCGAAGTGTTGCGGCCCCAAACCTTGAGCATGGGTCATCCCCCCGGCAGCCGCGTCTCAGTCGAGGCGGCGGGCTTCATCCACCAGCATGATCGGAATGCCGTCGCGGATCGGATAAGCGAGCTTGGCCGAGCGGGAAATCAGCTCCTGCTTTTCGGCATCATATTCGAGGGGACCCTTGGTCAGCGGGCAGACCAGAATCTCCAGAAGCTTGGGATCGACCGCACCGGCCGCGCGGTCAGCAGGGGGAGACGTCATTCACGAAAATCCAGCAAAGGGTTACGGCGTGTGGTGTCGGTGTAGCACGAGTTCATACCCGTTAGGCAAGAGCGTTCGTAGCCAGGAGCGCGATCGCTTGACTTGAATCGATCGCGCTCCTTGCCTCCTTGTTTGGTCGCATGATCTTTTCCCGAAAAGTCTGCAACCTTTTCGGGATCATGCTCTGGCTATTGCAGCGAGGGCTCGGTCCCGGTTTGCCCCTTGGCCAGCTCGATCTCGGTGATTGCAATCAAAACCTCCGCCCGGGTCTTCAGGTCGGGGGCTTCGAGCATCGCCTGCTTCTCCGCCGGCCCATAGGGCGACATCATCGCCAGCGCATTGACCAGCGCCTCGTTCGGTGCATTCTCGATTCCCTCCCAGTCAGCCTTGAGATCGTTGGCGCTCAGGAAGTCGCTCAGCGCCGCAAGCAGCGCCTTGCGGTCGACGTCATTCTCTCCCTTGCGCGCAATGAAATCGTCGGTGAAAGGCGCATAGCTGACCTGGCACTGCCGATAGTCGGACGTCACCGCAAGCTCGTGCTCGACGCGGAACCGGCAGACGCCGGTCAGCTGGATGAGGTAGCGCCCGTCTCCCGCCTCGGCGAGCTGGGTGATACGGCCGACACAGCCGACCTTGTACAGGTTCGGCTTATCCTCCGGTCCGGGATTAGCGGTGTCGGGCTGAATCATGCCGATCAGACGCTGGCCGCTACGGAAGGCGTCGTCCACCATCTCCAGATAGCGCGGCTCGAATATGTTGAGCGGCATCTGCCCGCGCGGCAGCAGCAGCGCACCGGGCAGGGGAAACACCGGGATGGTGCCGGGCAAATCAGCGGGACCGCAATAGACCGCATTCATCGGCATGGCAGGTCTCCGTCCCTGCACGCGGTAACATCATGCCTTGCACCGGAGAAAAGTCCAATCGGACGGACCAATCCAACTTTCCTCGAAGACGGCTCGAATCGCAAAACAGACCGCAACGCAGGCAACCGCGCTTCCTCCGGTCACGCAAACAGAATCGATGACAGTCGCCGCCGCCCGGCAATCGTCGCCTCGTCGGTCGGTCCCCATGCCTCGAACAGCTGCACGAGCTGCTTGCGGGCGGCATCGTCATTCCAGTTGCGGTCGCGCCGCACGATTTCGAGCAGATGATCGACCGCCTCGGCGCGCCGGCCCTTGGCATTGAGCGCCAGCGCGAGATCAAAGCGGGCCTGATGATCCTGCGGGCTGGCGGCCACCTTCTGCTCCAGCTCGGCGATCGGACCAAGGCTTGCCGCCTGCTCGGCGACCTCGAGCGCAGCGCGTGCGGCGGCAACCGACGCCTCATTGTTCTTGGAGGCGGGCACCATCGCCAGCGTTTGCTTCGCCTGCTCGATCGCGCCGGTCTCAATATAGCAGCGGGCAAGGCCCGCCATCGCGTGAACATTCTCGGCGTCGCGCGCCAGCACCTCGGCATAGAGCTGCGCCGCAGCGGCGGCATCGCCTTCGACCAGCGCCGCATCGGCCGTCTTCAGCAGATCGGTTTCCGCGCCGCCGAGCTTGCCCCGGGTCAGCCGATCGAGAAACGCGGCAACCTGACCTTCCGGCAGCGCGCCAAGAAAGCCATCGGCCGCTTGGCCGTTGACGAAGGCAATGACCGCCGGAATCGACTGGATCCCCATCTGGCCGGCAATGCCCGGATGCTCGTCGATATTCAGCTTGCACAGCTTGACCTTGCCCTTGGCCGCGCGCACCGCCTTTTCAAGCTGCGGCGTCAACTGCTTGCAGGGTCCGCACCAGGGCGCCCAGAAATCAACCAGCACCGGCTGCCGACGCGATTCCTCGATCACGTCCTTGATGAAGCTCTTGGTACTCGTGTCCTTGATCAGATCGTCCGCGGTAGCCGCGGCTTCGCCGTACTGAACCATGCAATGCCCCTGACAATCGCCCGTGCGCTGAGCGCTTCGATCCTGCTGTAGATGGGAAAACGCCCAACCGGTTGCAACGGAGCCGCACCGTCGCTTGGCTCGCGCCGCAGTCTAGAGGATTTTCTGCGGATGCCTACCCTCGCAGAGATGCTTTGCTGCCGGTCTGGACGGGATCTCGTTTATGGCAGCGAGCCGTCGGAGACCGCAGCGATGCGCGGTCGGTGGCCGGTCGCTTCGAGGAAGCGCAGGAGACCCTCACGCCCGATCGAGGTCGTCATCGTATTGACGAGCGGATGATAGTTCAGCGTGTCGTGTGCCAGCATGGATTGATCGAGCACGACCTCGACGCGGCCTGCCGTGTCGTTGAGCGCGGCAAACGGGGTGACCGCCCCCGGCTCGATACCGAGCGTCGCGCGCATCAGGTCGGGCGGGCCAAACGAAAAGCGCGCCGCACCGAGGCGATGGTGCAGCGACTTGAGGTCGATCGCGGCGTCTTCCAGCGCAACCACGAGGAACAGCGCCCCCCGCTTGTCCTTGAGGAACAGGTTCTTGGTATGGCCGCCAGGAATCTGTCCGCGCAACCGGCGCGACTCCTCGACGGTAAAGAGCGGCGGATGGCTGACCGTGCGATGGCTGATTTGCAGGCGATCGAGAAAGGCGAAGAGGTCATCCGGGGTAGCGGGCATGGTGTCCTTAAGGCGAGGAAGCGACGTTGCAGGCGGAACCAAACGACAGGCGCCGGTCGATCGTGGTTTAACCAAAATTCTGCGATCAGTTGCCAAGAGCGCGAATTTCGGGTTACGAAGGGTTCGGTGGCTTGGTCGCCAGGGTCCGCGGGTGTAGCTCAGGGGTAGAGCACAACCTTGCCAAGGTTGGGGTCGAGGGTTC
>CAZTTL010000226.1:2912-6065 GCA_964616635.1 uncultured Rhodoplanes sp. | reverse complement strand
GCCTCCTTGCGGCCGGGGATGTCGAGGTCGCGCCCGCGCGGCGCGCCGCAGCCGACGAAAATCGCGTCGTAGCCGTCGTCGAGCAAACCCTTCAGGCTGTCGATGCGCTTAGCCCCGACGAATTCGACGCCGAGCCCGAGGATGTAGCCGCACTCCTCGTCGATCACCGAGGTCGGCAGGCGGAATTTCGGGATTTGCGTGCGCATCATCCCGCCGGGCTTCTCGTCCTGGTCGAAAATGGTGCAGGCGTAGCCAAGCGGCGCGAGATCGCGCGCGACCGTCAGTGATGCGGGCCCGCCGCCGACCAGCGCGATGCGCTTGCCATTCTTCTGCACCGCCGGGCGCGGCAGGCGGGCGCGGATATTGCCCTTGAAGTCGGCGGCGACGCGCTTGAGGCGGCAAATGGCGACCGGCTCACTCTCGACGCGGCCGCGCCGGCAGGCGGGTTCACACGGCCGGTCGCAGGTCCGTCCGAGAATGCCGGGAAAGACGTTCGAGCGCCAGTTGACCATATAGGCGTCGCTGTAACGGCGGGCGGCAATCAACCGGATATACTCCGGAACCGGCGTGTGCGCCGGGCAAGCCCACTGACAGTCGACAACCTTGTGAAAATAGTCCGGGTTCGCGATATCGGTCGGTTTCATAACAGGCCTTGCGTGATCGCGACGGAATGCATCGCGTCACCCGCGATCATGATCGCAACTCATTGTTTAGTCACAAGGCAATCCGATCAAATTTTGGCAACCAAAGCGACCGATAGCCACATGAATTTTCAGCAGAAAATGCTGCGCCGCAAAAAATTGCTGCGCGGCGCGGGGCATGGAAGGGGCAGGAGGGCCTGAGCCCTCCCCTTCATGGGAGAGCGGATCTGTCGATCAATCGCAGACGTTACGCCAGCGCCAGGCGCCGCGCCACCACACCTGCTGCATGCACTCGTCCGCATAGGGCGGCGGGGGCGGTGGCGGATTCACATAGGCGGGAGCGCCCAGGATGGCTCCCGCGGCGAGGCCGAGGGCGGCTGCACCGAGCGCAAGACCCGGTCCGGGACCGCCGCGATGGTAACCGTGACCGCCATGGTATTGGGGGCCGGGTCCAGGCCCGGCGCCGCGCCAGCCGCCACGGCCCCTGGCGTGGCCGCCGCCCCGGGCGCCAGGACTGTGGGCGCCCGGGCCGCTCTTCGCGATATCAAGACCGCCTTGGACTGGACCACGAGCGGGACCGCCGCCGCCTCCTCTGTGAAAGCCCCTGCTGCCGGTGGCTGTGCTCTGAGCATCGGCGGGGCTGGCCGCAACCGCAATGCCGATCAGCGCCGCAGCCGCTGCCACCAATATGGCCGAATTGTTCATGTCATCTTCCTTTCGACTTGGGCTTTGCTCGATGCCGGAATCGGAAGTCTTGCCGCATCCTCAAGTGCATCGACGGGCCAAGTTTGATTCGAGGGCACTGATTCGACGGCTTGGGCGCGCTCCAGGTTATCGGGATGCTCTGTCCTGACGGTCCAAGCTGTGCCGTCACGGCGATTTATGTCGTCAAAACCAGAGAGTGCGGCTTGTACCGCGTCTTTTTGTTTTACTTATGGTCGTCATAACAATCAGGGCTTCGCGGCAGGGCCGCCAACGACATAGCAAATCTATTCGATGAGGTTTTCAACGGGCGGGTCACCGATCCCAATGAGGCGGCCCGCAGCACATGCGGGCGCTCATGACGGCCAAGGTATTGGGCATCATGGGCGCGGTTGCTGCCGTCGCATGTGCCATCCTCGTCGCTACCCCCGATCACGCTCAGGCGCGCCGGGGGCATCTGGTCCGGGTCTGTGTCAAGTGGGCGCCAAGCGCTCCCGGCACGTTCGCCGGTCCCTGCATCCAGTACAGCTATCGGTGGTCTCGCGGCCCTTCGACTATCTATCTGCATTAACATGAGACGGAACGAGCGGGGCGAAGCCGAGCCTTCGCCCCGCCAACGCAACGTCAAAGCAGTTCTGTCGGCGCGCCCGTTTTGCTAGAGCATGATTTCGAGACGTCGCAGACTTTTCGGAACGGATCATGCGACCAAACAAGAAGACAAAGATCGCGATCGATCAAACCTGAAGCGATTGCGTTCTGGGTCGAGCGCGGCGAAGACGAGGCCATGGCCGATCTTTTCAAAGACATGTTCAGTGCGCGTGTGACCGACCCGAACGAGGCGGCCCAGCGCAATTTGCGCGCGCTCCGGCGCCGATTCTACACGACGGCATCGGCGCGTGAGGCGGCGGGTACGTTCCTGGTCGAGCTTGACGGCAAGCCTGTCCATACGCCGGCCCGCCGGGCGCTCGCCTTTCCGGTTCTGGCGCTTGCACAAAAAGCCGCTGCGGAATGGCAGGCGCTGGATGAGTTCATCGATCCTGCCCGGCTTCCGCTCACGCGCCTCGCCAACACCATCATCGACGGTGTGGCGCAGGCCCAGGCCGAGGTTGCCACGGACATCGCAAAATACCTCGGCTCCGATCTTCTGTTCTACCGCGCCGACGGACCCGAGCGGCTGGTCGAGCGCCAGCAAGCGCAATGGGACCCGATCCTCGCCTGGGCGCTTGAGATGCACGGCGCACGCTTCATTCTCGCCCAGGGCGTGGTGTTTGTCGAACAGCCCGAAGCCGCGCTCGCTGCCATGCGGCGAATCATTCCGGCGAGCGCTTGGCCCCTCGGCGCCGCGCATGTGATCACCACGCTGACCGGCTCGGCGCTGATCGCGCTTGCGATTACGGAGGGGGTGATCGCGCCGGATGCGGCCTGGACCGCCGCGCATGTCGATGAAGACTGGAACCAGGACCTGTGGGGACATGACGAAATCGCCCTGGCACGGCGTGCGTCCCGCCGCGCCGAGTTCGACGCCGCCGCGCTGGTGCTGAACTGCGCGCGTGGGGTGGCAGGGTAAGCGGTATCGCTGAGCGCATCCGCTGGTAACTCATGATGGCGGCCTACCAGAGGTTAACGGTCGGTTCATCGCGGTCGGCTAGCCTCGCGCGAATCTCTGCATCCGGCGGGCCGCCATGGACCTTGTCATTCCACCCGTTGCGGTGGGGCTGAACCCACAAGGAGGCGGCGACGCGCAGGCGTTGCAGCCGGGACAGGTCGTCGAGGCTTTGGTCGCGCGGGTGATCGACCCCGCGCATGTCCA
>CAZTTL010000226.1:0-2812 GCA_964616635.1 uncultured Rhodoplanes sp. | reverse complement strand
CGACCCAGAGCGGGCTCGCGCCCCTGCTCGCCGACGCCGCGGCTGCGGCGAGTTTCGGCGGGTTGCCTGAGCCGGTGCGGCAAGCAGTGCTGAAGCTGCTCGCTTTCCAGCTCCCATCCGATATGGCCGTCGAGGCCGATCAGCTGCGCCGCGCCTTTGCACGATCGGGCCTGTTTCTCGAAGCCAATCTCGATGCTGCGGCGAGGTCTTCACCCAGCGCGGCGGCGCCTGCGCTTACCGACGATATCAAGGCAGCGCTGGTGGCGCTGCGCGCCGCCCTCACGCAGACAAGTGGAAGCGCGCGGCTGCCGCCAGCGGCGGGGCAGGGCGCGGTAAGCACGGCCGACGCTGCGCTTTCCGGCGCGCTCGCCCCGACGCTGGGGGCGGCGGCGGGCCGTGTGGCGATCACCGATGCGCAAACTCTCTATCGCGCGCTGTTGCAGGCCGTGGCCGAAACCGGCGCGATGCCTGCCAGCCGTGCCATTGCATCAGCCGCGGCGGTCGCGACCGGCAAGCCCGATGCGGGCCAGGCACCGCCATTCGCCGACAACCCCCCACCGCCGCCTTATCGCGGCGCGCTGCCGGTTGCCCAACCTCCGGCGTGCCCTTCGATCGAGGCAACGCAGCCTCCCGACAAGATCATGCAAGTCCTGCTGGCCGAGACCGACGGCGCCCTTGCGCGGCAGACCTTGCTGCAGGCGGCCTCGCTGCCCGATCAGGGGAGCGCGGCGGCCGGCACGCACAGGCCCGAGGCGAGCGTGCAGCGCTGGGCCTTCGAAATTCCGTTCGCGACGCCGCAGGGGCCGACGATTGCGCAGTTCGAAATCGCGCGGGATGCGCAGGGGCGCGGCCAGGATCGCATCGCGCCGATCTGGCGGGCGCGCTTCGCGGTCGACATCGAGCCGCTCGGAGCGATCCACGCCCAGGTCGCCGTGATGGGCGAGCGGACCGCGGTGACGCTGTGGGCAGAGCGCGCCGAAAGCGCGGCGCTGATGCGTAACAGTGTACAGTCGCTTACCGATGATCTGCGTGCGGCCGATCTCGAGCCACTGGAGGTCGTCGTGCGCGCCGGGTCGCCGCCGCGCCCGCGAGCGACCCTCACGGCGTCGGCTGGCCGCTTCCTGGATTGCGCCTCATGACCGAGCGGGCATCCACAACACCGCTCGCGGTCGCGCTGCATTACGAGCAGCCCGGCGCGCCGCGGGTCGTCGCCAAGGGGCGCGGGACGATCGGCGAAAAAATCATCGAAACCGCGCGCGCCAATGGCGTTCCGATCGAGGAGAATGCCGGGCTTGCCGGAGCGCTCTCCCAGGTCGAGCTCGGCGAGGAAATCCCGCCCGAACTCTACAAGGCCACCGCCCAGGTGTTGACCTTCATCCTGCGGCTGTCCGGCCGGTTGCGTTAGCGCGCCGGCGCCGGGCAATTTTTTTGGCTGCTGGGGAAAATTGCGCCATGTCCGGTCAAAAGCGCAGCTTGTTGCACTGCCCATTTTTTGTTGCGGCGCCCTCGCGATCGCGCTGAAGCCGTGCTATTGACATCGCAATGACATCTCTTGGCGCGCATCAACGGCACGAAAAGGGGTCAGGCTCGTCGTGAAAAATTTCTTCTCGACAAAAACATGGAGCGAATTCTGAGTTACGCTTTATTTGGATGAATTCGCTGATCTTGGGGCGAGTGTGTCGGCATGAAGGACATTCTGGGAAGGCTGGAAGAGCGGCGCAGCGGCGCCCGGCTCGGCGGCGGAGCGCCTCGCATCGAGGCGCAGCATAAGCGCGGAAAGCTGACGGCGCGCGAGCGCATTATTCTGCTGTTGGATCACCAGTCGTTCGAAGAATACGACATGTTCGTCGAGCACCGAGCGACCGAGTTCGGCGCCGACAAGACCAAGATTCCGGGCGACGGCGTGGTTACCGGCTGGGGCACCGTGAACGGCCGGGTGGTGTTCGTCTTCGCCAAGGACTTCACCGTGTTCGGCGGCTCGCTCTCTGAGTCGCACGCGCAGAAGATAACCAAGATCCAGGATATGGCGGTGAAGGCGCGGGCGCCGATCATCGGCCTGTTCGACGCCGGCGGTGCTCGCATTCAGGAGGGTGTCGCCGCGCTCGGTGGTTACGGCGAAGTGTTCAAGCGCAACGTGCTCGCTTCGGGCGTGATCCCGCAGATTTCGGTGATTATGGGCCCGTGCGCCGGCGGCGACGTTTATTCCCCGGCTATGACCGACTTCATCTTTATGGTGCGGGACACGAGCTACATGTTCGTCACCGGGCCGGAAGTGGTGAAAACGGTGACCAACGAGATCGTCACCGCGGAGGAGCTCGGCGGGGCGAGCGTGCATGCGACCCGCTCGGCGGTTGCTGACGGTGCTTTCGAGAATGACGTCGAATGCCTGCTGCAGATGCGGCGCTTTATCGATTTTCTGCCGGCCCATTCGGGCGCCGGCGTGCCGGAGTGGCCGAGCTTCGACGATGTCGAACGGATCGAGCCCTCGCTCGATACGTTGATTCCAGAAAACCCGAACAAGCCCTACGACATCAAGGAGCTCATCTTCAAAATCGTCGACGAGCACGACTTCTTCGAGCTGTCCACCCAGTTCGCCCGTAACATCGTCATCGGGTTCGGCCGCATTGCCGGCCGGACGGTCGGCTTCGTCGCCAACCAGCCGATGGTGCTCGCCGGCGTGCTCGACTCCGACGCCAGCCGCAAGGCGGCGCGCTTCGTGCGCTTCTGCAATGCCTTCGATATTCCGATCGTGACTTTTGTCGACGTGCCGGGCTTCCTCCCCGGTACCGCGCAGGAGTCGGGCGGCCTGATC
>CAZTTL010000225.1:0-6079 GCA_964616635.1 uncultured Rhodoplanes sp. | reverse complement strand
TCTCACAGCCGGCTTCCTTGATCAGCGCCGCGATCTCGCCCGCATGCTTCGCCATCAGGCCGAAGGACGGCGAGACGGTGCCGCGCAGGCCGAGCAGGCCGGCCTTGCAGTTCTCCGGCTTGAGCCACGGGCAGTACAGCCGGTGGTGAACGGCGGCCGAGCCAAAGTCCCACAGGATCGGATCGCCGGTGCGGGTGAGCAGCGCCCAGCGGCAGATCTTGTCGCGCTCCCACTCGCCGATCTTAGTCGAGGTGAGGTAGCGGATATTGTTGGTGTCCATCACCAAGAGCGCGCCGAGCTCGGAATTGTTGAGCGCCTGGCGCGCGCGCGACAGCCGGTAATTGTGCATGCGGCGATAGTCGACCCGCTGCTCGAAGTCGACCCCGGTGATGCCGAGCGCCGGCAGCGCACGTCCCCAGTTGTATCGCGGGTTGATATCCTCGGCGCGGACTTCGCGCGTGATCTGATCCATGGCAGGCTCCCTGGGATTTGATTGGCGCGCCGGCGGCCGGCGCGCAAGCAAACTATAAAGCCTGTCAAATCGGATGTAATATTGATTTTGTGACCGTCTGCGCCCACGATGTCGCGGCTCACACCGGCGGTGCGCAATGCGCGGCGCCAACGCCGATTGCGGGCTTTTCGAACGGATTGCATAATCGGCGCGAAGCTCGTCCAACGAAATCAACAAAAGCTGGGAAGAAACGCTCATGTCGCTTGCAGAACGCATCGATCCACCGCCTTCATCGCCTGCTCCCTCGCCGGGCGCCGCACGCGACGCAATACCGCGGCAGTACAACTTCGCCGCCGACATTCTCGCGCAGAATCTCGTCGCCGGGCGCGCAGAAAAACCGGCCTTCATCGACCCGCGCGGCGCCTGGACTTACGGCAAGCTCGCCGACCGGGTCGACCGTTTCGGCGATGTCCTGCGCAAGCTCGACATAAGGCGCGAGGAGCGCATCCTTCTGTGCATGCTCGACACCATCGACTGGCCGACCGCGTTTCTCGGCGCGATCAAGGCCGGTGTCGTCCCGGTGCCGGTCAATACGCTGCTGACGAGCGACGACTATCGCTACATGCTGACCGACAGCCGCGCCCGGCTGCTGGTGGTGTCGGAAGCGCTTTATCCGAAATTCGCCCCCATCCTGTCCGCCTGCCCCGACCTTGAGCATGTAATCGTGTCGGGGGAGGATGCGCACGGGCATGACCGCTTCGAGGATTTGCTCGACGCCGCGAACGGCCCGGCGGTGACGGCGCCGACCACGCGCGACGATATCGCCTTCTGGCTCTACACCTCGGGCTCCACCGGCAAGCCCAAGGGGGCGGTGCATGCGCACGCCGATCTGCCGCTTACCAATACGCTTTACGCCGCGCCTTTTCTGCAGATCAGTGAAAACGACCTGTGCTTCTCGGTGGCCAAGCTGTTCTTCGCCTATGGCCTCGGCAATGCCTTGACCTTCCCGATGTCGGCGGGCGCCACCACCGTGCTGATGCCGGACCGGCCGACGCCGGAGTCCGTCGCCGCGGTGCTCCGCGCCCATCCGGTGACGGTGTTCTACGGCGTGCCGACCTTCTACGCCGCCTATCTGGCGAGCCCGGTCGCGCTGCGCGGCGACGAAGCGAAGCTGCGCTGCGCCGTCTCGGCAGGCGAGCCGCTGCCGGCGGATATCGGGCGGCGCTGGAGCGAGCGTTACGGCGTCGACATTCTCGACGGCCTCGGCTCGACGGAAATGCTGCACATCTATCTGTCGAACCGCGCCGGCGAGGTGCGCTACGGCACCACCGGCAGGCCGGTGCCGGGCTACGAGATCAAACTCATAGGCGATGACGGCCAGCCGGTCGCCAAGGGCGAGATGGGCGAGCTGCATGTGCGCGGCCCAAGCTCGGCGCTGATGTACTGGAACAATCGCGAGCAGTCGTGCACGACCTTTCTCGGTGAATGGACGCGCACCGGCGACAAATATGTCGAGGACCAGGACGGCTACTACGTCTACTGCGGACGGCGCGACGACATGTTGAAGGTGGGCGGCATCTATGTCTCGCCGTTCGAGGTCGAGGGCGCGCTGCTGACCCATCCCGATGTGCTCGAAGCTGCCGTGGTCGCCTGGTCCGACGAAGACAGCCTGATCAAGCCGAAAGCCTTCGTCGTGCTGAAGGATCAGAGTCGTGGTTCGCCCGAACTGGCCCAAACCCTGCAGGACTATTGCAAGCAGCGCCTTGCGCCTTACAAGTATCCGCGCTGGCTCGACTTCCGCAGCGAATTGCCGAAGACGGCAACCGGCAAAATCCAGCGCTTCAAGCTGCGCGCGGAGCAATAGAACGGCCGCCGACAGCGCGAATAGCGCGCTGCTTTGGCGGTTCGCGAAACCTCTCGCTCGTCTAGAGCTGCCACTTTGTTGGTCTGTTTGCAGCGGGTGGGGGCCTGCTTCTGACCCGCAAACAGACTCGGTCTCTTCGCCGCGATAATTGGTCGAGGGATTTGATCAAGCTAAAATCGAGCCGATGAGCCCCGAAGATTTTCCTGCCTTGTACCGCACGGCCGATGAGTCATCAGCCGACGCGCAGCGAACCTATCTTCGGTTGATCCGTCTACAATACGGCCTTCTCGTTGCAGCGGCGGTGATCGCCTTGTGGCCTGGATATCCGAATTTCTCTATCAGTTACGCCCTCGTCGTCGCGGTCTCAAGCGGATTACTCATTTACATGTCCGTCAAGAAGCCGGAACGAGACTGGTACGGCTGCCGGGCGCTTGCAGAATCGATCAAGACGTCGGCGTGGCGCTACATGATGCGCGCCGAGCCTTTCGCGGACTGCCCCACGCTCGCCGAGGTGAAGCGGAAATTTGCGGACTTCCTTAAGGCAATCCTGGAGGCGAACAGCCATGTGCGGGAGCCGATGGCTCGGCGGCCCATCGCAGGCGAGCAGATTACGGCCACGATGGACAAAGTTCGCGCCCTTCCGCTGAAGGACCGCAAAGACCACTACAGACAGGAACGGATCGTGGACCAGCGCGATTGGTATATCGCGAAGGTCGGCATCAATCGCCGGCAGTTCCTCACCTGGGTCGCCGTCTGTGCCTTGGTACAGTTCACCGCGGTCGCGCTTGCTGTCCTGCGCATTGTCTACGATCAGGCGTGGACGCTATGGCCGACAGAGCCGCTGCTGGTGCTTGCCGCGTCGATCGTCGGCTGGATTCAGATCAAGAAATTCAACGAGCTGGCGTCGGCCTACAATCTAACCGCGCACGAGATCAGCATCATCGCGACCCGCATCGACGGCATCGCGACGGAAGCAGAATTCTCCGAATTCGTGAATGAGGCGGAACGTGCGTTTTCGCGCGAGCACACCCAGTGGGCTGCGCGTCAGACCCACAACGCGGCATCGTAAGCAGCTCACGATCGAGATGCGCCGCGCTCCCGCTTCAGTCGGACGGGCTCAGCTCGACGGCTTCTTCCAGATGCCGCGCTCCTGCATCATCGCGACCTGTTTGTCGATGATCTCGCGCTTGTAGTCGGCATGCCGGCCGGGGACTTTGTCCATGTAGAGGTTCTTCGGATAGATCGGCTGCTCATAGATGATCTGCGCAAGCTCGGCGCGGATGTCCTTCATCCAGTTGGTGACCTGCGCCGACTGGCGGTGATGGCGCAGCGCTTCGATATTGATCACCCCGGAGACGAAGGTCGAGCCGTTGGTGTCGCGCTGCTTGCCGGCGAGCTGGCCGCGATAATCGACGATCATCGACTGGCCGCCGCCGGCATCGATCCCGGTATGGCCGTCCGGATAAAGGTGATAGCTGCCGATATTGGGCGCGACGATATACATGTTGTTTTCGAGCGCGCGGGCGCGGTTCGAGATTTCGAAGAAATCGTTTTCGGTGAAGGGCGCCGGCAGCGAGGCGCGATACACCACTTCCGCACCGTTCATGGCCAGCCCGCGGCCGTTTTCGGGGTAGTTGCCTTCCATCGCCATCATGATGCCGAGCCGGCCGATCGCGGTGTCGGCAACTGGCCAGAACGCATCGAGCGTGCGGCCGTGCTTCTCGATCCACCAGTCATAGATGTCGTGCGGCGACACCGAGCGCTCGACCGGCAACAGCGCGCCGAGCTTGTAATGCTGGAGGATCACATTGCCGTCGGGATCGACGATGAAGCCGATATTGAAGAAGCGGTCGGGCCAGTCCTTATGGCGCGCTTTGGCCTGCGCCATGATGAAGACATTCCATTCGCGCGCGAGCGCGCCGATTTCGTCGGTCTCCGGCCCCGGAATGTCGATGCAGCAGGTGCGCGCGTATTCGGCATGGTCGACGTCGAGCACTTCGTCATTGAAGCCCATCAGCGCCCCTTCCGGGATCGCCAGGAGACGCACCGGAATATCGAGATTGGACAGCCAGAATGCGGCTTTGGTCAGGCTCTTCAGATGCTCGATATTGTGCTTGATGTCCTCGCGCCGGCGGATGCCCCAGAAGGTCGGAATGAGCCCGACGGCGTTATACGGCTCGATCATCGCATGCCCCCATCATGTTCGCTTTTCAAAATGTTCGCTCTCAAACTGGGCGGGCCGTAAGGTGTGCCATTCCGTGCGCAGGCGCAAGGAGCACGCGGGTCTGCCTAACGGCAGCCCGCTGCGCCGTTCTCCGTGGGACAAATTAGCCCTTGAAAGCAGCGCCAATGAACGGCTTATTGCCGGTTGCTTCATGATCGCAATAACGGGACGGCACAGGTGGCTGGCCCATGGCCGTTGAGCCGCTAGGGAGGGTTGGAAATGCAGGTCTTATCTCGCATAGTCGTTGCCGCTGCGGTGCTCGTCGTTTCGGTATTGGGAGCGCAGGCGCAGACGCAGGACAAGCTCAAGATCGGCGTGATCGCCACGCTGTCGGGGCCGCCCGCGGTGCTCGGCCAGCAGCTTCGCAATGGTTTCGAACTCGCCATAAAGCAGCTCGGCGGCAAGCTCGGCGGACGCGAGGTCGAGGTCTTGGTGCAGGACGACGGGCTCAAGCCGGACGTGGCGGTGAGCAAGGTGAAGGCGCTGGTCGACCGCGACAAGGTGGATTTCGTGGTCGGGCCGATCTTCTCCAACATCTTGCAGGCGATCATGAAGCCTGCGACCGAGGGCGGCGCCATCCTGATCAGCCCGAATGCGGGAACTTCGAACTTTGCGGGCAAGGACTGCAACCCGAATTTCTTCGTGACCTCCTATCAGAATGATCAGGTGCACGAGGTGCTCGGCAAATACGCCCAGGACTCGGGGATCAAGAAGGCGTTCATCATGGCGCCCAACTATCAGGCCGGAAAGGATTCGCTCGCGGGCTTCAAGCACTATTTCAAGGGTGAGGTCGTGGACGAAGTCTATGTCCCGCTCAACCAGCTTGATTACTCGGCCGAGCTGTCCAAGATTGCCGCCGCCAAGCCCGATGCGATCTTCGTCTTCCTGCCAGGTGGCATGGGGGTGAATTTCGTCAAACAGTTCCGCCAGGCCGGTCTCGCCGACAAGGTCAAATTCCTGTCGGCCTTCACGGTCGATGAATCGACGCTTCCCGCGCAGAAGGACGCCGCACTCGGCTTCTTCGGCGGCGCGAACTGGGCCCCCAATCTCGACAACCCGCAGAACAAGGCCTTCGTCGCCGCCTATGAGAAGGAATACGGCGCGGTGCCCGGAACCTATGCGTTCCAGGCCTATGACGCGGCGCTGCTGATCGACAGCGCGCTGAAGGCGACCAAGGGCGATACCAGCAACAAGGACGCGCTGCGCGCCGCCCTGAAGAAGGCCAATTTCCAATCGCTGCGCGGCAAGTTCAAGTTCAACACCAACCATTATCCGATCCAGGACTTCTATCTCGTCAAGGTCGCCAAGCGCCCGGACGGCAAGTTCCAGACCGAGATCGTGAAGAAGGTGTTCGAGGATTACGCCGATCCGCACGCCAAAGACTGCCCGATGAAGTAATCGGCCAAGTGATCGGCGACGTGGTCGGGCCATCGGCGCGACCTCGATCAGGCCACCCTCCCGGCCGCAGGTGGAACGGCGCGCATGTCCACGACCTTCCTCCTCGTCCAGACCTTGAACGGCCTGCAGCTCGGCGTGCTGC
>CAZTTL010000224.1:0-6177 GCA_964616635.1 uncultured Rhodoplanes sp. | reverse complement strand
ACCATCACATTGGCGTCGGTGACGGCCAGCGGCCCGCCGCGTCGGTAGCATTTCGGGCCAGGATCGGCGCCCGCCGAATCCGGACCGACACGAAAACGGGCGCCGTCGAAATGCAGCACCGAGCCGCCGCCCGCAGCGACGGTGTGGATCAGCATCATCGGCGCCCGCATCCGCACGCCGGCAACTTCGGTTTCGAACGCGCGCTCGAATTCGCCGGCGTAATGCGACACGTCGGTCGAGGTGCCGCCCATGTCGAAGCCGATCAGCTTCGCGAATCCGGCCTCGCGCCCGGTCTGCGCCATTCCTACGACGCCGCCCGCGGGACCGGAGAGAATCGCGTCCTTACCCTGGAACAGCTCGGCCGCTGTCAGCCCGCCCGACGACATCATGAACATGAGGCGCAGCGCTTCCATGGCGTCCTTCGAGACGGCGCTGCGCGCCTCCTCAGGACGAGGGCTTGGCTGTGTACTTTGCGAAAGAGCGGCTGGAACTTCCTCATCCTGAGGAGCGGGCGAGAGCCCGCATCTCGAAGGATCATGCGAGGCCGTCAGCTCCTGCGCGATCTGTGCGACGTAGCGGCGCAGGATCGGCGAGAGATAAGCGTCGACCACCGTCGTATCGCCACGGCTCACCAGCTTGATCAGCGGCGAGACCTCGTGGCTCGCCGAGACCTGCGGAAAGCCCATTGCGCGCGCCAGCGCGGCGACGCGCTGCTCATGGGCGGGGAAGCGATAGGCGTGCATGAACACGATCGCGACCGCCTTGATGCCGTCATCCTGCGCACATGACAGCGCGTCGCGCACGGGATCGAGGTCGGGCTCGCGCTCGACCGTGCCGTCAGCGTGCACTCGCTCGTCGACCTCGACGACGCGCTCGAACAGCATGTCGGGCTTGATGATATGGCGGGCGAATATCTTCGGGCGCGCCTGGTAGCCGATCTTGAGCGCGTCGCGGAAACCTTTGGTCGTCAGCAGCAGCGTGCGCTCGCCGCGGCGCTCCAGCAGCGCATTGGTTGCAACCGTCGTTCCCATTTTCACGGCGCCGATGCGCTCGACCGGAATGGGCTCGCCCGGCTTCAGACCGAAAAGGTCACGGACGCCCTGCACAGCAGCGTCGCGATAGGCTTCGGGATTGTCCGACAGCAGCTTGTGGGCGCGGAGCGTGCCGTCCGGCTGGCGCGCAATCACGTCGGTGAAGGTGCCACCGCGATCGATCCAGAATTCCCACCGCCGTGATTCCATGCCGCGTCATCCCGCAATTGCCCGTCCGTCGTAGCGCTCGCAGGCGTACAGATAGCCCACGCGCCGCCGGGCGTCGGGGGCCGTACTTAAGCTGCGATGGGGTTGCGTGGGAAGCGGTGTCGGGCCGCACGGCTTGCTAAGCAAACGCAGGTCACAGGGAGCCGCGTTCGATTTTCCAAACGCAAAAAACGCGCCCCGTTGTTGGCGAGGCGCGCTGACTTGAGCGAGCAGAAGAAGTGCGATCAGAAAAAATCCGGGCAGGGATTGATGATCGCCCACAGATCAGGACCGTTTTTCAGCTTCTTCATCTTAGTGGTCAGCCCGCCCTGGCGCGCGATCCAATCCTTCACTGGCGACGGATAGACCGACATCAGCTCGGCGGTGCCGGCAATGCTCGTCACCTTCACGCCCGCGGTCCAGTGCTTGTCGAAATAGGCCTGGTGGAAGCCGAGGCTCGCGCGCGGCGTCACGCAGATGCGCTCCATCGGCACGATCCCGAGCACCAGCGTGCAGGCGGAATTGCAGATGCCGTCGATGATGACGCGCTCGCCATCGTCGCGGATACGCGAGTACTTGGCTTTGTATTCCTCGACATAGCCGCCGAAATCGCGCGTGATGCGAACGTCAGCGATAGCGGGTGAAATGACCAAAAAGGCTAGCAGAAAAGCTGCGAGGCGAAGCATCCCCGAACAGTCCCCCGTGTTTCCCGGCTGGTTAGTTGAGCCGGAGTCCAGGCGAAAGTTTGACGGGCTTTTATTTGAAATCCGTTAACTATGCCGGGCTTCGCATGCGTAGAATCACACATTTTCACTACGGCCTGATAAGTAATTCCACGTGCAACAGCTTGCCGGAAATCGGCAGAGAAAAATCGAACCATGCCGCAAAAGCTAGAAAAATTCGCAGTTTACATTGCGCCGGGGCTGTTCGTCGTGCTGTGGGCGTCGGGCTTCATCGGGGCGAAGTTCGGTCTGCCCTACGTGGAACCGCTCACCTTCCTCACGCTGCGCATGGTCGCCCTCGTAGTAATACTGGGAGTGCTTTCGCTGATCACCTGCCCGCAATGGCCAGACGCTATCGGCTTCAGGCACAGCGTCATTGCCGGGCTTCTGGTGCATGGCGTCTATCTCGGCGGCGTGTTCATTGCGATTAGCCACAAGCTGCCTGCCGGGCTGTCCTCGCTGGTGGTGAGCCTGCAGCCGGTGCTGACCTCGACGATCGCCAACCGGCTCCTCGGGGAGCGGGTGGTTGCGCGCCAGTGGATCGGCCTCGCGCTCGGCCTCATCGGCGTGTATCTGGTGGTCGCCGACAAAGCGGTGACGGGCGAAGCCACGGCGCTCGGCTGGGTGGCTGCCTTCTGCGCGCTGATCGGGATCACGATCGGCACGCTTTATCAGAAGCGATACGGCGGTGGGATCGACTGGCGCTGCGCCCTCACCATCCAGTATGCGGCAGCCGGGATTCTTTTCATATCCGGCGCGTTGCTGTTCGAGAGCCGCACGATTCACTGGTCGATCGAGCTGATCGGCGCGCTCGCCTGGCTTGTTTTCGTGTTGTCGCTGGGCGCGGTGTGGTTGCTGTATTTCATGATCAAGCATGCCGCCGCGACGCGGGTCACCAGCCTGTTCTATCTGACGCCGGCAGTCACCGCGCTGATGGCGTGGTTCATGTTCGGCGAGCGGCTCGGGGTGTTGGCGCTGATCGGTATGGCGATCTGCGTCACCGGCGTTTTTCTCGTGAACTGGCGCGTGCGCTAGTTGGAGCTAGACGCGGGATCGCGTTCATTCGCACCCACCGGCCGGGCGCCGCCAGGCGAATGCTGCAAACGCATCATTTCAGTCTTGCCTCGGGGCCCCTGATCGCATCTACTCCGGCCTCCCGCGCCGCACAATTTCGCCGAGGATTTTCAGCAATGGGTCTCGCCGTCCTGATCCTGGGCCTCGTCCTGTTCATTGGGGCACATGTCTTTGTCACCATGCGCACGCAGCGCGAGGCCTTGATCAGGACGATCGGCCCGGGGGCCTATAAAGGCCTGTTCGCTGTGGTCGCGATTGCCGGGGTCGTGCTGATCGGCTGGGGCTACGGCACCTATCGCGCGACCGACTGGATTCCGATCTGGAACCCGCCGTCATGGACGCGTCATGTCACCGTGTTGCTGATGTGGCCGGCATCGATCGCCTTCGTTGCGACCTATATCCCCGGCGATATCAAGCGCGTGCTCAAGCATCCGACACTGGTCGCGGTGAAGCTGTGGGCGGTGGCACATCTCATTTCGAACGGTGATCTCGGTTCGATCATTCTGTTCGGATCACTGCTCGCCTGGGCGGTGTATGATCGCATCACCCTCAAGCAGCGCACCGATCCGGGTGGTCCGAAGATTCCAGTCGGCGGCCGGCGCAATGACATCATTGCGATTGTCGTCGGCACCATCGTCTATCTCGCGCTCGGCTTGCTTTTCCATCCGCTTGTCATCGGCGTCGCTGTCTTCGGCACGCCGGCGCACGGGATCTGAACAGTGTCGGTTCAAGCAGAGATCAAACGGCTCACCGCCCCGGCGATCCGTGCCCGCAAGAATGGCACGCCGATCGTCATGCTGACCTCCTACCATGCCCACACCGCGCGCATCGCCGATGCGCATTGCGACGTGATCCTGGTTGGCGATTCACTCGGCATGGTGATGCACGGGTTCGAGACCACGGTCCCGGTCACGCTCGACATGATGATCCTGCAGGGGCATGCGGTGATGCGCGGCTCACGCCAGGCGCTCGTCGTCATCGACATGCCGTTCGGCAGCTACGAGGCGTCGAAGGAGCAGGCCTTCCTCTCTGGCGCGCGGGTGATGAAGGAGACCGGATGTGGCGCCATCAAGCTCGAAGGCGGGCAACGCATGGCCGAGACCATCGCCTTCCTGGTCGAACGCGGCATTCCGGTGATGGCGCATGTCGGGCTGACGCCGCAGTCGGTCAACGCGCTCGGCGGCTTCAAGGCACAGGGACGCGATGAAGCCGACTGGGGGCCGATCGAAGCGGATGCGCGGGCGGTCGCCGATGCCGGCGCCTTTTCGGTGGTGATCGAGGCGGTCGCCGAACCGCTCGCCGCCCGCATCACCAAGGACATTCCGATTCCGACCATCGGGATCGGCGCCAGCCCCGCCTGCGACGGCCAGGTGCTGGTGCTCGAAGACATGCTGGGCCTGTCGACGCGCGTGCCGAAATTCGTCAAGCGCTTCGGCGAGCTCGGTCCGTCGATCGACGCTGCGGTGGCAAGCTATGCCGCGGAAGTCCGCAATCGAACCTTCCCCGGCCCGGACCATGTTTATGCGATGAAGAAGCCGGCGCGGTGACGGCGTCGCC
The DNA here is from genome assembly GCA_964616635.1 of uncultured Rhodoplanes sp. GTDB lineage: Bacteria > Pseudomonadota > Alphaproteobacteria > Rhizobiales > Xanthobacteraceae > Rhodoplanes. The sequence continues at coordinate 1,586 of CAZTTL010000224.1, read as the reverse complement.
AGGTCGGCGGCGCGAGCGATGGGAATGGCCACCTGCCGGGCGCCTTGTCCTTGCCATGCCACTGGGTTAGAGCATTTTTCCGGGCGAAGCCTGCGACGGAATTTAATCCGAAGCTCAGCGGGCGCGCCGCAATAGTGCTCGAAACGCTCGGCAAGACTGACCGGCAACGAAAAGGCCAGAACGCGCGTGTCCGATATTTTCCGCGAAGTCGACGAAGAAGTCCGGCGCGAACAGCTCCAGAAGCTGTGGGACCGCTACAGCCTCTTTATCATCATCGGTGCCGTGCTGATCGTCGCTGCGGTCGGCGCTTGGCGCGGCTATCAGTGGTACGAAGCGAAGAAGGCGGCGACAACCGGGGCCGCCTATGATGCTGCCTTGCAGCTTGCGCAGGACGGCAAGCACGCGCAAGCCGCGAGCGCCTTCAAGAAGCTCGTCAGCGATGGAACGTCGGGCTATCGCCTTCTCGCCACCCTTCAGGAAGGCGAGCAACTGGCCGCGAAAGACGCCGACGCGGCCGTTGGCGTCTTCGATCAGGTCGCCGCGAATTCCAGCAATCCGCGCCTTCTGCGCGATATTGCGGCGATCCGCGCCGGCTTTGTGCTGCTCGACAAGGCGCCATTCGCCGATATGACCCGCCGGCTGGAGCCGCTGGCCGAACCCAATAGCCCGATGCGACACACCGCCCGCGAACTTCTCGCGCTCTCGGCTTGGCGCAACAACGACATGGCGGCGGCGCGCCGCTGGGCGGAGGCCGTGCTCGCCGATCAGGACGCCCCGGCAGACCTGCGGGCGCGCATCGATGTTCTGATGGCGCTGACGGGTAAAAGCGCCAAAAGCTGAAGGGGAGATTGATGCGCGCTCGTGCTCGCGGGGTCCTCGCATTGTTTGTGTTGGCGGCGGGGCTTGGCCTTGCTGGATGCGACACGATCGATCGCCTGCAAGACACCATGACAGGAATGTTCGATCGTAAAAAGAAGCTGCCGGGCCAGCGCGAGCCGGTGTTTCCGGGAGGGGTGCCGGGGGTCGTCCAGGGTGTCCCCCCTGAATATCTGAGAGACAACAAGCCACAGGAGCCCAACCCGACCGAGCTGGCGAAGCCCGAGGAACCGGAGAAGCCGGCGCCGGAGACACATTCGGCACCCCATCAGCGACCGGCGCGAACGGCGAGGCCGGCCGATGCCGGCGAGCCGGGCGCCCACGAAGCGCCGAAGGAGAAGCCGGCCGCGCGGCCGCAGCGACAGACGCGGCAAACCGCGCAACAGCCACGGAAACCCGCCATTCCGCCGGCCGAGCCGATCAATCCGGCACCATCATCAGCAGCGCCAACCCGGACGGCGCCGCAAGCCTTTCCGGCACCAAATAGCACCGCACCAGCACCTTGGCCGACGGCACCGGCTCCGGGCAGCTTCCAGCGCTGATCACATGGTCATCGGCTGCGTAACCGCGCCGGCAATCGGGCGCCGGAGCGAATTCCGTTCAGGTGGAATCGGAATTCGCTCTATTTCTCTTTGAGTGATCGCATTTTCTGCGACGAACCGGTGTCCACTTCGCCGGATTTCTCTTTGAGTGATCGCATTTTCTGCGGC
>CAZTTL010000223.1:0-6223 GCA_964616635.1 uncultured Rhodoplanes sp. | reverse complement strand
CACCGGCCGCAAGCTCGGCATCAACTCCGACGCGCGCTACCGTTTCGAGCGCGGCGTCGATCCCGCCTTCATGGTGCCGGGGCTCGATCTCGCGACAAAAATGGTGATCGACCTGTGCGGCGGCACGCCGTCGGAGGCGATCGTCGCCGGCGAAGCGCCGATCCCGGACCGCATCATCGAATTTCCGCTCGATGCGGCCAAGCGCCTTGCCGGGCTCAATGCGAGCATTACCGAGATCAAGCGCGTGCTGACCCGGCTCGGCTTCTTCGTCGCCGGCGAGCGCAAGAGTGTGAAGGTCGCGGTGCCGTCCTGGCGCCCGGACGTGACCGGGGTTGCCGATATCGTTGAAGAGCTGGTGCGTATTCTCGGCGTCGACCGGGTGCCGCTGACGCCGTTCCCGCGCGGCGATAGCGGACGCAAGCCGGTGCTCACCACGATCCAGAACCGCACCCGCAAAGCGAAGCGCGCCCTTGCCGCGCGCGGCCTTACCGAGGCGGTGACCTGGTCGTTCGTTGCCAAGAAAGAAGCGGAGATGTTCGGCGGCGGCGCGCCCGATCTTGCACTTGCCAACCCGATCGCTAACGAACTCTCCGACATGCGGCCGAGCCTGATGCCGGGGCTGCTCGCCGCCGCGCAACGCAATGCCGATCGCGGCTTTGCCGACCTGGCGCTGTTCGAGGTTGGGCAGATCTTCCGCGGCGACCGGCCGGAGGATCAGCTCACGGCGGCGACCGGCGTGCGCCGCGCGCTGGCAAAGCCCACGGGCTCCGGCCGGCACTGGACGAGCGGGGCAAAACCGGTCGATGCCTTCGACGCCAAGGCGGATGCACTCGCGGTGCTCGCCGCCGCCGGCGCGCCGGTGCAGGCACTGCAGATCGTGCCCGGCGGGCCGTCCTGGCTACATCCGGGCCGGTCCGGTACCATTCAGATCGGGCCGCAGAACGTGCTCGGGGTGTTCGGCGAATTGCATCCGCGCACGCTCGATGCGCTCGATGCCGAAGGCCCGCTGGTCGGCTTCGAGGTGATTCTCGAACGCATTCCCGAGCCCAAGGCCAAAGCGACGCGGGCAAAGCCGCTGCTCGACCTGCCGCCGTTCCAGCCGGTCGCGCGCGATTTTGCGTTCATCGTCGATCGCACGGTGAAGGCCGGCGACATCGTGCGCGCGGCGCAAAACGTCGATCGCAAGCTGATCAGTGGCGTCACCGTGTTCGATGTCTACGAAGGCACCGGCATCGATCCCGACAAGACGTCGATCGCGATTTCGGTGACCCTGCAGCCGCGCGAGCGCACGCTGACCGACGAAGAGATCGAAGCGGTCGCGCAGAAGATCGTCGCCGAAGTCACCAAACGGACCGGCGGCACGCTGCGGGGTTGATCAGCCACGCAGCCTTCTCAAACGCTGCACGTCAACACGCACAGTTCGTTGCCTTCATCTTCACCTCTCCCCCACGGGGAGAGGTGAACTTCAATGAATTCGGGTCGACGTCTCGTGCCCTCGGCGCGAGACCATGTCACCACCGTTCGGTCGGCAGCTTGCCGCGGAAGAATTCGTCGAGGCGCGCATGCGTTGCCGGTGTGGTGTCGGCCGGCAACGCGTCAAGCGCGAAAAAGCCGGTCGCGATGATTTCGCTGTTCGGTGTGTGTGGCGCCGCTTGATGAAAATCGCGCACAATGTAGAGAGCGACGTGATCGCGGCGCGAAACCCGGGTGTTGAAATAGACGTTGAACAGGTTCGGACGCCCGATCACCTCGATATTGCCTTCCTCCATCAATTCGCGGACAAGCGACTGAAGCATGGTCTCGCCGACTTCGACGCCGCCGCCGGGCAGTTGCCAGCCTTCCACGTAGCTGTGCTTGACGAGAAAGACGCGGGCCTGTCCGTCAATCACCAATCCGCGCACGCCAAGCGTCATGCCGCGGCGGACGCGCCAGTAGAAATGCAGCATTTTGCGGATGGTCGGCTCGCAGGCGCGCCGCACCTGCGAAAGGCCTGCAGACGCAGATGTCATAATCTCTTCGCTTGATTGCACGTCATCTGACTTTGCTCGCCTGCACCGGCCGCACTTTATTCTGCACGCCGTCGATATTATCTGCGTGCTGCACCCGCCTCGCCGCCCACCATGCCAGACTCAACCAGGCTTTGCCATGAAACGTTTCGCCGACCTCACCGAGCAGGAAATCGTCGCGCTCGCGATCACCAATGAGGAGGAGGATAGCCGGATTTATCGTGGCTTTGCCGAGGCCATACGCGGCGAGTATCCGAAATCCGCCGAGGTGTTCGACCGCATGGCGGAGGAGGAGGTCAAGCATCGCGGCTGGCTGTTCGATCTCTACCGGAAAAAATTCGGCGACTACATCCCGTTGATTCGCCGTCAAGACGTGAAAGGCTTCGTGAGCCGCCGCCCGATATGGCTCGTGCGTCCGCTCGGGCTCGAGCAGGTGCGCCGCTACGCCGAGACCATGGAATACGAGACCGCACGGTTTTATCACAAAGCGGCGGAACAGGCGCGCGACGCCTCGGTGCGCGAACTGCTCATCAAGCTTGCCGAGGTTGAGGAGGGTCACGAACGGCTCGCGGAGCAGCTGGAAGAAACCATCCTCACCCCGAAAGCACGCGCTGAGGAAGATGCGACCGCGCGGCGCATGTTCGTCCTGCAATATGTGCAGCCGGGACTCGCCGGCTTGATGGACGGCTCGGTGTCGACACTGGCGCCGCTGTTTGCCGCGGCATTCGCGACCCACGACACGTTTGCGACGTTTCTCGTCGGCCTTGCCGCTTCGGTTGGCGCCGGCATTTCGATGGGCTTTGCCGAAGCGCTGTCGGATGACGGCTCGCTCACCGGGCGCGGCTCGCCCTGGCTGCGCGGCAGCGTGTGCGGGCTGATGACCGCGGTCGGCGGGCTCGGCCACACCATGCCCTATCTCATTCCTGATTTCTTCACCGCGACCGCGGCGGCGATCGTCGTGGTGACGCTTGAACTCGCCGTGATCTCGTATATCCGCTACCGGTACATGGACACGCCGTTTCTCGCCGCCGCCTTTCAGGTGGTCATCGGCGGCGTGCTGGTCTTTCTCGCCGGCATATTGATCGGCAGCGCATGATCGGCGCCTGAGCGTACAGCCCGCGCATGTTCGTTCTCGCCCATTTGTCTGATCCGCATATTGGTCCGCTGCCGCGGCCGCGCCTCGTCGACCTTTTGTCCAAGCGGATCGTCGGCTATGCCAACTGGTGGCGCAGCCGCGCGCGGGTGCATCGGCTCGCCGTGCTTGAAGCGCTGACGCGTGATCTCATCGCCCAGCCGCATGACCACACCGTGGTCACCGGCGACCTCGTCAACATCGCGCTGGCAGGAGAATTCGCGCTCGCCCAGGCTTGGCTCGACAAGCTTGGGAGTCCCGAGGATGTCAGCTTCGTGCCCGGCAACCACGATGCCTATGTACGTGGCGCCATGGCGCATTGGGACGCGCACTGGGATGCCTTCATGCGGGGCGACGCCGAGGCGATCCACGAACCCACAACGGTCCGGTTTCCGTATGTCCGACGGCGCGGTCCGGTTGCGCTGGTCGGCCTGTCGACGGCGGTGCCGACACTGCCGATCTCCGCGTCGGGACGGCTCGGCCGCGAACAGGTCGCGCGCCTGATCGAACTGCTGGGCCGGCTCGCCGATGAGCGGCTGTTCCGCATCGTGCTGATCCACCATCCGCCGATCACGCCACCGGCGAAGCGGCTCAAGCGGCTGATCGACGGCACGGCCTTCCGCGACGCGATTGCCCAAGCAGGCGCCGAGCTCGTTCTGCATGGCCATACGCACAAGCAGTCCGTGATCTGGCTGAAGGGCCCGCAGGCGCCAGTGCCGGTGATCGGCGTTCCCTCCGCCTCCGCGGTGCCCGGCTGGCGCGATGAGGCCGCCGCCTACAATCTCTATCGGATCACAGGCGAGGCCGGAGACTGGTCGTGCGAGGTCGTGACGCGCGGGTTTCGCATCGGCGAGGATCGGATCGGCGAGATTGCGCGTCACATAACATCAGCGCCCGGGCACGCCTGAGGCGGCGATATAGGCGGCGACGAGCAGCAAGATAATCCCGGCCGCGATGCCCAGGATGAAAATACCGATCGTGCGCGCGATCTGCCAAGCGCGCGGCGGCGCCGGCCCATCATTGAGCGCCGCAATGGTGCTGCCGGCGAGTGCACGCTCACGCTCGATCAGCCGCTGCGCGACATAGCGCGTCACGGCCGTGACGATGTCGGCCGCGTCCGCCGATTCGGCGAGGATTTTGCGGCCGGCGCGGGTGTCCTGCAAAAAGCGATAGGTGCGCTTGTCGCGTGCCATCGTGACGTGGGCGACAACGTCGATCCACAGCCGCGGGGTGTCGCCATGCGATATGCCCCGATCGAACAGTTCAACCGATTCCGGCACGCCGGCGAAAATCGGATCCAGCGCCTCATTGAGGAGGTCGAGCCGCGCCACATCGGCGTCGTGAAGGTCGATCACCACGCCGGTCCGCTCGGCCTGTTCAACCCGTGCCAGGCGAATCGCATCACGCAGCCGGATCGGACCAGCTTCCTCTGCTGAAGGCCCTGGGGCGTCGAGCTTTTGCGGCGACATCAACATAACGTTAACGCTCGCATCTAAGCAAGGCAACGGGAACCGCGGAGTCAGATTGTGGACAGGTGTGCGGTAGCATTTTCCGGCGAAGCATGACCTCAGACCTTGCTCCGGGGAGGGGCACCGGTGTGATTCCACCGGAACCCAGTTCGATCTAGCGCTCCAGCAGCCATGGCGTCCATTTCACCCGCGGCTGGATGCATTTCGGGAGCTTGGCGACAAACTTGGATGCCGGCGTCGGCTCGTCCGGCTGGAGCGGGCGCAAGACCGGTCGCCAGCGCCTGGCTCGCAGGCGGAAAAACGAAACGTCCGGCGCGCGGTCGGCGCGACTCCACGAGAAAAGGGCGTGGCGTGAACTTAATCGCATGGCAACAAACGGCCCCGGTCGGCTGAGGCGAAGTGTTGGTCTCTCATTACGCCCTGCGGTCTAAACCGGGCTTAACCGATTGCCTAAAATTCGATGAATGCACGGGTCCGCTGTTTTTCGGCACAGGCCCTGCCATGACGGCGGACCAAACCAGTCGGTGGGACGATGCCCATCAATCTGCCCACTCTGGCGGTGGGACGCTTTGTGGTTGACGGAACCCGCGGCCCCCGCTCGAATTCGGACGACGGACCGGAGAAGCCGCCGGCAAGGCGACCGCGGTCCGCGAGGACGCGCCGATGATCAATCTCGCCGAGAAAGCCGCCGCGACGAACCGCACCGACACGGACAACCGCGGCAAAGATCGCGTCGCCGCTTTCCTGCGCCAGGCCTCGTTCGAGACGACGCGACTGAGCGCGGCCGACGGTGACGCCGCTCGCACGCTGGTTGCCGGGACCTGCGTCTATGTCAGCGCCGTTCCCGGCCGGCCGCCCGAGGAGCAGGTTGCGATCGCCGCGCAATTGCGCGCCTGCGGTGCCGAGCCGGTCTCGCATATCGCGGTGCGTGAATTTGCGAGTGCGGATGCGGTCGAACGGCATCTCAATCGGCTCGCGACCCAAGCCGGCGCGCGCCGGCTCTTGATCATCGGCGGTGACCGCACCGAGCCGGCGGGTCCGTTTCACGCTGCCATCGAGCTGATCGAAAGCGGCCTGCTGCAGGCTTGCGGGATCGAGGAGATCGGTGTTGCCGGCTATCCGGAAGGCCACCCGCGCATCAGTTCCGACGAGCTCGACCGCGCGCTGGCGGCAAAGCTCGAAGCGGCGGCGCAGACCGGGCTTGCCGCCCACATCGTGACGCAATTCGCCTTTGCTGCCGAGCCGATCCTGCGCTGGATCGAGCGCATGCGCGATCTTGGGATCGATCACCCCATCCGGGTCGGGCTTGCCGGCCCGACGACGCTGTCGAGTCTCTTGCGCTTTGCGCAGATCTGCGGGGTGAAGACATCGGCGCAGGCGCTCGCCCGCGCCGGGCTGGTGAAGACGATGTTCGGACTGACGGCGCCGGACCGCGTCATCCGGCCGCTGGCCGAAGCCTGCGCCGATGAACGGCTCGGCGAGGTTACGCCGCATTTCTATTCGTTCGGCGGCCTGGCCGGCGCGATCCGCTGGACGATGGCCGGCGCCGCAGGACGCATCGATTTCGACCACGCCGGCGGATTCACCGTGGTCGCGCCGTGAGCGGTTGAGCAGAA
>CAZTTL010000222.1:0-6229 GCA_964616635.1 uncultured Rhodoplanes sp. | reverse complement strand
CGGCAGGTCGCGTTGCGGCACCGAGGTCCCAATATAGCTTCCTTTCAAAGTCCGCTCCTCGGCGACAAGGTTGACCGCCGGCACCGGCAGCACCGCGTTCGGTGGGGGAAGTCCCGCCGTCACCGTGGTCCCGCCACGGCGAGTGATGCGATAGGCAAGCTCTAACGCTTTCACTGAGCCTGCCATTTCCAGGGCGAAGTCGACACCGCCGCGGGTCGCGCCGCGCACCTTGTCGGCCACGTCAGCATCTCCTGCTGCGAACTGATCGGTTGCGCCCAATTGTCCGGCAATAGCGAGCTTGGCTGGGAAAAGGTCGACGGCGACCACGCGCTCGGCACCGGCGGCGAGCGCGCCCAGCAGCGCAGCAAGCCCGACACCGCCGAGGCCGACGACGGCGACGCTCGACCCCGCAGTCACCCGCGCCGTGTTCACCACGGCGCCAACGCCGGTCAGCACCGCGCAGCCAAACAGCGCGGCTTGGTCGAGCGGCAGGTCCGAGTCGATCTTCACCAGCGAGCGGCGCGATACGGTCGCATATTCGGCGAAGCAGGATACGCCGAGATGGTGGTTGATCCGCTTACCGTTGCGGGTGATCCGGCGCGCGCCGGACAACAGCGTGCCATTCGCGTTCGCCACCGCAGCCGGCTCGCACAAAGCTGGGCGACCGATGGCGCATGGCTCGCAATGCCCGCAACTCGGCACAAAGACGAGCACCACATGGTCGCCTTTGGCGAGATCGTCGACACCTTCGCCAACTTCCTCCACCACCGCCGCTGCCTCATGCCCGAGCGCCATCGGCATCGGGCGGGGGCGATTGCCGTCGATGACCGACAGATCGGAATGACACAGTCCGGCGGCAACAATCTTCACCAGCACTTCGCCCCGTCCCGGCGGAGCAAGATCAACTTCGTCGATCACCAACGGCTTCGACTGCGCGTAAGGCGGGGCGCGGCCCATCTCATCCAAAATAGCGGCGCGTATTTTCATCACCTGACCTCGGCATCTTTGTCACTGCGCGTTACCACGCCCCGCTCGATCACGAAAAGCTGGTCGATCAACGGCGCGGAATGAACAAAATCGGATTCCGACAACAGCACGGACACGCCGGTCGCGCGCAGCGCGGCGACCGCTTCGACGATCCGTTGCGCGAGCGCCGGCGCCACACCCTCAAAAGGTTCGTCCAGCAACAGCAGACGCCGCCCGCAGGTGAGAGCCCGCGCCAGCGCCACAAGCTTTTGTTGTCCCCCGGAAAGCTGCAAAGCGCGCCGCTTGGCGAAGTCGCGAACTTCCGGGAGGATTGTATAGACAAAGGCAAGCCGGCCCTTGATCTCGCGATCCTTGTTAGCCCAGGCCGGCAGCAGAACGTTTTCTTCGACCGTAAGCTCCGGTACCAAGCGGCGATCTTCCGGCATGTAGCCGATCCCGAGCCCTGCACGTGCCTGCGGTGGCGTCATGCGCAAGTCCTGATCGAGAAACCTGACCGTACCCAGCCGTACCGGTAGCAATCCCATGATCGACCGCATCAATGTCGTCTTGCCAGCACCGTTGCGGCCGATCAGTCCGGCGAAGGAACCCGGCTCGATCGCGAGGACGACGTCGTTCAGCACCGTTGAACCGGCAATGTTGACCGTGAGACCGCGCACGTCCAGCATCGCATCCATGCTTAGCCTCGCTTGCGTCGATGCAGTTCACCGCCGACCACATAGCGGCGCACGTCGGCATCGACAAAGACATGGACCGGCTCGCCGTCGGCGATGATCCGGCCATCGTAGAAGGCAATCACCCGTTCGGCGTAGCGCTCGACGATCTCCATATCGTGCTCGATGAACAGGACCGTCGCCTCGGCGGCGCGCACTGCATCCAGCACGAGATCCATGAGGGGGAATTTTTCGTCGGCGCTTATGCCACTTGTCGGCTCGTCGAGGAGTAGCACGGCCGATTGTCCGATCATCGCCAGTGCGATGTCGAGCAGTTTACGTTGTCCCTGCGGCAGCGCGGTAATCAGAGATTCGCCCGAGCCAGCGAGCCCGAGGCAGTCCAGAATTTTTTCCGCCTCCGCGATCCGCGCAAGGAGAAGGAAACGCGCCGACTGCTGCTGCGAGCGCGACCAGCACAGTGTCCCGCACCGACAGATTGGAAAAAAGCTGCGACACCTGGAACGATCGGCGAATGCCGAGCCGCGTAATCTCGCGTGGCGTCATGCCGGTAATGTCAATCCCCCGAAAAAAAATCGATCCATCATCCGGTTTTAGATAGCCGGTCACGATATTCACAAACGTCGTCTTGCCGGCACCATTGGCACCGATGATGCCGACACGTTCCCGCGGGCACAGTTCAACCGACACATTGTCGGCGGCGATCACCGAGCCGAACCGTTTGAACAGGCCGCGGGCGGAGACCAGCGAGCCGCTCATGGGATATCTCCGGCGCGCTTGCGAGAAAACAGCGACCATAGACCCGCCGGGAGAAACAGGATCACTCCCAGCATGGAAAGGCCGACAATCATCTGCCATGTGTAAGGCGAGTACTCCAGCGCGAAGCTGCGGATGGCTTCGAAGATTGCCATGCCAAGCAGGGGGGCCGCCACATGTCCCGTCCCCGATAGAATGGCGACGAAAACAAACTCGCCCGATGTCGTCCAATATGCGAGCTCGGGATCGATATGGCCGGCAGCCATTGCAACGAGCGCGCCGCCCAATCCCGCCATCGCCGCGCCTATGACATAGACAAGATGAAGAACTTGAGTGACCGACGCGCCAAGATATTCGACGCGTATTTCATTGGTCAGGATCGCCTGGCTGACCACGCCGGCCGGTGAGCTGATGAAGCGCTGCAACAGCATGGTGCTGCCAAATGCCAGCACCACGGTCGCCACATAAAGCAACGTCCTGCTCTGTTCGGCCGCGACCTCGACCCCAAAGAAGGTTGGCGGCGGCAGATTGAACCCGTCGGTTGAGCCGAGCGTAACCGAACGTACCAGCAGCCCATATAGAATCATCGAGAGCGCGAGGCTCAGCATTGCAAAGAAAATCTCGCGATAGCGCGCCATCACAAAGCCGAGCACAACACCCACCGCCGCCGCAACAATAGCACCGAGCAGCGCGAGCAGGATCGCATCGGAAACGCCAAGGAAGTTCGCGGCCATTCCTGCCGAATAGGCACCGAGCCCATAGAACAATCCCTGCCCGAAGGAGACAAGCCCCCCGCGCATCATGATCACAAGGCCGAGCACGACAAGCGCTTTGGCGAAAGCGACAGTCAGCATGAAGATGGCCCATGACGGCAGGAACGGGGCAAGTGCAACAAGCACAACAAGGGCGGTCGCAAGCGCAGGGATTGTGCCCAGTTTCATGATCAGATCTTCCGCGGCGCGGCGCGACCGAATAGTCCCTGAGGTCGAACCGCGAGGACAGCCGCCATCACCGCATAAATAACAAACAGCTCGACCTCCGGCATCAGGTGCACGGCCGCTGCCCTCGCGAGCCCGACGATGATCGCACCCACCGCTGCGCCAGTAACGCTGCCCAACCCGCCGATGACGCTGACCGCAAAAGCGAGCACGATCACATCAACACCGATGCCGGGAGCCACCGAGGTCGACGGTGCCGTCACGGCACCACCGAGTGCGCCGAGCATCGCGCCGATGACAAAAGTCGCCGTGAACATGTGGCCGACATTGATGCCCATCGCCGTTGAGATTTCGCGGTCGTGAATCACCGCGAGCAGAAGCTTTCCCTGTCGCGTGTGGTTGAGCGCCCAGTAGGCCAGCACGCCGATCACAATCGCGAGGCCGAACATCGCAAGGTCATAGGTCGCAAACGCGATGCCGCCGATCGAAACGCGTCCCAGATATCCATAGGGCTCGGGGGCAAAGTAGGGGTTGACGCCCCAGATCAGCTTGATGACGTCCTCGAACACCAGAAAAGCCGAATAGGTCACGAGCACGAGCACGATTTCATCGCGTCCATACATCGGGCGCAACAAACCGCGCTCCACGAGAAAACCAAAGAACGCCCCAGCACTCAGCCCCGCGACCAGCAAGATGAGATAGCTGCCGGCGACGGGATATGAACCGGCGATATAGGCGCCGAGCGCTGAGGCGGCGGCATAGGCGCCAAGTGCGTAAAAACTGCCATGCGCGATATTGAGGATCTTCATGACTCCGTAGGTGAGCGTCAGCCCCAAGGAGACGATAAAGAGCCACGAGAAATAAATCGTGCCGTCTACGAGAATGACGAAGAACTTCTGCATTCGTCAGTTTCGCGCCGCTAGGCGCGCCCACGCTCTGATCGAAGCCGTATCGCTCAGAAAAAGGCCAAGCCCCCCTCGGCCTGGGCTCCCTTTGAAGGGAGAATCATCACGAGGTCGGAGGCTGTCCCGGTGCGGCGGGCGGGCGTATTCTGCAAGAAAGGCTCGCCCGCCTTCGTTCGGTGAGGTCATCGGCAGAACTACGACCAACGGCGATCGTGACTGCCGAGCCCTGCCACTGCTGCGGGGATCGCCGACAAGGGCAATCCCCTATGGTTCAGCACAGCTCGCTCAGCACTTGGCGCCTTTGAACCCGCCCTTGATCCAGTCCGATGACTTCACGCCATCCGGCGGGTTGACGCATTCGGCGGGGTAGACCTTAACGTCGGTCAACGTCGCTTCGCCCTTCGCCTTGTCGTATTTGAATCGCCCATAAGCGGTCGATTGGATCGCTTGATGGCCCTTGCCGAGCTTCATCTCGACTTTACCGCTTGGTGATTCATAGGTCAGGTTTTCGAAGGCGGCGATAATGGCTTCGTCAGAAGGCTTTTCCGCTTTGCCGCCGGCAGCCTTCTCTGCTGCCGACTTCAGTCCGAGAATCGCCTGTGCCATTTTATAGGAAGGATAGGTCGGCGGCGTGCCGTAGCGATCGATATAGGCGGTGCGGAACCAGCGATTGAGCTCACCATCCGGCGCCAGCACGCCATGCGGACCGCGGGCGCCAATGACGGTTCCATCGGGCATCCGCGCGCCGAGGCGGAACATCCCTGTTTCACCGCACGTCAGAACAACGCTGCGATTATCAAACAGGCCGCGCGCCCGTCCCTGCAGAACCAGGGCTTCCATGTCGCCACCCCAGAAGCTCGAATGCACGACGTTCGGGTTGTCGACTAACAGAGCGGAGATCTCGGCGCTGTACTGGCCCGCCAACAGCTTGGGGAACTGCTCGGTGGTGACTTTGATCGACGGCTTCAACACCTCCATCGACTCCTTGAAGTCGGCCCACGAGTCTTGGCCCCAGGCGTAGTTCTGATTGATGCCAGCGATGGTTTTGATATCTGCATTGCCGGAGAGGAGATAGCGGGCGGCGGCGACATTATCCATGGTCGCGGTCGCGCCGGTGCGGAACAGGTATTTGTAGCTCGCGTTCTCGAAGACCCGCGGCGTTCCGCAATCAAAGAACACGGTAATCTTCTTGAGTTCATCGGCGATCGGCGCAATCGCCAAACAGTCGCCAGACGAGATATAGCCGATCACGGCATCGACATTCTGCCGCTGGACAAGATTGCGGTATTCAGTGACTTGCTTGGTGGTTCCGCCCGCCTCGTCGACGATGACGGTCTCAATTGGCGCGCCGTTGATGCCCTTCTTGTTATAGGGAGCGGGAAGCTTGCCCGCATTCAGGGCCTCGGTGACCAGCTCTGCGGCGTTGCGAGCAGGCACCCCAAACGGCCCCGCAGCAGCGCCCGAGAGAAACGTGACGATGCCGAGCTTGAATGGCGCTTGCTGCGCTACTGCCGAACTCGCGGCCAGCGCAGCCGCGATGAAAACGCCGAAGCCAAGCTGTCGACCGTGTTTCATCGATGAGCCTCCCTTTCCAGTTTTTCCCCAGATGACCTCTGGCTTGGTAGAAATCTGCACTCTTTATGCTTACGTGGCAAGATTAGGTCGCTTCGCTGGGGTCGTCCATAGACGTAGCCAGCCGCCAGCCTAGACACCAACGAAAGTCACTGATCCTTGCATCTCAACGTCCACGAGATGTTGTATCGTTTGCCTGTTCCCCGGAAGGCAACTTCATTTAGGGCGCGCGGAAATCACCAGTTCACTGAGATGTATTGCGTCTCCAAGAATTCCATCAGTCCTTCGTGCGCGCCTTCGCGGCCGAGCCCGCTCTGCTTCATGCCGCCGAACGGCGCCGCGGGGTCAGAGACAAGCCCGCGATTGAGGCCGACCATGCCGAAGTCGAGCTTTTCCGAAACGC
>CAZTTL010000221.1:0-6264 GCA_964616635.1 uncultured Rhodoplanes sp. | reverse complement strand
AGGATGAGGAGGGCCGAGGCCTGCCCGGCAATGACGCGCGCAATTAAAAAACCTCTCCCCGCGGGCGGGGAGAGGCTGAAGAGCTTCGCGAAACATGCAGCCGTGTCGACGGCCGCACGCAGCGCTAGGGATCAGTCGCGCATCTTCACATAAGCGCCGGGGGCGTCTTCGAGCACGGGGAAGTTCGGGTTGGAGCCAGGCTGGCGGGCCGGGACTTCGGCGGGATCGAATTTCCTGATCCACTCGACCCACCACGGCCACCAGGAGCCCTTGGTCTCCTTGGCGTTCTTCAGCCACGCTTCCGGATCGTCATAGCCGTCGGGATTCGGGCCGACCCAGTACTGGTACTTGCCGCCCGCCGGCGGGTTGACGATGCCGGCGATATGGCCGGAGCCGGCGAGCAGGTAGTCGACCGGGCCGCCGAAGTATTTGCAGCCGATCAGCACCGACTTCGCCGGGGCGATGTGGTCCTCGCGGGTCGACACATTGCAGATCGGCGTCGTTACCTTCTTGAGATCGAGCTTGACGCCGTCGAGCTCCATCTCGCCCTTGCTCAGCCGGTTCTCCAGGTAGCAATTGCGCAGATAGTAGCTGTGGTTCGCCGCCGGCATGCGCGTCGAATCGGAGTTCCAGTACAACAGGTCGAACGGGAAGGGCTGCTCGCCCTTGAGATAGTTTGAGATGATGTATGGCCAGACCAGATCGTTCGAGCGCAGGAAGTTGAAGACGGTAGCCATCTTCTTGCCTTCCAGATAGCCGAGCTCGGCCATCCGCCGCTCGATCGCCTCGACCTGCGCCGGCTCCGAGGTGAACAGCGTGAGATCACCGCCGTGCTCAAAGTCGACCTGGGCCGTGAACATCGTCGCCGACATGATCTTATCGAGTCCGCCCTTCTCGGCGAGATAGGCCATGGTCACCGCCAGCATGGTGCCGCCGACGCAGTAGCCGATGGTGTGCGCCTTCGGCTCGCCGGTGATCTCCAAAACCTTGTCGAGCGCCTCGATCGGGCCCTGATGCATGTAGTCGGCGAAGGTCTTGGTGGAGAGTCGCGCATCCGGATTGACCCAGGAGATGACGAACACCGTCACGCCCTGACTGACCACCCACTTGATGAACGACTTCTCTTCGTTCAGGTCGAGAATGTAGAACTTGTTGATCCAGGGCGGCACGATCAGGAGCGGCGTCTTCAGCACGTTCTCCGTGGTCGGCGTGTACTGGATCAGCTGCATCAGCTCGTTCTGATAGACGATCTTGCCGGGCGTCACCGCGATATTGCGGCCGACCTCGAACTGGCTGTGGTCGGACTGGCGGATGCGCAATTCACCGCCGCCGGCCTCGATGTCCTCGGCGAGCATTTTCATGCCGCGCGCAAGGTTTTCGGCATTCGAGGACAGTGTCAGCCGCAGCAGCTCGGGATTGGTGAACAGGAAGTTCGACGGCGCAACTGCGTTGATGATCTGCTTGACGTAGAAATCGGCCTTGCGCTTGGTGTGGCTGTCGAGGCCCTTCGCTTCGGCGACGATATGGTCGGCCCAGTGGCTGGTGACCAGATAAGCCTGCTTGAGGAAGTCGAAGTACTGGTTGCTGGTCCATTCCGGATCGGCAAAGCGGCGGTCGCGCGGGTCGGCCTTGGCGACCGGCTGCACATCCTCGCCGGCCATGCGGCGCACGGTATTCGACCACAGATCAAGATAGGCCTTGCTCAGATTGGTTTGCAGCTCAACGGTGCGCCGGGGGTCGGTCATCCAGTATTCGGCGACGCGTCCCAGCGTCTTGACGATATCGGTGATCTGTTCGTGTGGTTCCTTGACCTTGCCTTCTGCGCGCGGCTTCAGCCAGGCTGCGAAAGCCTTGCCGCTTTCCTCCATCACCTTGGCGATATTGGTCGCGAATTTCTCAACGTCGATCGGTCCTGGGGGTTGCGGAACGGGTGGCGCTTTCTTGGCCTTGACCTCCGGCGCTTTTCCACTGCTGCCTTCACCCCGCGTCGGAGCCGGCGCGGAGCTGGATTCACTCGTTGCTGTCGTTGTTTGGTTCATGTCCATGGGGCTCCTTGCTTTGGACATATTACGCCTATAGGGCGAGGCACGGCCAGTCCTAAGGCGGTGGCTGGCTCTTAAATGTTCGTCGTCCCATACCATGTCTAGGCCTGAACAGCCCTGTCGTCGAGAGCCGTTATGGGCTCTATTGCTATCATTGATCGCGGCTGCGACCATCGCGGGGTGTTCGTCGGTCTTTTCGGAACTGCCGAAGGACCTCGGGGGCCTCCCGGAAGGTGCGCCGGCCCGTTCGGAAACGGCTCCCGTCTACCCCCACGTGCACGAGATGCCGCCGAAGCGCAGCACCGCCGTGCTGACCGTTGAAGAACGCAAGAAGCTCGAGGCCGAACTCGCCGCCGCCCGCGACGGCAAGCCACCGCAAGAAGCGGGGGCCAAGGCGCGCTGACCAACCCGCCTCCGCCTGATCTCCCTTCGTGCTGCCCGTCCAACGTTAAGCTTTACTGATCCGGCGAACATCGTAATACAGAGCGCGCGATTCGCCGGCCCGCCCAGCGCCGCAGAGAGAGCCATGACCGCCATGGAAGAGTTCTACCGCATCCGTCGTCTGCCGCCTTATGTCTTCGAGACAGTCAACCGGGCGAAGGCAGCGGCGCGCAATGCGGGTGCCGACATCATTGATCTCGGCATGGGGAACCCTGACCTGCCGGCGCCGGCCCATGTGGTGGAGAAGCTGAAGGAGACGGTCGGGCGGCCGCGCACCGACCGCTATTCCGCGTCGAAAGGCATCACCGGCCTGCGTCGCGCCCAGGCCGCCTATTACGAGCGCCGATTCGGGGTGAAGCTCAATCCGGAGACCCAGGTGGTTACCACGTTGGGCTCGAAGGAGGGCTTTGCCAATGTCGCCCAGGCGATCACGGCTCCGGGCGACGTGGTGCTGGTTCCCAATCCGAGTTATCCGATTCATGCGTTCGGCTTCCTGATGGCGGGTGGGGTGATCCGCTCGGTTCCGGCCCAGCCGGGACCGGCCTTCTTCGAGGCGCTCGAACGCGCGGTGATCCATTCGATCCCGAAGCCGACGGTGCTTGTCACGTGCTATCCGGCCAATCCCACCGCGGCCGTGGTCGATCTCGATTTCTATAAGGATATCATTGCCTTCGCCAAACGGCACGGGCTGATCGTGCTGTCCGATCTGGCCTATGCCGAGGTCTATTTCGAGAACAATCCACCGCCCTCGATCCTGCAGGTGCCGGGGGCAATGGACGTTGCGGTCGAGTTCACCTCGGTGTCGAAGACATTCTCGATGCCGGGCTGGCGCATCGGTTTTGCCGTCGGCAATGAGCGGGTGATCGGGGCGCTGGCGCGGGTGAAGTCCTATCTCGACTATGGCGCCTTCACTCCGGTGCAGGTTGCGGCTGCGGCCGCTCTCAACGGGCCGGACGACTGCATTCGCGAGATGCGCGAGACTTACAAGCGCCGCCGCGACGTGCTGGTCGAGAGCTTTGGCCGTGCCGGCTGGGATATTCCGGCGCCGCGCGCCTCGATGTTCGCCTGGGCGCCGCTGCCGGAAGCTTTCCGCTCGCTGCCGACCATCGAATTTGCGACGCTGCTCGTTGAAAAAGCCGAGGTCGCGGTATCGCCGGGAATCGGTTTCGGCGAGCACGGCGAGGGTTTTGTGCGTATCGCGCTCGTCGAAAACGAGCAACGCATCCGCCAGGCGGCGCGCAATCTGCGCCGCTTCCTCGAATCCGCCCCGGAAAAATTGCACAACGTCGTGCCCCTCGCCAAGCGAGGCTGATTTTTCCGCCCTCCGCTTCTTATTAAGGAAGGGGAGGGCGCCCACCCGCAAGGTTTGCCATGGACGCCCCGCTCAGAGTCGGCTTGGCCGGGCTTGGCACCGTCGGCAGTGCGGTTGCCCGCCTGATCGATGCGCAGGCGGAGCGTCTGGCGTTGCGCTGCGGTCGGCCGATCGAGGTGGTGGCGGTCACGGCGCGCTCGCGCGCCAAGAAACGCGACCTCGGCGGCTGCGCGCCGCGCTGGGCGAGCGATCCGGTGGCATTGGCGACCGATCCCGAGGTCGACGTTTTCGTCGAACTCATCGGTGGCGAGAGCGATCCGGCCAAGCACGCAATCGAGGCGGCGCTCAGGGCAGGCAAGCCGGTCGTCACCGCCAACAAGGCGCTGCTGGCGCGCCACGGTGTGGCACTCGCGGCGCTTGCTGAGGAAAAGGGCGCGGCGCTCGGCTTCGAGGCCGCGATCGGCGGCGCTATTCCCGTGGTCAAGACGCTGCGCGAGGGGCTCGCCGCCAATTCCTTCGACCGCATCTATGGCATCCTCAACGGCACCTGCAACTACATCCTGAGCCGGATGGAGCAGGAGCAGCTCTCCTTCGCCGATTGCCTCAAGGACGCGCAGCGCCTCGGCTATGCCGAGGCCGATCCGACCTTCGACGTCGAAGGCTATGACACCGCGCAGAAGCTGTCGCTGCTCGCAAGCCTCGCCTTCGGCATCAGGGTCAATCCCGAGGCGGTGTTTGTCGAAGGGATTTCCTCGATCGCGCCGGAGGATATCCGGGCTGCCGCGGAGCTCGGCTACCGGATCAAGCTCCTCGGCGTCGCGCTGCGCACCGCGGACGGCATCGAGCAGCGGGTGCACCCGACCATGGTGCGGCTCGGCTCGCCGCTCGCCGAGGTGATGGGCGTGACCAATGCGGTCACCCTCGATGCCGAGGGCATCGCGCCGATCACCCTGGCGGGTCCCGGAGCAGGCGGCGAGGCGACCGCCTCCGCGGTCGTTGCCGATATCGGTGACATTGCCCGCGGCGTCCGCACCGCGCCGTTCGGCCGGCCGGCGGCGGCGCTGATCGCCAGCAATCGCGCGCCGATGCAGCGCCACGAGGGCGGCTATTATATTCGGCTTCTGGCAGTCGATCGGCCGGGAACCTTTGCCACGATTGCGCGTCATCTTGCCGACGAGCAGATTTCACTGGAATCGATCGTGCAAAGACACCGCAATGCTGTTCCGCATGGCGGTGATGATCCCAAAAGCCCTCACGCACCGGCTCCCGTGATCCTCGTCACCTATGCGACAAGCGAAGATGCCGTACACAAAGCCTTGCGCGAAATCAAAAATCGTGGCGTCATTGCCGGACGACCGCAAGTGATCCGGATCGAAAAGAATTAACGAGGCCGACCTCATGACAGGCGGCCCGAGGGAAGGAAACGAACTTGTGAGCACGGGCGACCTTAGCCGGGCGCAGCCGCATCCTTCATCAATTGTTGTCGACCCACGCGAGACCATGGACCGCGTGGTTTCCATCGAGGTGGTGCGGGTCACCGAACGGGCCGCCGTCGCCGCTGCCCAATGGCGCGGACGCGGCAACGAAAGGGCAGCGGACCAGGCAGCGGTCGAGGCGATGTGGCACGAGCTCAACCGCCTTCCCATCGCCGGCCGCGTCGTGGTGGGTGAGGGCGAGCGCGACGAGGCGTCGATGCTGTATATCGGCGAGCAGGTCGGCATCGGCACCGGGCCCAAGGTCGACATCGCGGTGCAGCCGCTCGAGGGCACGACGCTGTGCGCCAAGGCACTGCCGGGCGCGATCACGACCATGGCGATCATCGAGGACGGCGCGCTGCTCAACGTCCCCCACGTCTACATGAACAAGATTGCGATCGGCCCCGGCTATCCGCCCGGTATCGTCGATCTCGATGCCAAGCCCGAGCACAATATCCATAAGCTGGCGATGGCGAAGGGGGTGAAGCCGCACGAGATCACCGCGCTCATCCTCGACCGGCCGCGCCATGCCGACCTGATCGCCGCCGTGCGGCGCACCGGGGCCTCGGTGCAGCTCATCAGCGACGGCGACGTTGCCGGCGTCATTCATGCCGCCGATCCGGAAACCACCGGCGTCGACATCTATCTCGGCGTCGGCGGCGCCCCCGAGGGCGTGCTGGCGGCGGCGGCCCTGCGCTGCATCGGCGGCCAGTTCCAGGCACGACTCATTCTCGATAACGACAGCAAGCGCGCCAAAGCGCGCCGGCTCGGCATCCGCGATTACAAGAAGAAATATGTGCTCGACGAGATGGTAAAGGGCGACTGCGTATTCGCCGCGACCGGCATCGTCTCAGGCTCGATGCTGCGCGGCGTGCGCTTCGGCAAGAGCATGATCGAGACCGAGACGGTGGTGATGCGCTCGGTCACCGGCACCATCCGCTGGGTCCGCGCCGAGCACCGCCTGTTCGACAAATTCCAGATGGAATAGGGGCGG
>CAZTTL010000220.1:0-6264 GCA_964616635.1 uncultured Rhodoplanes sp. | reverse complement strand
AGCGATCGCGCGCTCTGGTTCGGATGCCCCGGCTGTGGCCGAGCCTGCGCGGCGGCGTCCAGGTCAACTTGCCAAACGTAAACTCCATAGCGGATTTTAGTGATTGTCGCGCGGAATGCTGCGCTCTGCGACGCATTGATATTTCACCGCCGGCTTGAGCACCATGCCGTCCGCGAGCTGATCGACCATCCCCCGCTGGATCTCCTGCCACGGCGTTTG
The DNA here is from genome assembly GCA_964616635.1 of uncultured Rhodoplanes sp. GTDB lineage: Bacteria > Pseudomonadota > Alphaproteobacteria > Rhizobiales > Xanthobacteraceae > Rhodoplanes. Next base: position 6,045 of record CAZTTL010000220.1, on the reverse strand, counting down.
GCTGGCCGGATAGCGGTAGCCGCCGCGCTGTTCCAACGCCATGCGGCGCTGCGCCAGCTCGGCATCGGAGATCAGCATATTGGCGGTGCCCTTGTTGAGATCGATGCGCACGCGATCGCCCGTCTCGAGCAAGGCAAGCCCGCCGCCGGCCGCCGCCTCCGGCGAGGCATTGAGGATCGACGGCGAGCCCGAGGTTCCGGACTGGCGCCCGTCACCGATGCAGGGCAACGATGTGATGCCGCGCTTGATCAGCGCCGCCGGCGGCTGCATGTTCACGACCTCGGCAGAGCCCGGATATCCGATCGGCCCGACGCCGCGGATGAACAGCATCGTGTGCTCCCCGATCCGCAAAGACGGATCGTCAATCCGCTGGTGGTAGTCTTCAGGTCCATCGAATACCACGGCGCGGCCCTCGAAGGCGTTGGGGTCCTGGAAGTTCGACAGGTAGCGTTGCCGGAACTCCTCGGAGATCACGCTCGTCTTCATGATCGCGGAATCGAACAGGTTACCCGATAGCACCTTGAATCCCGCCTGCGGTTTGAGTGGCCTACGATAGGGGCGGATCACGTCGTCGTTCTGGCTGTTGGCGTCCGCGGCATTCTCGCCGATCGTCCTGCCGTTGATGGTCAGCGCATCTTGGTGAAGGCGGCCGGCACCAAGCAGCTCGTGCATCACTGCGGGCAACCCGCCGGCGCGGTAATAATCCTCGCCGAGATAGCAGCCGGCCGGCTGCATATTAACGAGCAGCGGCACGTCGTAGCCGATCGTCTCCCAGTCCTCGATAGCGAGCGACACGCCGACGTGTCGGGCAATGGCATTGATGTGGATCGGCGCGTTGGTGGAACCGCCAATCGCGGAACAGGCGACGATCGCATTCTCAAATGCCGGGCGGGTGAGAATCGCGGACGGCTTCACGTCCTCGTGCACGATTTCGACCGCGCGGCGGCCGGTGTCGTAGGCAATCTGCGCGCGCTCGCGGTAGGGTGCGGGAATGGCCGCACAACCCGGCAGCGAGAGCCCGAGCGCCTCGGCGAGCGCGTTCATGGTCGAGGCCGTGCCCATCGTGTTGCAGTGGCCGATCGACGGCGCTGATGAGCAGATACGATCGAGAAACTCTTTGTAGTCGATGCGGCCGGCGGCAAGTTCCTCGCGCGCCTGCCACACCACGGTCCCGGAGCCCGCGCGCTCGCCCTTCCACCAGCCATCGAGCATCGGGCCGCCCGACAGCACAATGGCCGGGATGTTCACCGTTGCCGCCGCCATGATCGCGGCCGGCGTCGTCTTGTCGCAGCCGGTCGTCAGGACGACGCCGTCGAGTGGATAGCCGTGCAGCACCTCCACGAGGCCGAGATAGGCGAGATTGCGGTCGAGGGCCGCCGTCGGGCGCCTGCCGGTTTCCTGGATGGGATGCATCGGGAACTCGAACGCGACGCCGCCGGCGTCGCGAATGCCGTCGCGCACGCGTTTGGCAAGATCGAGGTGGTGGCGATTGCAAGGCGACAGATCGGAACCGGTCTGCGCGATGCCGATCATCGGCTTGCCCGCGGTCAGCTCCTCGCGGGTCAGGCCGTAATTGAGGTAGCGCTCAAGATAAAGCGCGGTCATGCCCGGATTGTCGGGATTGTCGAACCACAGCTGCGAGCGTAAGCGCCGTTCCCCGCCAAACATGGCCATAAGATCATCTATCTCCTCGAAATCCCGCTCTCCTCCGCGCGGATTTTTACCGGTCAAGGCCGGATCGTGTATTCCAGCAAGGCCGTCGAACTCTGCGATTGCCGCGGCCGCAAGTCGAGCCCCCGCGAATAGGCGGCCGACAGCGTTCCGAGATAGCCGACCACGGCCGACCGCGTTTCCAAGCTTTTCGGTGCTTCGGGAACCTTCACATCCGTGACCGGCTCCGGGGTCAGAACGGCGATCAGCTTGCCCTTGCCGGCCGGAGGATCCACCACGAACTCGAAGCCTTCATAGGGATTGGCGGTGTTCGGAATAACCAACGGCCGCTCCGGCTCCAGCCGGTTGGCTGCCGATTGCCGGCCGAGCGGCGAGCGCAGCGAGCGCCGGTTAGGAAAGATTTGCGTGATCTTCCCGTCGGGCATCACGTCAAACAAAGTCAGGTAGCCGGGCTTCTTGGTCGTCACGCGGTACTGGACCTTCTGCCCGACTTTGACGGTATCGCCCTGGACCAGCGAAACCGCGAGCCCGGCAGGGTTATCCGAATCGAATACGTTATCCACGATCGTCTGCGTCTCCTGCTGCGTCGGCTTTTCTTGACGCAGCCCGGCGGTCTCGCTGATCCAATCGGAGAAAGCGGAAACGCGCGTATAGATACCCGGCTGGCCGGGAAGCGCACAGCCCCGGCCCCAGCTGACCACACCGACTTGAACGAAGAAGCCCTGCTCGTCACGAACGACGAGCGGCCCGCCGCTGTCGCCCTGACAGGAATCCTTCCCGCCCTCGTTCGTTCCAGCACAGATCGTGCGCGCATCGATGATCTCGTCCTTGACCGACTTCGCATAACGTTGGCGGCATTCTTTCCAGCCAACCAGTGGCAGCTGAACTTGCATTAACTTGTTCGGGATGGCCTTCGCGATTTCCGCGTCAGTAACACGCTTGCCGGTGCTCACATCGATCCAGGCGTTGTCGCGACGCGGATCCTTCGCGAAGGACCTCAACATGCCCCACCCGGTGACGATCGCATTCGTTCCGGGGCTCTCGAGTCGGACTTTGCTCCGGTCCGCATAGGCGACGGGCGCCGACCGCGCAGCCGCGCCCAGTTCGAGCAAGGCGATGTCGTTCTCCTTGGTCCGCATGTTGTAATTGCGTGTCACGACACGAACGACGGGAAGGAGCCTCGCTTTCTTGCGTCCTTCGGCATCGATTCGCTGGGTGCCTTCCAGCACCAGCAAATTGTCGGTGTCGATGAGCGCCCCGTTCTTGAAAACGCAATGGGCCGCGGTCAAAACCCAGCGTTCCGCAATGACCGACCCACCACACTTGAGCGTGAAATTCTTTTCGGAAACGCGACCGTAGACGGCAACCTGCCACGGCCAATCACCGGCGCGTGCGGGCTCGCCTCCGATGATGCGCTCGCTCGGTTTGATGAGCGAATCTTCGACGGCTTGGGCTTGGGCCGACCCGATGGCGGCCAGCAGCGCGACACCATAAAGCAACGAGCGGGCGAGGCGCGACATGTCGATCGTCTCCCATCAGTCGGTCCGCGGTGCCGTCACGACTCCGGCAATGCCGATACGAGCCCGGGGATTGCTGCCGATATGATCTACCAAGATGCGTGGGATTCGCGCAGCCGCTCGCGTCCCGTCGTGCCGCCTGATCGCCGCCTCGAGACCGGGGAGAGGCACGTCGGACGCGATCGCCACGACCTGATCGAACCCGAACGGCTGCTTGATGACCTGGATCGGGAGTGTCCAGGTTGCTCCTTTGATCCGGGGGTTCTCGTTCGACAGCGGGAACAGATATTGCACTGTTCCGTCTCCCGCGATGTTGAAGACCAGCAGATATTGTCCATCGAGACCCGACGCTTCCAACCGTAAGTCGGTCTCGCCTGCGCGGTGGACACGGTCGTTCGGCAGAAGCCTGAACATCAGCGGCCGCGATTGCGCAAGCACTGCAATCTGGCGTACCGCCGTGATCCGATCGGCGACGCCCGGAACGTCTGCCGCGGTGATATTCCGGGCGATGACGTCGCCTCGATAAACAGCCTCCTGCCGAGCCGCATCCCACGTAAAGTCTGCCTCCGCGTCATTCGCTGTCGGAACAATGGGCGTCGCCGAGGGCTTGACGGCCGCGAGCGTCGACGGGTCGGCGCCGAGGACCTTGACCCGCAAGGCCGCCGGCTCGCCCGTTCCAGCCGGCGCGACCGGCGCCGCCGCCGGCCCGGCGGAGCGGAACACCACCGCGTCCAGCGCGCCTTGACGGGTCGGCTCGTAGTAGATGCGTTGCTTCGTCTCGGAGAACTGATAGACCGCTTGGCTGGCGTACTCGATCAGGTCGCGCCGGGTGACCGCCCCTTTCCCGCTATGGTCGGCAGCCCCTTCTAAAGCGCGCGCGACAGCATAGCTCAATGCGCCACGCAGGGTCGGCTGACCCTGTATCTTGACCTCGGGGACCTTGCTGTTGGGATCTGCCGCCGCGAGAAACGTCACGTGCGGAAGGGCGCTTGGGTCTGCCGTCGCGTCGGCGATCGTGACCTCCGGCGCCAAGTCGTCGTGAAGCAGCGCACCGACATTGATCTCGCGATAGCTCAGGGCCTGGTCTCGCGGGTCCGCGCTGCGGGTTAGCCCTCCGCCGTGGCAAGTATCGGCCACGAACAGGACGTCGACACCCTTCCTGCCGAGTTGCAAGAGCCACCGCTTCATCTCGGGTCCATGGATGCGCTCGCGGGCCCCTTTCGCAATCGCCTCGTCGAAGCGGGCGAGCACATACACTTCGTCCATGTGATCGGGTTTCGAGTTCTTCACCAGCTCGGGCAATCTCGTGCCGTGCCCGGCAAAAGAGATAAAGACGAGGTCGTTCGGCTTGGCGTCGCGAACGAAATGATCCATGGCGGACACGACCGCGGCACGCGTTGCCTGCTCGTCGATGAGCACGGTGATGTCCGTCACTCCGAGTCGGCGCAGGCTCCCCTCGAGATCACGCGCATCGGCGACGGCGCCCTTCAACCACCTCTTCGCGGCGTACTTGTCGATCCCGACGACCAGTGCCCGGACGGTGCCATGTGCCGCCGGCTGCAATCGTGATTCGGCCCGCCCCGGCGAGACCAAAAGCGCGAGGAGGGTCGCGAACGCGATCGGCAGCCAAGCGTATCGTGACCGTGATCCACGCATGCCTCTCTCCAGATTAGGGACGAACCCATTCGACCCGTCGATTGAGTGCCCAGATGTCGGCTTGGGAAAGCCCCTGGGTGCTGCGCAGCTTCAGCGGCTCCCGCTCGCCACGCCATTCGATCTTGATCTTCGGCGCCCCTTGCGCGTCACCGAGCGACTGCCTCAGAAAGCTCGCAACCCATTCGACCCGCGACCGCGACAGCCGCATATTGTAATCGTCCGAGCCTCGCTCGTCGGTGTGTCCGACCAGGATCACTTCGGCAGGCTTCTGCTCCCTGATCGCTGCGAGCAGCTCTTTCGATGCCGCGATGCCGACCTCGGTCGGTTTTGCCGAAGCCGTCACGAAATTGATCGGAAGCGGCACCGTCTTGATGCTGATGCTGCGCAGGTTCTGCGAGAACGCTCCTCCGACCGTGCCGTCACGATGATCCTTGGCGGGTGCCACGAATTCGGCCCGGCCGTTCTCTTCGTTGGCGGCCAGCATGCGAGCGACGTTTGCCCGCTCAGCCAACTCCCGCGTATCGGCCGCACTCGGCGGCGTGGGAGTCTTGGAAGCATCCTTCACGATCTCGATGGCACGATCGAATGCCCGCGTCGCTTCGGGGAAGCGCCGCTGCGTGAACCGAAGATCACCGAGGCTGTAGGCCGCGAGCCAAAAAACTTCCGGCTTGTCCGCGTCGACGATCAGCGTTTCGCGCTCGGCGGCACGCTGCGGATCGTTTTTCAGGGCTTCGGCGAGAAGGAGCTGCAGCTTCACCCGACGTTGCTGGACCTGCTGCAGAAGTGTCCCGCCGCAGGCGCTCGCGGCGATCCGCGCTTCGGCGTCCTTGGCCGCGCTTGGTTGCCGGGCCTTGATGGCCTGGTCGAAGCGGGTGATCAGCGCCGCGCAATCCTCCGCCCTTGCGAACGATGCCCCACCGAGCGCCAGCGCCATTGTGCATCCTGCCGCATAGATGAACATTCGCGCAATCATGACACGCCTCTCTCCATGAACGAGCATGCGATTGTAATTGTCGGTCCGTCGTTACCGCATTTCCGTTCGACCTGCCGGCCGACAATCCGTTTGGAACCGTGGTAATTGCAATGGCTACAAGCTGCCGCACTCACCGCTGCACCACCGCGATAGGAAAATCCGGGACGGTTGGCGGGCGGGTCATGACGGGATGCTGGGAGCCGCCGGTCAGTTCCTTCACCCGGTTCG
>CAZTTL010000219.1:0-6331 GCA_964616635.1 uncultured Rhodoplanes sp. | reverse complement strand
CTTAGGATTCTGTGGATCGTCGTGCTGATGGTGGTGCTGCTGTGCGCCCTTCTAGTGGCGCTGGTGCTACTCGAACTCGCGGGCTACGACCTGCGCGCCTGGTCCGGCCTCATCTCCCTCCTGGTGCTCGCGGCGTTGGCCTGGAAGGCGGTCCGCATCAACAAGGTCGTGACGTTTGATCCCGAACAACCTCCTGTCTGACAGCAAGAGCAACCCGGATGACGTGAAGCGCGGTCCTGGACCGATCCCCGCTAAAATAGGGCTCGCCTTTTCTAAGTGCGCAACTCACATTTAATTTTGCGGATCAATCTTTTTGCTGAGCAAAGTGGCTTAAGCTGCGAATTCCACGGCGTCTCACCGGGGGAACGCAACGCCTTCGCGGGCCCCGACCGCCCGGCGCGCAAGGAAAGCTTCCGCCCGATCAGCAATTGTTCTTGATGAGGACCTTGGCCCCTTTGATCACCTTTGGATCTTTGATCAGCTCGATGACCTTGTGCGCGTCTTTGCAGTTGGACTTCTTGTCGGTGTTGGCGGCCGCGCGAAAGGCGTAAAAGTAGCCGACGATCTCATTCTCCTTCGCCGCGTTATCGATCAGCCTCGTGCAAGCCTGAACGATCTGCTTCTTCGTCCCTTTGCCCTTCGTGCAGGCGACAAAGTCCGCGTTCATAGCCTCATAGCCTCTTGCCGGTGCGATCGCGATCATTGCGAAGCAAAGAAGCCATAACAAGATTCGTCCGGTCATGGCGGGTTCCCAAATTTCAAAACTGATCGCAATCGCTCCATCCGGGATTCTCCAGATGAACCCCAAACCGGGTTGGATTTTTGCGCTTTTGCGGCGTTCTGACAAGACCGCCCGGCGGCGCGGACGACTGCCGTAATCCTGGCACCCCGAACGGCGGCCGAGGGGCTGATCTGGCCATTTTCGTTGGCATCTAGACGCACTCCTCCCGTCAGTTGCTCTTGAACGAATGACCATCGGCGTCTCACGCAGACGCCGGTGGTGGCTGTGGCCGTAGTTCCGCGATCAGCCGCAAAATCTCCTGGAACATCTACTGTGGACTGGCGACTTCGGCCAGGACCGTTGAGCGTGGCCGAATGACGCGATGGGCCATTTTCGTCGCCGGCTCCCTCACATATGGCAGCTCCCGCTCGAAAGCGGCCGCCATCGGCGCAGGTTGGCTGCTTAGGTGACGAATGATCGGGCGTGAAGGCCCCATCATAACATGGTGGATCAATGCAGTTTTTCGTGGCTCGGCACCGGATCAGGTGCGCCCGGATCGCTGTCCCCATCCTTCCACCGTTGTCCTCAGCGTCGCTGGCTCCAAAGCTACGAGCCGAAACATTGCCATCTTTATCCAATTTAACAATTTATCAACCCGACCGGCCGAATTAGGTCCTTGCACCGGAAATTCATATCTGCCCACGGGGGAGGGTCAGTGGTTCAAGGCAGGCGGCAGTCTCGACTGCAGTTTCCGTCCATTTTGCTCATCGCACTTGCCGTTGCGGCTGTGCCTGCCGTGGCGACGTCGACCGTAGCCGCGGCGAAGAGCAAGAGAAAAGCCGCGATTACGCACGCTACCAAGGTTCCGCTGCCGCGGATGCGGCAGGAGCCTGGAGCAACCGTCGCGTTAATCCCGACACCGGCGGTGCGTCCGCGCGAGCTGCAGGTATCGAGCCAGGTAGCGCGCCCGGCAAGCATGGCGGCGACGAGGGTCGCCTCCAGAACAACCAATGATTCGCCGCTTGCCTTCGCGCCGACGCAGGCGACCTCGCGTGCCGATATCGCCATGCTCGAAAGGGCGATTCATGCGGCGCGCCGCGGGCGCTCGGGCGAGGCCAGCGCTCTGCAGCGCCGAATTGCTGATCCGCTGGCGCGCAAGCTGGTCGAATGGGCGCTGCTCCGCGCCAACGACAACGACGCCGATTTCGCCCGCTACAATGCCTTCATCACCGCCAATCCGAGTTGGCCGAGCATCGGCAGGCTGCGGCGCCGCGCCGAAGCCATGCTGTGGGCAGAAAACGCGCGCCTCCGCACGATCCGCGCCTTCTTTGCCGACCGCGGACCGCTCACCGCCAAAGGCCACTTCGCCTATGCGCGGGCGCTGCTGGCGCATGGCTACCGGATGGCTGCACAGGCGCATGTGCGCGCCGGCTGGACCCAGTCGTTCAGTCGCGATGTCGAACACGATGCGCGCAAGCTCTTCGGCAGCCTGATCGGCCGCGCCGACGATAAAGCGCGCATGGATCGACGCCTTTATGAAAACGATATCAAAGCCGCGATGCGCGCGGCGCGGCGGCGCGGCGGCGTGCAGCCGGCGATCGCGAAAGCGCGCTATGCGGTGAATCGCAAGGCGCGTAACGCCGCGGCGCTGATCAAGGCGCTGCCGACAGGCGCACGCAACGATGCCGGACTGTTGTTCAGCCGCATCCGCTGGCTGCGCCGGCACGACCGCGATGAGGAAGCCGCCAAGCTGATGCTGTCGGCGCCGCGCAAACTTGGTGCCGGGCACGATACGGACGACTGGTGGAAAGAGCGGCGCGTGCTGGCGCGCACGCTGATCGAGCTCAATCAGCCCAAGGCGGCCTATCTCATCTGCGCCAATGCCGCGCTACCGGCCAAGGAGAATTACCGCGTCGAAAGCGAATTCATGGCGGGCTGGATCGCGCTGCGTTTCCTCAACGACCCGCACACCGCGGCGCGGCACTTCGCACGCATCCAGGCCTTCGGCATCGAGAACACGACGGCGCTGGCGCGGGCGGGCTATTGGCAGGGCCGCGCCGCCGAGGCCGCCGGCCGGCGGCAGGAAGCTTATGCCCATTACGCCGCAGCCGCACGCCACGCCACCACCTATTACGGCCAGCTTGCCGGCGCCCGGATCGGCAGGCGCGAGGTCGCAATGGTGCCACCGCCGGCAATGTCGGCCGCCAGGCGCGCCGCGCTCAGCCAGGCGGAAATCGTCCGCGCGGTCGCCCTTCTCTACGCGATCGGTGAACGCCGCCTGGTGATCACTTTCATCGCCGATCTCGATCGCGTCGATGATGCCGGGGCACTGACGCTGATCGCCGAGCTCGCGCGCAAGCACCACCATGCCCGCGCCGCGGTGCTGATGGGCAAGGAGGCGATCGCCCGCGGCCTGCCGCTCGATTATCACGCCTTCCCGATCTATGGCCTGCCTCGCTACAAGCCGATCGGTCCACCTGTCGAGCCCGCGATCGTCTACGCCATTGCCCGCCAGGAGAGCGCCTTCAATCCGCGCACCGTGTCCTCTGCCAAGGCGATGGGTTTGATGCAGGTGACGCCCGCCGCCGGCCGCTACATCGCGAAGACCTACGGCGTGAAATATAACCGACGGCGCCTGCTGCACGATGAAGTCTATAACGTGCAAATGGGCGCCGCCGAACTGGGCGGCAATATCCAAACCTATAACGGCTCCTACATCCTTGCTTTCGCCGCCTATAATGCCGGTCGCGGCCGGGTGAAGCAGTGGATCAAGCGCTTCGGCGATCCGCGCGATCCGCGGGTCGATCCAATCGATTGGGTCGAGCGCATCCCGTTCTCCGAAACCCGCAACTACGTCCAGCGCATCATGGAGAACCTGCAGGCTTATCGCGTGCGCTTCGGCCGCGGTCGCCGGCTCCTGATCGAGGCCGACATCAACCGTGGCAGCAGCGTGAACTAAGTTGGCCGAAGCCTTCGCGCCCGTGGCTCGAAAAACCATGACAGCCGCGCTGAAATCAATCCTCGCCGTGGCCATGCGGCACCGCTGAGATCATGCGTCGATCGGATCAATCAAAGCCGTTCGTTCGCATACGACAGGCGCCCTTCGTGGCCGAGGGCGTACCGGAGCTACTGCGCGCGATCTCGCCGCAGTTGACCTCAACGCCTGCCGCGATAAGGTCGTCGACATAGCCGAACTTCGGCCGGCTGCCTGATCGCACCACCACGTGGTGGAAGGCCATTCACGCAGAGAACGCACGGACAATTCTGGAGCCGTCGCGTTGCGAACAGCAATAATAGGGGTCATGGCGATGAAACTGAATCGCGCATCAATCGACCGCACGCTCGATCAAATCGAAGGTCAGGTTATCCCTGACGATCATCCCGCGGCCGTGCAGCTCAATTCGATTTATGGCGACCACACATTCTTCCTGGGCGCCGCTGGGCTCAAAATTGTCGAGCCAATCGAACCGGTCGATGGCGGAACCCGAAAGGCCCAGGTCATAAAACTCGCCGAATGGAAGGACCAAAACTACAACAGCCTGGTGCCGCATCCGCCGCAGATCACCGACGAGGTCGTCGTGCTCGAAGGCTCTGACCAGGACTGAGCAAGCAAAGGCCGTGGATCGGTTTGCCGCGGCAAGACCAATCGGTGGCGGACGCTGGCGTAGCTGAAGAGAAGACGCGCCAGCGCACTTCCGGCTCGCGGCAAGGCGCGGATGCCGCCATCAGCTCCCGGCCCGTTTGCGTCGAACGATTTCCTTCCACAGCCATCGCGCCACCGACTCGGGCGACGCGTCTTCGCCACCGCCAATCGTGCGTCGATTGGCGTCGCGCATTAATTGCACGTTGATGGCGCCGATAAGCGGACGCAAAGCATCGAGCAGGGCTTTGTTGTTCGCTTGTTGCGGGGCGACCAGCACAATGGCGTCGTAGGGCGGCAGCGCCTGCTCGGGGTCCTCGAGCGTGACCATGTCGTACTGAGCGAGCCGTCCGTCGCTGGTGAACGCGGCGATGACGTCCACATCTCCCGCTGCGGCCGCCGGGTACATGAATTCCGCTTGCATCTGGCGCTCATTGCTAAAATCGAGCCGATAGGCAGCCTGCAGCGCCTTCCATTCCGGCCGGCTGAAGAATTCATAGTCGCCGGCAATCGACATTGTCCCAGCGTGACGGGCAAGGTCGGCGATCGTCCGGATACCGAGCGCCTGGGCGCGTTCGCGCGGCATTGCGAGGGCATAGGCATTCTCGAAACCGAGCCCACCGAGCACGGTCACGCCGTGTTGCTCACGCAGCCATTTTGTAACCTCGCGCAGCACCTCGGCCGGTGATTTCACGTCGGTCCGGTTCATCTGGTTTGCCCAGATCGTGCCGGAATAGTCGACATAGGCATCGATCTCATTGGCAGCCAGCGCATTGAAGATGACGCTTGAGCCGAGCCCATCGCGCCGGTCGGCGCGGAGCCCGTTGGCGTCGAGACGCTGCTGGAGCAGCGCGGCGAGGATATACTGCTCCGAAAAAGTCTTGGCGCCGACCGTATAAGTCGCTGCCCTGGCCTGCAGCGCGGGCACAAGCGCACCGGCCCCGATCAGGACCAGCCCGGCCGCGCCCAGCACGATGCGCGAGCGCCGGCGCGTGCTGACGCCGATTTCCATCTGGGAAAGCAACTGGTCGACGGTGAGCGCAAGCACCGCCGCGGCGACACAACCGAACAGCACGAAGACCCAGTTCTGCGTCTGCAGTCCGGCGAATATGTAGTTGCCTAGGCTGGTCTGGCCGATCGGCGTCGACAGCGTGGCGGTGCCGATTACCCAGACGGCCGAGGTGCGGATTCCCGCCATGATCACCGGCAGCGCCAGCGGCAGTTCGACTTCGACGAGCGACTGGCGCCGCGTCATGCCGACGCCGGACGCCGCCTCCGTGATGGCCGGATCGATGCCGGAGAGCCCGGTAATGGTGTTACGCAGCACCGGCAGCATGCTGTAGAGCGCGAGCGCCAGCACCGACGGCAGAAAGCCGAGCGCGGAAAAGGCGAATCCGAAAACCTGTTCGGTCAGCGCTGAGATCGCGAGCAGCAATGGGTAGAACAGCGCCAGCAGCGCCAAGCCGGGAATGGTCTGTACGACGCTGGCAAGCCCCAGCAAGACTTGGCGCAGCGCCGGGCGGCGCATCGCAAGGAGGGCCAGCGGGACGCTGATCAGCAAGCCGAGAGCGAGCGCGGTCATGCTGACCAGGATGTGACCACCGAGATAGTCGGGCAGCCGCGCAAAGGCCTCTTCGATGCGGTCGTCGAGTTGAAAAGACATCAGCCTGTCATCGGCCTGCCATCAGCGCGCTGAGCCGCTCGGCATAGCGTTGCGGTGTCTGCATCAAAGTTTTGACGAACGGGTCGTTCTCCTCGGCTAGCAAGGATGGCGGCGTTCCCTGGGCGACCAGTCGGCCGTCGCGCAGCACGGCGATGCGGTCGGCAAGCAGGACGGCTTCCACCATGTCGTGGGTAATCATGACGGTGGTCAGGCCGAGCGTGTCGTGCAGGCGGCGATAGTCGTCGCTGAGGCCTTCGCGGGTCAGCGGGTCGAGCGCACCGAACGGCTCGTCCATCAGCACGATGTG
>CAZTTL010000218.1:0-6349 GCA_964616635.1 uncultured Rhodoplanes sp. | reverse complement strand
GTGCCCGTTACATGCACCGCAAGGAAGTCGAGCATTATGAGAAAGAAACTTCCAAGCCTGAAAAGTGACGCTGCTGCCGAGAGGTTCGTCGCCGAATCGGACCTGCGGGACTACGACCTTTCCGCAATGGTTCCGGTGCGCTTCGAATTGAAACGGAAAGACAAGTCGGTCAGCCTTCGCCTGCCCGAGCAGCTTTTGAGGGCCGTCCAGGAGCGTGCGCGGCGGGCAGGAATTCCCTATCAGCGCTTTATCCGCATGGCGATCGAGCGGGCGCTGGACAACTCGGGGCGCTGAGGATCGTCGAATCCTTCAGGCAGCCGTCACGCCATCTGCAGCTCACACCACACCGGCACGTGGTCGGAGGGCTTGTCCCAGCCGCGCACATGCCGGTCGATCCCGGTGGCGGTCAGCCGGTCGGCGGCCTGTGGCGACAGCAGCAGGTGGTCGATGCGCAGGCCGACATTCCGCTGCCACGCGCCGGCCTGATAGTCCCAGAACGAGTAGAGCCCGTCGGCATCGGTTCCGGCGCGGATCGCATCGGTGAAGCCCGCGCTTTCCAACGCCGCGAATTTTTCCCGCGTCGCGGGGAGGAACAGCGCGTCGTTCACCCAGTTCTCAGGATCGGTGACATCGCGCGCGGCCGGGATGACATTGTAATCGCCGGCGAGCACCAATGGCTCCTCCAGCGCCAGGCGGTCCTCCGCATAGCGCAGTAACCGGTTCATCCATTTCAACTTATAGGGATATTTGTCCGTGCCGACCGGGTTGCCATTGGGCAGATAGATCGAGGCGACGCGCACCACGCCGGCCGGCGTCGACACCACCGCCTCCATGAAACGGGCGTGGTCGTCCTCCTCGTCGCCGGGCAGGCGCGCGAACACCTCGTCGAGCGGAAGCCGCGACAGGATGGCAACGCCGTTGAAGGTCTTCTGGCCGTGGGCGGCGACATTATAGCCTTCGGCCTCGATCGGCTCGCGGGGAAAGACTTCATCGACGCATTTCGTCTCCTGCAGGCAGACGATGTCGGGCCGCCGCTCCCGCAACCAGGAAATGAGGTTGTCCAGCCGCTGCTTGATCGAATTGACGTTCCAGGTGGCAATCAGCATTGGCGTACTCGCAACCCGCGGCGCGTAACCGTGTTAATTGTGTCTGCCGGGCATTGGTGATGCGACACTGCTACGCCCGGTACCGCCCGATCAATTACATTTTCGCAACCTTCGCTGTGCGGGGCTGCGCCGAGGCCGTGGTCATGCTAAATAAGCCATAAAGTGGTAGGTACTTACGGAAAACCCGCGTGCCGGCGGGAGTCGATGGTCGGTGGTGACGGGTCTGCAGTCCGTTTCGACGGCAAGGCCGTGCGGCGTGACGCAGGACTTCTAGGAAGTTGACACGCCATGACGAAGCGCGGGCTTGTCGTCGCGGTGGCCGCGGTCGTTGCGATCGGAGCCGGCGCTGCAGGCATGCAATGGTTTGGTGCCAATGAACGTGCCGCGGCCCAGGCGCCGCGCGCCGCCGAGCCGCGTACGGTCGGGGTCGAGGTCGCGACCGCGGTCAGGAAATCGATGCCGGTCCTGATCGAAGGGCTCGGCAATGTGACGCCGATCGCGAGCGTCGCTGTCCGCACGCGCATCGACAGCGAGATTACCGGAATCCACTTCAAGGACGGCGCGCTGGTGAAGACGGGCGACCTTCTGGTCAGCCTCGATTCCCGGGCGATCGAGGCGCAGATCCGCCAGGCGGAGGCGCAGCTGTCGCGCGACCAGGCGCAGCTCGCCGGCGCCGAGCGCGATCTCAAACGCTACACCGATCTGGTGGCCCGCCAGGCAACGCCGCAAGTCAATCTCGATAATGCCCGCACCCAGGCCGATGTCTATCGCGCCGCGATCCGCGCGAGCCAGGCTCTGATCGACAATCTCAAGGTCCAACTTTCTTATTGCACCATCCACGCCCCGATCAGCGGACGCATCAGCCAGGCCAACGTGAAGGTCGGCAATCTGGTGCGCACCGGCGATCTCTCCCCGATCGCGACCATCAACCAGATGGCGCCGGTCTACGTGTCGTTCACGGTGCCGCAGCATAGCCTGCCGGATGTGCGGCAGGCGGTGGCGAGCGGTAAGGCGCCGGTCGAGGTGCAGGTTCCGGGCGAGCAGCGGCTCGCGCGGGGCACGGTGACCATGATCGAAAATGCCGTCGACACCGCGACCGGGATGGCAACCATCCGCGCAACCATGCCCAACGAGGATGAGTTGCTGTGGCCGGGAACGCTGGTGACCGCCCGGCTCACTTTGCGCACTGAGGAGGCGGTCGTCGTTCCCACGCCCGCCGTGCAGATGAGCCAGCAGGGCGCCTTCGTCTATGCCGTCGAAGGGGGGGTTGCCCGGGTGCGCCCGGTCGAGGTGGCGCGGACCCAGGGCGACGAGGCGATCCTTAAGAGCGGGCTCGACGGCGGCGAAGTGGTGGTGACCGAGGGGCATCTCCAACTCAGTGACGGCACGCGCGTCAGTCCGCGCAAGCGGCCGCAAGCGCAGGAGCGCAAGCCCGTCACATGAGCCTGTCCGAACTCTGCATCCGCCGCCCGGTGATGACGACGCTGATCACCGCGTCGATGATCGTGTTCGGCTTCTTCGCCTACCGGCTGCTGTCGGTGGCGGCGCTGCCGAGCGTCGATTTTCCCACCATCTCGATTTCCGCATCCCTGCCAGGCGCCAGCCCGGAGACGATGGCGGCCTCGGTCGCGGCGCCGATCGAGCGCCAGCTCTCGACCATTTCCGGCATCAGCTCGATGACGTCGAGCTCCTCGCTCGGTTCGTCGCGGATCACGGTGCAGTTCGATCTCAACCGCGACATCGATGGTGCCGCGCTCGACGTGCAGACCGCGCTCTCGGTTGCCGCCCGCCGGCTGCCGGTCGAGATGACGACACCGCCGAGTTTTCGCAAGGTCAATCCCGCCGACTTCGCCATCCTCTATATCAGCCTGGCGTCACCGACCCTGCCGCTGTCGACCGTGAACGATTACGCGGAGACGACGCTCGCCCAGCAAATCTCGCAGATCGAAGGCGTGGCGCAGGTGCTGGTCTATGGCGCCCAGCGTTTTGCCGTGCGGGTCCAGGTCGATCCGGTCGCCGCCGCCGCCCGCGGCATCTCGCTCGAAGATATCCGCAACATCGTATCGAAGGCGAACTCCAACACGCCGGTCGGCACCATCACCGGCGACCGCCAGAACGTGACTCTCGCCGCATCGGCGGCGATTCCGAAGGCGTCGCAGTATCGCGATGTCGTCGTTGCCTATCGCAACGGGGCACCGGTCAAGCTCAGCGATGTCGCGCGCGTCATCGACAGTGTCGAGAACGATCAGATCGCGACCTATTTCAACAACAAGCGCGCGATCGTGTTGGCCATCAAGCGACAGCCCTCCGCCAACACGGTCGCCGTGGTCGATGCGATACGGGCCGCCGTCCCCGGCTACCGCGCCCAGATCCCGCCGGCGATCCGCATGGAAGTGCTGATGGACCGCTCGGTCTCCATCCGCGAGTCGGTCGCCGACGTGCAGCACACGCTGTTGATCGCGATCGCGCTCGTCGTGCTGGTGATCTTTCTGTTCCTGCGTAAAGTGCCGGCGACCCTCATTCCGGGGCTCGCGGTACCGGTGTCGCTGATCGGCACTTTTGCCGCGATGTATGCGCTCGGCTTTTCCATCAACAATATGACGATGCTGGCGCTGACGCTGTCAGTCGGCTTCGTGGTCGACGACGCCATCGTCATGCTGGAGAACATCGTCCGTCATATCGAAGGCGGGATGCGGCCGTTCGAGGCCGCGCTCAAGGGCGCGCGCGAGATCGGCTTCACCATCATCTCGATCACGCTGTCGCTGATTGCGGTGTTCATCCCGGTGCTGCTGATGGGCGGCCTGGTCGGGCGCGTGTTTCGCGAATTTGCCGTTACCATTTCGGTCGCGATTCTAATCTCGGCGTTCGTCTCGCTGACGCTGACGCCGATGCTATGCGCACGGCTGCTGCAAACCGAGCATGGCGAGAAAAAGCAGAACGTGGTGCTGCGCGCCTTCGAGGCCGCCTTCAATGTCATGCTGCGTGGCTATGAATGGACGCTCGACCGCGTGCTGCGGCACCGCTTCATCATGCTGCTCGTCACCATCGCGACGATGGTGGCGACGGTCTGGCTCTACATCACCATCCCCAAAGGCTTCTTCCCATTCGAAGATACCGGCTTCCTCGCTGCCACCGTCGAGGGCCCGTCCGACATCGCCTTCAAGGCGATGCGGGACCGCCAGCGCGAGATCGCCGAGATCGTGCGCAAGGATCCCGCCGTCGCCTATGTCAACTCGACGGCCGGTGCCGGCGGACCGAATTCGACCACCAATTACGGCCGCATGTTCATCGGGCTCAAGCCGAAGGCGGAGCGCGCAAGCTCGACCGAGGTGATCCAGCGGCTGCGCCGCGCGACCGGCAAGGTCATCGGCATGCGGGTCTATTTCCGCGGCATCCAGAATCTCAATATCGGCGGCCGCGTCTCCAAAGGCGAATACCAGTACACGCTGCGCTCGTCTGATACCGATGCGCTCTATCGGACCGCGCCCCAGCTGCTCGAGCGCATCGCCAAGCTCCCCGGTGTGCGCGACGTCAATACCGATCTCTTCATCAGCAATCCGCAGATGACGATCGACGTCGACCGCGAGCGCGCGGCCGCCTATGGCATCTCGGTCGACCAGATCCGCCAGGAGCTGTTCGATGCGTTCGGGACGCGGCAGGTCGCGACCATCTACACGCCGTCGAACGATTATCAGGTGATCCTGGAAAGCCTGCCGGAATTCCAGGCCGACCCGTCGGCGCTGTCGAAGATCTTCCTCAAGACCAGTTTGAGCGGGTCCGGCGGCGGGGTCGGCCTCGCTGCGCCGGGCTCCGGGGTCACCGGTGCCTCCGCGCCGACCGGTCCGACCATTCCGCTCTCTGCGGTCACCCGCATCGTGCGCACGGTCGGGCCGCTGCAGGTCAACCACCTGGGCCAGCAGCCCTCGGTCACGATCTCGTTCAATCTGATGCCTGGCACTTCGCTCGGCCAGGCGGTCGACGCCATCCACAAGATCGAGCGCGACGCCAATCTGCCGGCCT
Organism: uncultured Rhodoplanes sp.; assembly: GCA_964616635.1. Lineage (GTDB taxonomy): Bacteria > Pseudomonadota > Alphaproteobacteria > Rhizobiales > Xanthobacteraceae > Rhodoplanes. The sequence continues at coordinate 1,223 of CAZTTL010000218.1, read as the reverse complement.
CGATCTCCACCGGCTTTGAAGGCTCGGCTCAGATTTTCCAGGAATCGCTGCGCGGGCAGGGCATGCTGGTGCTCGCCGCGGTATTCGCCGCCTATGTGGTGCTCGGCATTCTCTATGAGAGCTTCATTCACCCGATCACGATCATCTCCGGCCTGCCGTCGGCCGGCGTCGGTGCGCTGCTGACGCTGATGGCCTTCGGCATGGACCTGTCGGTGATCGCCATGATCGGCATCGTCATGCTGGTGGGCATCGTCAAGAAGAACGCGATCATGATGATCGACTTCGCGATCGAGCGGCGCCGCATCGGGCTTGCCGCGGAGCCGGCGATCCGCGAGGCCTGCCTGCTGCGTTTCCGCCCGATCATGATGACGACCTTCGCCGCGATCTGCGGGGCGCTGCCGATCGCCTTCGGCGCCGGCGCCGGCGCCGAACTGCGCCAGCCGCTCGGCATTGCCGTGGTCGGCGGGCTCGTCTTCTCCCAGCTCCTGACGCTCTACATCACGCCGGTCATCTACATCTATCTCGACCGCTTCGATCGCCGGCTGCGGCGGCGGCTCGAGCCGCAGCTCGAAGAGGTACGCATGCCGGAGCGTCCGGTGATCGCGGCGGAGTAGGGGAGCATTTCCGCTCCCCTTGCAGGAGAGGGTGGGTGAGGGGGCGTATGGCCTGATCGCCCCGTTGCGTCTTACCGGCTGGGCGCCTATAAGGCGCGGCATCTCACACGCGGATCGAGGCTTCACGCCGTCCGGTGGTTTTTAACGGGCGATCGCAGGATCGTTTCCGGAAAAGGCTCACAGAAGATTCGCGGCGGACATAGCGAAGGCGCAAAGGCTCGCGGCACTGTCCGGCTTCCAACGCCAGCCAGCCAAGGGCCGTACCGCTTTCGGTGGTGACAACCGGAGAAGATATAATGGCGCTGCCTGACTATTCGATGCGCCAGCTCCTCGAGGCTGGCGTCCATTTCGGCCATCAATCGCACCGCTGGAATCCGAAGATGCGCGATTACATCTTCGGCGTGCGCAACAACATCCACATCATCGATCTCGCCCAGACGGTGCCGATGCTGCATCGCGCGATGCAGGCGGTGAGCGATACGGTGGCGAAAGGCGGGCGCATCCTGTTTGTCGGCACCAAGCGACAGGCGCAAGATACCATCGCCGACGCCGCCAAGCGCGCGGCGCAGTATTACGTCAACTCGCGCTGGCTCGGCGGCACGCTGACCA
>CAZTTL010000217.1:0-6381 GCA_964616635.1 uncultured Rhodoplanes sp. | reverse complement strand
TGGCACATCGCGTCGTTAGTCAATCGTCGGCTTTCGGCGAGTTGCGGGAGTAGAACGAGAACATCCGTTGAGGAAGGCGCGCAACTCTGCGTAGCCGGCATCGACTCAACGCGGCGGAGCACGTACACGGATCAAGAAGCTACGCGAGAACTGGATTTATCTCCTGGATCGCTAGCGCGCTGAGTTTCGGAATCGCGCAGCGTGCCATGGCGGCGTAGCGGGAATCCTTTTCAAGCCCAATACTAACATAACCGATGGCATTGGCGGCCGCGAGCGTCGATCCTGATCCGGCAAAGGGATCAAGAATGATGCCTTCACCCAGCGGCAGCACGGCCTGGACGATCGCGCGCAAAAAGGCCTGCGGCTTGAGCGAGGGATGCGGCGCGATCTGTCGCTCAGGCCTAGGCGTCGGGTGCGAGCGAATGACGTCGCCGAACGGTTTTTCGCGCGAGAGGCGGCGAAAACCGCCGGCTTTCCATTGGCGGAGATTATCCTGCGCGCGCCCGTCGAGCGGGTGGCGAAGCACGATCCAGGGCTCGAACATCGAACGCGGCATCACGCTCACCCCGGAATATTCCTTGTGTGCGTTCTTTGGTCGATCGCCCCCGCGCATGGTCATCACCAGCCGGATGATCTGGCCACGCAACTCAAGCCCGGCGGCACGCATCGCGTTGGCAACGACGTGTGCGAGAAGCGGATTGCTGGCCACGATGACATTTGCGCCGGGGACGGTCGCGCGCAGCACGAGCTGGCCGAATTCGAAGAAGAAGTCATGCATCAGCAGCCGGTCGCCTTCGGTCAAAACCGTGAAGCGCGGCAAGGGTGCGCGTTGGTGGCCGTCGAACGAAGGCGGGATGCGCCACACGCCACCGCGTCCTGCGCGCAGCTTGGCTTGTTCGGTATGGGAATATTCGCGCAGGCCATAGGGCGGGTCGGTGACGACGGCGTGGATGGAATGCGCGCCGCAGCTCCGCAGCCAATCGAAGCAGTCGGCCTGAATGAACGTCGCGCGGTCAATCTTGTGAACGACCTCAGGCTGCTTCTCCGGCTCACCCGGTGCCGCCTTGAGGCGGTAACGTCCCCGCGCGGTGCGCTCGAACAGATCGGGCGTGTTGAGGTTGAGATAGGAGCGGACGGAAGAGGCCGGAACATCGCCAAGACGGGTGGCGACCGCTTGCTGAATTTCGGCCAAAGAAGCGCTCTCCGCCGCCGCGAGATAGCTGACAATGGAATCCCGGATGAGACCGGGGGCAGTGCGGAAGCTCATGGGACCTAACCCTCAAATGCGAGGATAAGTCTCTGACGTCTGGACGTCAAAGCCGGCGACCGAAGCGCCCCTTGTGTCCCTCGCGCCCATGGCAGGGTGTGGATAACCGCGTCATCGCAGCGGGCCAACCATCCGATGCCATGCCAGCCCCAAGCGGTGCGAAATCCTGCGGCCGCGCCCCGACCGGGCAGCCTGGGCTGCGAATCCGTTGAAAACAAAGAGCCGACCCTGCATCATCATCCGAGGCATGCTCATGGACAATCGTCCGGGCGCCGGGAGCTGTTTGGCGCTGCAACCCCCGCTTGACCTCCCACGCCTCCGCTGAGCAATCTCCGTCGCAATGACCTCTAGCCAAGCGGTGACGACAGTTCCATGATGGCGGCGGTCTCCCTTGTCAAAAAGCTGCTTTGATCAATGACTGAACAATTGCGTCCGATCCGCCGCGCCCTCCTATCGGTTTCCGACAAACACGACCTCACCGATCTTGCCCGGCAGTTGGCGGCACGCGGCGTCGAGCTGATCTCGACCGGCGGCACCAAGGCCGTGCTGACGGAAAGGGGGCTTGCGGTGCGCGACGTGTCCGACCTGACCGGCTTTCCCGAGGTGATGGGCGGCCGGGTGAAGACGCTGCATCCGAAAGTGCATGGCGGATTGCTCGCGGTGCGCGACAACGCCGACCATACCGAGTCGGCGGAGGCCCATGGCATCGCCCCGATCGACCTCCTGGTGGTCAATCTTTATCCGTTCGACGAGACCGTGGCGCGCGGCGCCGAGTACGCTGCCTGTATCGAAAATATCGATATTGGCGGCCCGGCCATGGTGCGCGCCGCGGCGAAAAATCATGCCGATGTCACCGTGGTGATCGAGCCGGCCGACTACGGCCTCGTGCTGGAGGAGATGGCGACGCATGGCGGCGCGACGCGGCTCGCGTTACGCCGCCACCTTGCCACCAAGGCGTTCGCGCGCACCGCCGCTTACGATGCGTCGATCGCCAACTGGTTCGCCGCGACGCTCGAGGAATCAACGCCGGCCTATCGTGCCGTCGGCGGCAAGCTGATCGAAGAATTGCGTTACGGTGAGAACCCGCACCAGACGGCGGCCTTCTATCGCACGCCGGAAATGCGGTTCGGGGTGGCGAGCGCGCGCCAGGTGCAGGGCAAGCAGCTCTCCTACAACAACATCAATGATACCGAGGCGGCTTACGAATGCGTCGCCGAGTTCGATCCGCACCGCACCGCTGCCTGCGCTATCATCAAGCATGCCAATCCCTGCGGGGTCGCCGAGGGCAAGAACCTCACCGAGGCCTACAAGAAGGCGCTGCTATGCGACCCGGTCTCCGCCTTCGGCGGCATCATCGCCGTCAACCGCACGCTCGATGCCCAGGCTGCGCGGGCGATCACCGGCATTTTCACCGAGGTGATCATCGCCCCCGACGCCACCGAAGAGGCGATCGCCATCGTCAAGGCAAAGAAGAATCTGCGGCTGCTGCTTGCCGGCGGGCTACCTGACCCGCGCGCGCCGGGCTTCACGCTGAAGACCGTTGCCGGCGGCCTCTTGGTGCAGTCGCGCGACAATGCGGTGATCGACGACATGGAGCTGAAGACGGTGACCAAGCGGGCACCGAGCGATGCCGAGCTCGCCGACCTGGTTTTCGCCTATCGCGTCGCCAAGCATGTGAAGTCGAACACCATCGTCTACGCCAAGGGCCGCGCCACCGTCGGCATCGGCGCCGGGCAGATGAGCCGGGTCGACGCCGCGCGAATCGCCGCGCGCAAGGGCGAGGATGCCGCGCTCGAAGCCGACCTCCCGGCACCGCTGACGACCGACTCGGTCGTCGCTTCCGATGCGTTCTTCCCGTTCGCCGACGGACTCCTGGTGACGATCATCGCCGGTGCCACCGCGGTGATCCAGCCGGGCGGCTCGCTGCGCGATGACGAGGTGATCAAGGCCGCCGACGACCACAATGTCGCAATGGTGTTCACCGGGGTACGCCATTTCCGGCATTGAGTGGCAGAATGTGGCCCGGAGCGGGGGGCCACGGCGGCGTTAGAGCATGATCTTAGAAAAGTTGCAGACTTTTCGGAAAAAAGAGCGCGATCGATTCAACCTCAAGCGATCGCGCTCTGGTCTCGCTCTCCCCGAAACGAGGCTTGCCATGAACGAGACGGTCCGCAACGCCGACCGGCCGCAATCTGCCGCCGCGCCCGCGCCGTCAGCCGACACCGATCCGGTCATTGCGCTCGACCTGCCGCAGGAGGAGGACCGCGCGCGGCTGCGCGAGGTCGGGTTTTCCGAGCGCGATATCTGGGACATCGCCGCCGTCGCCGGCTTCTTCAACATGACGAACCGCGTCGCGTCCGCGACCGAGATGCGGCCGAACCACGACTATCATCGCCAGGCGCGGTGATCGTCTCCACATGTGCCTGAGATTTCCAGCACATCGCGCGTCTCCGCGAAAACAGTCCAACCGATGATCGGTCGGACCTCGGTGCATAGTCGCCAGCAATCGGCACTATTGCCGCTTCAAATAGGGCGCATGACATCCGGCGCTTGGAACGACTCCCCTTTGGTTGCTTGAGCGCAGCATCGGTGTGGCGCCTACTTCATTTGAAGCTGATCGGCGCTGGCCCTGTTCTCTATCAACATGCGTTGAATGACATTGTTGATTGGTTCAGCCGTCAGCCGGCTCGGACCCGCGAAGGGAAAGTTCAGGTTTATCGTTAGAAAGAGGATCGCGCCCACAACTGTGGCCAGCCCTGCGGTCATCGGAATCTGCGCGCTGATATCCTTTGTGGCGAAGAAGGCCGGATAGCCCAGTGTGACAATGGCGCCGAGCAAAAGAACGCCCCAAATCGTCGGCGTCATGTGGCCACCCACATCCGCCAATCTCTCCAGTCGAAAGTCGGCGATTTGCTGCATGAGATTGATTGCATGAATGGTACTCGGGAGCAGTCCAAGACCCTCCGGCTTTGTCTGGCCGACCGCAAGGCTGAGCCTCGTATAGGCTTCTGCTGCAGATTTGCTGCCACGATGCCCCCTTTCCATCATCGGCCAATCGTTATCGCGCACTGCAATCGCATAGGCGATAAGGGCTTGGCGCATCTTGCGCCCAGTCTCCTCAGGGAAATTGTAGCTGTTTCGATGGAGGTTATAGAACCGCTCCGCTTCCGCCCCCACGGCGTGGTCGGTTCGATCAAGTTCACTCCAGACGCCGAAAACGACGAAGGCGAGGAGAACCGCATAAGCGACACTGACCACCGCGTATTTGAAGCCGGCCACTTCATGGTTCACGACCAGACGATCGATGCCGAAGCGCCACCGAACCAATAGCTGCAGGCCAACGCTGAAAATGATAGAAACGCCGATGACGATGACAGCAAGCGCCCAGACAGGTAAGGCATCTATGATTTCTATGCCGCTCACGAATTCCTCCGATAACAGACCTTCCGCACGTTCCAGAACGAAATGACCTTCCCGGCTGCGTACGGCCTCCCGCGGCCGTCTTGTTGATCAAAAGCGGAATAGGCGGAGATCGCGACGATCTGCAAGCGACTTGTTCCGCTTTGGGACTGCGGTGCTCTTACGCGCGTCCGCTAGAGCGCGATCGCTTGGCGTTGAATCGATCACGCTCTTTAACTCCTTGTTTTGTCGCATGATCTCAGTGCCGCCGCCGTCGGAGCGGTGGTGGTCTATGATGCGTGTCCGACAGCCGTATTTTAGGGGAGTCTTCTGATGGTTCGACCGATGGAGGGTGGCGGTTCCTACGATCGCCACAGCGACTACCAGATGCGCGGCGGGCTGTTGCATGCCGACCTTGTTGCGGCCGCAGCGAGAACGATAGTCCCTGACAAAGCGCGTGGTTCGGTTGTCCTCGTCGACTACGGGTGTGCGCAAGGTCGCGTGTCGAACCCTTTAATCCGACTCGCGATCGAACAGCTGCGCAGCTCGCATCGTAACGTGCCGGTGCAAGTCTATCATAACGATCGCCTCACGAATGACTGGGCCGCGCTGTTCGAGCGGCTACGGTCCGAGGACTCCTATCTTCATGTTGATGGCGGGCCGGTGACGCCGCTGGCAGCGGCGACCTCGTTCTACGAACCGGTGACCCCGCGCGGAATTGTCGACCTCGGCTTGAGTTTTGCAGCGATCCAATGGCTGTCGGCGCCAGGGCCACGGGGATGTGGCGGAGCACTTTATTTCGATCAGCTTGAGCGTAAACCTCGCGCAGAGATGGCCGACCAGGCCCATGCGGACTGGACCCGGTTCCTCGAACAGCGAGCGCGTGAGCTCGCGCCGGGCGGCCAGCTCGTGCTCGACATGATGGGTGTTCCCGACGGGGGCGTCGCTGCCGGGCATCAGACTTGGCAGCTCGTCCGGGATGTTTGCGAAGATATGGTTCGGGGCGACCGGCTCGATGCAACCCGCTTAGACAACTACGTGTTCCCGGTTTACGAACGGTCAGTCGACGAGGCGAGGAGGCCATTTCGCGAGGCGCTTGGTTCTCGCCTGCACCTCGATCGCCTGGAATTGGTTCCGGTGCCGAACCCGTTCACTCAGCAATATCAAGAAAACGCGGACGCTGCCGCGCTCGCCAAAGACTTTGCTGGATTTTTTCGAGCCTTCAGCGAGCCGACTCTTCGGGAGGGGCTGGGATTGGACGAGAACGCTGTCGAGGAGCTGTATCGCCAACTGGCATCGCGGATCGAGGCCATAGCGGCGGAATTCGTCTTCGACGTGCACGCCATCACCATGGTTATAAGGCGAGTGGATTAACAGGCTCATCGAGCAGACCGCGCGCCGGATACTCCGACGCCAGCCAGCTTGTAGCCGGATGGAGCGCAGCGCGATCCGGGTTTCTCGTACGCAACACAACAGCAAGCGTAGCCCGGATGAAGCACAGCGTAATCCGGGTTTCGCTTTCGCAACACACCAGCCCCGGATTTCGCTTCGCTCCATCCGGGCTACGGCTTCGCACTGCCGGCCATGGTTCGAGACGGCGCTGCGCGCCTCCTCACCATGAGGATACGCGGTTCTGCAACCGCCCTGTTCTGCCGCCGCCGATGAACTCCCTTGCGAGCCGCCCGCACCCCGCCCTTGCCTCGCTGCCGATCCCG
>CAZTTL010000216.1:0-6395 GCA_964616635.1 uncultured Rhodoplanes sp. | reverse complement strand
GTGATCGCATTTTCTGCGGCGAACCGGCGTCCACTTCGCCGGAAAATGCTCTAGCCGGCGACTATTGTCGGCCGGAGAGAAGTGTCGGGCGTCAAGTCACTCCTCCCTTGGCGCCTGCGCTTACATCCGCTCGATCAACGCTTCGGTTTCGGCCGTTTCGGGCTCGGCTTCCTGCGCGACGGCAGCGCGTAGCCTCGGCAGGATGCCATCTACTGAATCGCATACGTGAAATTTGAGCGCGCGCGGACTATGGATAAAGCGGCACGCCTCCATCTTGGCGAAGATGGCGAGCAGCGGCTGCCAGTAGCCGTTGATGTTGGCCAGCAGAATCGGCTTGGTATGGTGGCCGAGCTGCGCCCAGGTGAGTTGCTCGACCAGCTCTTCCAGCGTTCCGATCCCGCCAGGGAGTGCGACGAAGGCGTCGGCGCGCTCGAACATGATGCGCTTGCGCTCATGCATGTCGCGGGTGACGATGACCTCTTGAGCGTTCTTGAACAAGAGTTCTCGCTGCTTGAGGAACTCAGGAATGACGCCCAAGATTTTGCCGCCCTTGTCATGAACAGCTTGTGCGAGCGTCCCCATCAGCCCAGTTGATCCGCCACCATAGACCAGGCCGATGCCGTTGCCGGCGAGCGCTTGGCCGAATTGCCGGGCGGCGGCGGTGAAGGCGGGATCGTTGCCGGCGCTGGAGCCGCAATAGACGCAAATTCTTCGGAGAGTGGTCATCAGCCGCATCTGGCCTTGCGCGCAGGCGGCGTCAAGTCTCCTGCGGCGGCGGCCAAGCCGGCAGGAGATGGCTCGGGATCGCATGTCGGCCCGGAGGTGGGTGAAGCGCGCCGCGGAAAGGCCTATATCAGGCGGCATGCGACCCCGCTTCGCAATGCCGCTCAAACGGCCAGCGACCAGATGAGATAGTTGTGAGACCACCCACTGATGATCGCGCCGTTTCCGCAGAACGCGGCGCGCTGTTCCGCACGCTGATCAATCTGTGGCCCTATATCTGGCCGTCGGATCGCCGCGATCTCAAGCTGCGCGTCGTTATTGCCCTGATCCTGCTGGTGCTGGCGAAGCTGGCGACCATCGCCGTGCCGTTCACCTTCAAATGGGCGACCGACGCGCTGGCGGGGGCGGGGGGTACGGGGGGTGCCGGCGCGTCGGGGCCAGCGAGCGGGTTCGCGGGACTGGGCTGGGTCTTTGCCGCGCCGCTGGTGCTGACTGCGACCTATGGCGGCGCCCGCATCCTGATGGTGGTCCTCACCCAGACCCGTGACGGCATCTTCGCCAAAGTGGCGATGCATGCGGTGCGCCGGCTCGCCAGGATCACTTTCGAGCACATGCATCTCCTGTCGCTGCGCTTCCACCTCGAGCGCAAGACCGGCGGCCTCACCCGCGTGCTCGAGCGCGGGCGCAACGGCATCGAGACGATCGTGCGCATGATTTTGCTGCAGCTTGCCCCGACCGTTGTCGAGGTGACGCTGATCGCGGTCGTGCTGCTCTATCAGTTCGACTGGCGCTATGTCGTGACGGTGCTGACGACGATCGCGCTCTATGTCTGGTTCACCTACATCGTTACCGAATGGCGCATCAATATTCGCCGCCAGATGAATGACAGCGATACCGACGCCAATGCCAAGGCGATCGACTCGCTCTTGAACTACGAGACGGTGAAGTATTTCAGCGCCGAAACGCGCGAGGCGGCGCGCTATGATCGCTCAGTCGCGCGCTACGAGGATGCGAGCGTCAAGGCCTATACTTCGCTGGCGCTGCTCAATGCCGGGCAGGCCGTCATCTTCACCGTTGGCCTCACCGTGGCGATGGGCATGTGCGCCTACGGCATCCGCGCCGGCACCCACACGGTCGGCGACTTCGTGATGATCAACGCGATGATGATCCAGCTCTACATGCCGCTCAATCTGATGGGCATGCTCTATCGCGAGATCAAGCAGGCAGTGATCGACATCGAGACGATGTTCGGCATCCTCATGCGCAAGGCGGAAATCGCCGACGCGCCGGGGGCGAAGCCGCTTGACGTCAGCGCCGGCACCATCCGCTTCGAGGAGGTGAAATTCGCCTATGAGCCGGACCGGCCGATCCTCGAGGGCGTATCGTTCGAGGTGCCGGCCGGGCGCACCGTCGCCATTGTCGGCCCCTCGGGCGCGGGGAAATCCACCATCTCGCGGCTGCTGTTTCGTTTCTACGACGTCACCGGTGGCCGCATCCTGATCGACGGCCAAAACATTTGCGACGTGACCCAGGCGTCGCTGCGCAGCAAGATCGGCATGGTCCCGCAGGATACCGTGCTGTTCAACGACACCATCGGCTACAACATCCGCTACGGCCGCTGGGATGCGTCGAATGCCGCGGTGGAAGACGCGGCCAAGCTCGCGCAGATCGACGCCTTCATCCGCGCGACGCCGAGGGGCTACGCGACCGAGGTTGGCGAGCGCGGGTTGAAACTTTCCGGCGGCGAGAAGCAGCGGGTCGCGATCGCGCGCACGATCCTGAAAAGCCCGCCGATCCTGCTGCTCGACGAGGCGACCTCGGCACTCGACAGCCATACCGAGAAGGACATCCAGGACGCGCTCGATCGCGTGTCGCAGAACCGCACCACGCTCGTCATCGCCCATCGGCTCTCGACCATTGTCGGCGCCGACGAGATCATCGTGCTCGACCAGGGCCGGATCGTCGAGCGCGGCACCCATCCGGCGTTGCTGGCACAGGGCGGGCTCTATGCCAGCATGTGGAACCGGCAGCGCGAGGCGGAGGCCGCGCGCGAGACGCTGGCGCTGGTCGGGGAGTCACCGATCGCACCCAATCGCAACCCGCCGGGCCTCGATCAATCGCCCGAACGCGATGAATTTCCGGCCGACGCGGCGGAGTAGCTGTGCCTAATGGAGAAGAGAACCGCTCAGCCACCCGGTGCGATGCGAACGGCCACGTCGAGGGGAGGGGCCGCATAGGGCGCCGAGGTCACCAGAGTATCGGCGCCCGCTGCTGCGTAAGCGCCGGCATTGGCTGCATTGATCCCGCCGGCCGCGGCGATCAGCGTGCGGCTTGGCGTCACTCGCAGCCGCGCCGAGAGCGCGGCAATATCGTCGGCGGAGAATTTCTCCGTCTGGATCACGTCGGCGCCGGCCTCGGCCCAATGCATCGCTTCGTCGATCGAGGCAACCTCAACGACGATCTTTTTCTCCGGGGCGGCGCGGTGCAAGCGGGCAACCGTTGCCGCGGCCGTTTCATCGCCCAGAAACGCCCGATGCTCGGCAAAGATCAGAATTGTCTCCGAGAGGCCGAGCCGATGCGGAAGGGCGCCGCCCGCCAGGATCGCCTTGACGGAAGCCATCTTCGCGCCTGGCATCGTCTTGCGGGTGCAGACGACGGTGGTCTCGGCGCGTCCCGCCTGGGCGGCGTCGACGATTTTGCGTGTTATGGTAGCGATGCCTGATGCGTATTCGGTGAGCGTTTGCGCGACTTTCCAGCCACGATGCAGTGCGGCTGCATTGCCCGCCGCGCTGAGAATCAGTTCCCCGGCCTGCAGCCGCGTGCCCGAGGCGGTTAGCATCGACAGTTCGGCCCCGGCGAGTTCGAGTAGCCGTCCGGCCTCTTCCGAACCTGCGATCAGCATCGGCTCGCGCGCAGAAAATGAAATGACGCCACGCTTCGCCCCGATCCGGAGGAGAAAGGTCGTCAAGTCTCCGAGCGGCACGTCGTCACTGAGCAGCGAGCGCAGCTGGTCGTCATCGAGGGTCGGGAGGAGCATGGCGGTTCCGTTTTCGAGGTATTGGCGATAAAGCAAGCACCCTGCCAGCCGCGCGAGCCAGCCATGTCGATCATCGAGTCCGTCCGCTCCCAGCTCACTCCGGTCAACCGGGAAGGGTACCCGTTCATCGGCGCCTTTGCGCTCGCCGCGCTCATCCTGTTCTGGCTGTGGTCGCCGCTCGGCTGGCTCGGCGTCGTCGCGACCCTGTGGTGCGCCTATTTTTTCCGGGATCCGCCGCGCATCACGCCGCTCGCCGAAGGCATCATCGTCGCGCCCGCTGACGGCACCGTCTGCTTCGTCGGCCCGGCGGTGCCGCCGCCGGAAATGGGGCTCGGCACCGCGCCGCTGCCGCGCGTCTCGATCTTCATGAGCGTGTTCAATGTCCATGTGAATCGCAGCCCGGTGAGCGGGCGGGTCGAGCGTATCGTTTACCGGCGCGGCCTGTTCCTCAATGCCGACCTCGACAAGGCGAGCGACGACAATGAGCGCAATGCGCTGGTCATTGTCAGCCTCGGCGGCATGCGCATCGGGGTGGTGCAGATTGCGGGGCTGGTTGCGCGGCGGATCGTCCGCTTCGTGAAGGAGGGCGCAAGCGTCGGGGCCGGGGAGCGCATCGGCATGATCCGCTTCGGCTCGCGCGTCGATGTCTACCTGCCGGAAGGCACGCGGGCGCATGTCGCCGAGGGGCAGACCATGATTGCAGGAGAAACCGTCATTGCCGATCTTCATGTCGGCGAATGGGGGCACAGCTTCCGGATGGAATAGCGGCAGCCGCGGGACGGCATCGCAAGGTCGCCCCCGATGTGGCAATGCGCGCGAGGAAGGTGTCCGCCGGGCGGCGAGCGACAGCATTCCCTCGCAAACCTGCGCGCAATCGGCCGAGTGCCATAGCGCTGCCGCAGGCCCCGCGCTATAAGCGACCCATGTCGCTCTTTCCACCCCTCGACCCCGATCAGCCCGAGCGGCGGCGGCGTGGGTTTCGCCCCATTCCGATCCGCACCCTGGTGCCGAACGTCATCACGTTGCTGGCGCTGTGCGCCGGGCTGACGGCGATCCGTATCGCTGCCGAAGGCCGCTATGATCTTGCGCTCGCGGCGATCGTGTTCGCCGCCATCCTCGACGGCGTCGACGGCCGCATCGCGCGGCTGATCAAGGGGACCTCGCGGTTCGGCGCCGAACTCGACAGCCTCGCTGACTTCGTCAATTTCGGCGTCGCCCCCGCGCTCATCCTGTGGTTCTGGGGCTTGCGCGACGTGAAGGCACTGGGCTGGATCGCCGCGCTCGTCTTTGCGATCTGCTGCGGGCTGCGGCTGGCGCGCTTCAACGTCATGGCCGAAGACCCGAACCGGCCGGCCTGGGCGGCGAATTTCTTCGTCGGGATGCCGGCGCCGGGCGGTGCGATTGCCGTTTTTCTCCCGATCTATGTCCATTTTCTCGGGGTGCCCAAAATCCCGGCGGCACTGGGATTGGTCTATACGCTCCTGATCGGCTTCCTGATGATCTCGAAGCTGCCGGTCTATTCCGGCAAGAAGCTTGGGAACCGGGTGCCGCCGGACATGGTGCTGCCGGTCTTTGTGCTGGTCGTGCTGTTCTTCGCGCTGCTGATCAGCTTCCCGTGGGAGGTGATGACGGTCGGGACGGTCTCCTACCTCCTGAGCCTGCCGGTCGGCTGGGTGTTCTATCGCCGGCACATGCTCGCCGATGCGGCCGGGACGGTTTTAGCCGATGCACCCCGGAGCACCGTGCGCAGGCGTTGGCATGAAGAGGTGCCGGCGCCAGAACCACGCTATCCCGACGATGACGATGACGATGAGGAGCGGCCGAACCGGTTGAACTGAGCCGTCATCCATCTCGACGGCAGCCAAGGAATAAGCAAAAGGGGCCGCCAAGGCTCATCGAAAATGTCATTCAAACCCGTGATGTGAACAGGGCGGCTGTGATCCCCAACGAACCGAGCATCACCCCGGAGCTTGTCGCCGAGCACGGCCTCAAGCCGGATGAATATGAGCGCATCCTGGCGTTGATCGGACGCGAGCCGAGCATCACCGAGCTCGGCATCTTCTCCGCGATGTGGAACGAGCACTGCTCGTACAAATCCTCGAAGGTCCACCTGAAGACGCTGCCGACGGACGGCGCCTGCGTGATCCAGGGCCCCGGCGAAAATGCCGGCGTGATCGATATCGGCGACGGGCTCGCGGTCGTGTTCAAGATGGAGAGCCACAACCATCCGAGCTTCATCGAGCCCTATCAGGGCGCGGCGACCGGGGTCGGCGGCATCTTGCGCGACGTCTTCACCATGGGGGCGCGGCCGATCGCCTGCCTCAACTCGCTCTTCTTCGGCGACCCGATCCATCCGAAAACGCGGAGCCTCGTTGCCGGCGTGGTGGCGGGGATCGGCGGCTACGGCAATTCCTTCGGTGTGCCGACGGTCGGCGGCTCGGTGCGCTTTCACAGCCGCTACAACGGCAACATCCTCGTCAATGCGATGGCGGTCGGCCTCGCCTGGAAGGACAAGATTTTCTATGCCGCGGCTTCAGGTGTCGGCATGCCGATCGTCTATCTCGGCTCGAAGACCGGCCGCGACGGCATCCACGGCGCCACCATGGCCTCGGCCGAGTTCGGCGAGGACTCCGAG
>CAZTTL010000215.1:4779-6402 GCA_964616635.1 uncultured Rhodoplanes sp. | reverse complement strand
AGCGCAATCTTCTCCCTCCCCCTGAAAGGGGGAGGGTCGGGGTGGGGGTCGCAGAGCGATGACCCCCTCCCCGCGAGCTTCGCTCGCTGACCTCCCCCTTCCAGGGGAAGGTTGATTCCGCCGGAGCTGAAAATGCTCTAAGCGAGAGTTCGCTTTACGCGTCACTTCCAACAAGAAACGAAATAGGCCGCGCTCTCGCGCCACGCCTTGAAGCAGTCCCCGTTGGGATTCAGAACCAGCGGAATGTACAGCTCCGGCCTCCGCCCATCGATAATGTATTGCTGGCTCGTCCACCAGGTGGCTGGAGCGATGGTCTGAAAGTTGACGATCAGCACTTCCTCGCGATCGCGGGAGGCGACGACGGGCGGATAATAGCCGTTGACCGGATCAAGCGAATAGAGCCCGCTGCTCCCTAAGAACCTGTGCTCCGTCTTCACAAAATTTGCTGCCAGCAAATATGCCTGCGCGCTCTTGGCGATTGCATACCAGATGACATTGGTATTGGGTGGGTAGCTGCGAACCAGAAATCCCTGGTCCAACCCGTCCGCCATTCCGTATTGGCCTGTCCAGACCGCCGGCACGACAATCATGTCGGCCCGCTTGACGCTGAGAACATCGGCGGCCTCGGGATAAAGAGTTTCATCTCCGATGAGAATGCCGATCCGCCCGATTTTCGTGTCAAATACCGAAATCTCATCACCGGCCGTCAGCCACTCCGCTTCCTGCGCATTCAGGTGAGTCTTGCGGTATTCGCCGACCGTCTTGCCTTGGGGATCGAGGAGCCGAGCAAGTTTGTAGTACTTGTCACCTTCACGAACGACCGAACTATAGACCACGTAACTGCTCAGTCGCTCGGCAAGGCCTGTGAAGTAAGCGTCAATGTCTGCCGCCGAATTCGCCAGTTTCTTTGCCGCGTCTGTTGAAGACGGCGGTCCCGTCAGCGAATAGTCCGGAAAGACGACAAGGTTGGTGAGGAGCGAAACATTATCTTTCAGAAGAGCTTCGATTCGCTGCTTGTTTGCAGCCAAATCACTGAACTGCGGAGTGTATTGCACCAGCAACGCATTAATTTCATGGGAGCGCTTCGAGGCCATCATCGGCCGGGGCGACATATTCAGAATAATGTCACCGTAAAGTTCCGGCCGGCGGTTGTTCAGTCGTTCTTTGGACGGATTGTTATAGAGGATCGGATCGATTTCACCGAAAAGGATCGTCGGTTCCGACGCCGCCGCCTTTAATCCCTTCTCGGTGCTCACCGGTGCTTGTGCGATTTTTTTACCGCGCGGGTCCCAGATTGATGCGCCACCCAGGTAATGCACACCGATGCCGAGTGTTTCGTTTTTCTCGATATTGTTACGATTTGTGGCCACCACAAAGAGACCGTTTTGCAGAGCCTGCTGCTGCACGTCGGCGATGGAGATATGGACGCCAGCCATCTCCGGATCAGGACCGAGCATGCGCCCGGAGCTTGCGATGAATGCAATAATGTTTGCGCCTTTGAGGGCGGCAAGTCGTGTCGACTGATAGAAATAATCGTCGTAGCAGATGACGATCGAGATTTTGCCGAGCGGCGTATCGAATACGGGAACCCCCAGATTGCCCTGGGTAGCCCAAGCCGACTCC
>CAZTTL010000215.1:0-4679 GCA_964616635.1 uncultured Rhodoplanes sp. | reverse complement strand
GGATTGAACTCGACGGCGGCAGCTTTGAACGGTGCCAGCTGCTGAGCGAAGGCAGGCACACATGTGCACATCGACAAGACGGCGCAAAGAACAGCCAAGAGCCTCATTTGGCATTCTCCCATTCGTCCCGCCCGTCGCGCGGCTAACGCCACCAGGGCGCGACAACCAAGTCGTTTTTCTTGGATCGTACTGGCTCAAAGCGATGACCGGAGCCACACCTGTGCATATCGCAAATCTCATCCGGATGACAGAAATGCTGAATTGGATGATCCCGTCGCTCGATGTCGGCCGCCTGCGATCCGTTCCGAAACAGACCTTGCCGGCGCGCGCGGTAGGGACGACGCGCCATTTGCCGACATCAGAAGACCGGGTACGCTCACATCCGTTCGGTGGGGAGCGCGACGATCACGCTTTATTCCAGCCCAGAACTTTTCGGCGTCGCCGGCGCCAACGGCACCAGTGGTCCGGTTATTGCGAAGTCGGCAAGGAGCAGCTTGCGGCAAAAAAATGCGCAGTGATCCCATGAATCAGCAAACAGGCTTCGTGGCGGTCTTGTGGTCGTCATGCCTGGCGATGCTCGCGGTCGGCATCAACAGCACGGCGATCACGGCCGCCTTGCCGACGATACGGACCGAGCTTTCGCTCAGCGCGAGCGGCGTGCAATGGGCGGTCAATGCCTATCTGCTTGTCTCCGCGGCCTGTGTCGCGCTCGGCGGCCAAACGGCGGATCGGTTTGGCGCACGGCTGGCCTCGATGGTCGGATTAGTGCTGCTCGGCGGTGCGTCCTGCATGATTGCTGTCGCCGGTACACAGGCTGTGCTGCTGGCCGGACGGGCGTTACAGGGCATCGCGGCAGCCATCGCGGTCCCCTGCACGCTGGCTGCGGTCAGCGCCAGCGCCGCGCCGGAGCGCAGGGCGGCAGCGATCGCCGCTTGGACCGGTTTTCTGATGCTTGGTTTTAGCCTCGGGCCGCTGCTCGGCGGCGCGCTCACGCAATTCACCGGCTGGCGCATGATCTTCTGGCTCAATGTGCCGCTCATGGTGGTCGCCATTGCTGGTCTGGCATCCGCGGGCGCGGCGACCGCGCGGGCGTCCGCCAAGCAAAGCCGGCGCACCGATTGGATCGGTTTTGTGCTGGTCGCGACCTTGATGGCATCGCTGATCTTCGCGCTGCAAGCCGTGCCGAATGCGGGAGCGGCACCGTTCTTTGTTGTCGGCCTGTTCGCGCTGGCGGCGGCCGCTTTCGTCCTGGTGCTGTTTGTTGAATCGCGCACCACGGCGCCGTTGGTCGACTTGAGCTTCTTCGTGCGCCGCGCATTCACCTTGGGCGTCGCCATCGGCTCGCTGGCGATCTTCAGCATCATGAGCCTGTTGCTCTACTTCAACCTCTTTGCGCAGAGCCAGAGCCCGAAAGGCCTCGGCCTCACGGCGCTGGGGGCGGGCGCTTCTCTGTTGCCGCTGAGCGTGGCGCTGCTTGCCCTCGCCTTGTCAGCTTCCGCCCTGGCGGCGCGGGTTGGGCTGCGCAATGCCATGACGGGTGGCATGGCGCTGATCGCGATCGCAAGTGCCATCACCGCCGTTGCCGTCACGGGGGGTGGGATGGTCCTTCTGGCGATCGGATTTTTCGTGATGGGCGCCGGTCTGGCAGTGCCTTATGCCTTGGCGCCACGGCTGGCGCTGTCGGCGCTGTCGCCCGCGCAAGTGGGACAGGGTTCGGGCATCGTCAACGCCTGCACCTTTCTCGGCGGCAGCGCCGGCGTTGCCGGCGGCGCGATTGCCTTCGCGCTCGGCGGCTTCGTCGCCCTGCTGGCGATGATCGCATTCGCCGGGATTATCGGCGCCATCCTCAGCCGCGGGATTTCAGAGACGACATAGGCGTTTTCTGCACCGAAGCAGCGTCCATCCGTGGATCGCGTCCGGAGGGTATGCTTCGCCAGAAAATGTCGCAGCCCAGCCCGTCACGCCATCGGCGTCATGCCGAGCTTTTGCAACAGCAGCATGTCGCGGTCAGGCTCGGGATTGGGCGTAGTGAGGAGTTTCGGCCCGTAGAAGATCGAATTGGCGCCGGCGATGAAGCACAGCGCCTGCATCTCCTCGGTCATGTCCTCGCGGCCGGCGGAGAGCCGCACCATCGATGTCGGCATGGTAATGCGGGCGACCGCGATGGTGCGCACGAACTCGAAGCCGTCGATCGGCGCCACATCGGCGAGCGGGGTGCCTTCGACGCGCACCAGCAAATTGATCGGCACCGATTCCGGATGCTCGGCCTGGGTCGCCAGCGCCTCGATCATGCCAACGCGGTCCTCGCGGCCTTCGCCCATGCCGACAATGCCGCCGCAGCAGACATTGATGCCCGCTTCACGCACATGCGCGAGCGTATCCAGCCGATCCTGATAGGTGCGCGTGGTGATGATATTGCCGTAGAACTCGGGCGAGGTGTCGAGGTTGTGATTGTAATAATCGAGGCCAGAATCCTTGAGCCGCTGCGCCTGCGGTTGCGTCAGCATACCGAGCGTCATGCAGGTCTCAAGGCCCAGTTCACGCACGCCCTCGACCATCGCGCAGATGTCATCGAGATCGCGGTCCTTGGGCGAACGCCACGCCGCGCCCATGCAGAAGCGGCTCGCGCCGGCGGCCTTGGCGGCTTTCGCCTCCGCCAGCACGTCATCGACCGCCATCAGCTTCTCGGCCTTGACGCCAGCGTGATGGTGCGCGCTTTGCGGGCAGTAGCCGCAGTCTTCCGCGCAGCCCCCGGTCTTCACCGACAGCAGCGTCGAAATCTGGACCTCGCGCGGATCGAAGTTTTCGCGATGGATGCGCTGGGCCATGAAAATCAGATCCGGAAACGGCAGGTCGAACAGCGCGCCAATCTCTTCGCGCGTCCAGTCGTGGCGCACGACACCGGCAATCAGCTGTTGCGTGCGGGCGAGATCGTCTTGGGGGGTCGCGGTGCGATGGTCCATAACGGCGGACCATGACGATACCACTGGGCAAATGCAAGGGGGCAAGCGCGCCGACGGGCATGGAATTGGTGTGGCCTGATATGCATCAGGCGCAAGCCCAGCCGCGCCGTCCAACATGCGGGCGCCGCGCCTATTCTGGCGTCAGCGTCTCTTCGCCCTTGCCGGCCGCCCACAAGCCCGTGAGCACGCCATCCGCCGACAGCGCGTAGACGACCGGCGTCGCTGCGCCCCAATTAACGGTCAGGACATTGCCCTCAAGCCTGCCGTCGCCGCGATAGGACGACGAACCGATCCGCCATTCAAGGTGATAGCGCTTCCTGCGCTTAACGATCGACACCGTCCCGGAATAGGTTGAGCCATCGGCATTGCGCCCGCGCGCGCGATAGCGTCCGCCGAGCGCCGGCGGCGGGCCGTCCGCGGCACCGGCAAATAGCCGGAGTTGCTCGGTTGCCTTGCCATCCGCCCATTCGCCATCGAGCGCGTTGTCGCGCTTGAGATCAAAGATCACCGGATGGGTATCGCCCCAATAGACCACGAGCATGCGGCCAGCGAAGTGACCGCGCCCCGAGAACACATCCTTGCCGATCCACCAGGTCACCCGCACCTGTTCGCCCTCGGGCACGATCGCCACCATACCATGATAGCGGGTCTTGTTCGGGTTGCGGCCATCGGCGTGATAGATGCCGGCGAGGCTTGCCGCCGCTGCCGCCGCCGCGCTCTGGCGCGGCGAGGTCTGGCGCGGCGGAACCCAGAGGCTCGCGGTCGTGGTGGTCGTGGGTGCCGATGGGCTTGGAGATGGGCTTGCGGGCGCGCTGGTCGGCGGGGCCGGTGCGGGCTCCGAACTCGCCACGGTCGTGGTCGGGCGGAAGATGAAATCGCCGAAAAACGACGAGGAAATCCATGGCGTCTGCTCACCATGCGTTTCCTGGTAGACGCCTTTCAGCGTGCGCTTGAACGTCTCCTCGAGGTTGAGATTGGGCTTCGCTACCGAGGCTGCGAGGTACTTCGTGTAAGGGCTGTTGCGGCCCTCGCCATCGAGCGCGACTGCCCCCGGCGAGGTCGCGTAGGAAATGAACAGCTTGGCGTTGCTGTCGATCCGGGAGAGGCCGCGGGTGCGGCCGCCCGGCAGCGGATTGTTGCGGCAGGCATCGAGCACGACGATGTTCAGCCGCGGATTGGCGGCCGCCATGGCCTCCACCGCCTCGGCGGCAGTCACCGCGCGCTGCTTGAGGTCGCTCTCGTTTTCGATGTCCTCTCCGACCGGCACGAGATAGTTCTCGCCGTCGACCTGAACCCCGTGACCGGAGAAGTAGAACAAACCGACGCCGCCAGTTTTCTTCAGCGTTTCGCCGAAGCGGCGGATGGCATCGCGGATTGCGCGCTGATTGGCATCAGTCCTGAGCGTTACTGCGAAGCCCGCGCGTTCCAGCGCCTGCGCCATGTCAGACGCGTCATTGATGGGATTGCGCAGCGGCGCGCCTTCATACGCCGCATTGCCGATGATCAGGGCAGTACGCGACTCGGCGAGCGCCGCGGTTGCCCACAGCGAAACAGCGAGCAGTGCGATGAAGAGGCGGACAATATGCGGACGGAACGCGATCCACATTGGCGGCCTCTTTCCGCAATCACAAATCCAGCACCAGCCGCGCCGGGTCCTCCAAGCACTCCTTCACCCGCACGAGGAAGGTCACCGCCTCGCGGCCATCGACGATACGG
>CAZTTL010000214.1:0-6405 GCA_964616635.1 uncultured Rhodoplanes sp. | reverse complement strand
CGTGAGGACGAAGGCGGGTGTCAGAACCTGCGTTGGCGCGCCAGACTGTTGCGCAAACAGCGGCGGCGGGGCGGAGCGATCGCATGAAGCTGCGACGGGCCAGGCAGGAGGTCGCCCGAGACAAATGCGGCCGGCCCTTGGGGGAGAGCCGGCCGCGCGCAAACCCGGTCTTGGGACGGGGAGGGGTGGGGGGACGTGACCGGACTTGCGAGTTCCTTTTCAAACCGCCGCCGCAGCGGCACGTATTAGGAGCGGCACGAGGCCGCGTGGTTCATCGCGACGTCGCGGTGGCGATCGCCGACCGCGGATCGCCGAGGGCGGCCCAGACATTCGGATCGGACTGCGACTGCCGCTTCACGAAGTGGTAGCCTGTCGCCGTCCAGGGCAAAATCTCTTCGACCTGGTTGTCGAGGATGAATTCGCCCCGGTCGGTCTTGACCGTCAGCACGGCGTGACCCTCGTCTTTCTTGTCGCGCACCACGGTGATCAGCAGTGCTTCGCGCGGCCAGCCTGCCGACATCAACAAGCGGCGCTTCAGCAGCACGTAATCTTCGCAGTCGCCATACCCGTCGTCGGGGTAGGACCACTTCTCCACCACGCCCCAGTGATCGAGATCGGTGGTCGGGCGAATCTTTTCGTTGACCCAGCGATTGACGCGGTCGAGGTCGCGCCAGGCGCGTTGCGACAACACCACGTCCCTTGGAACGCTCGGACGCACGGCGCAGTCGCGCGGATTTTCCAAGCAGAAGGAGATCCAGCCGATCGGAGCCCGGGCCGTGCCGCTGATCGACACATAGAGCGGCTGCTCCTGCGCCGCGCCGGCCACCGGCATCGCGCAAAGCGTGACCAGGCCCAATGCGGCCGAGGCGACCCATCCTGGACGAATTCTCATTGTCGACCCCTCCATCCCTGATCGGGTCGACCATCGCAGAAAAGATTTGCACCGCCGCTAAGTCAATCCATGCAAATTGAAATAAACGGATAGATATATTCACTCTAATCAAAATATAAATTGAATATAAATCGAATAAATTACAATAGAGACAAATTTGATTCAAATTTTATCTTTTATGCCGGGACCGCCTCTCGCACGGGCTTTTCTCGCATCCCAACCGCAGGCGAGAACGCAGGTCTGTGCCGCAGCACACGACCGTGTTTCCCGCCGGGGTGGGGCAACGGTGCAGCCTTGCCGGCGGACCAGCCCCTTGCCGCAAACCGATGCTTAACCGGACCGCGCGGAATCGAGTTCCACCGCTCGGCCATCCCAGCCGCAAGAGTCGGCTTTCAGGACAAGGCAGCGACGCCGGCCGGACGAGGTAAAAACAAGAACAAGGGGAGCCGCAAGCGCTTGCAAAGCGATCACTTCTCCTGCTGGCCGGTGCGCCACCTTGCCGGGCTGCGGCCGACGAGCGACTTGAATGCCCGGCTGAAGGCGGCGACGTCCTGGTAGCCGACGGCAGTGGCGATGCGATCCAGCTTGTCGTCGGTTTCACGCAATCTCTGGCAGGCAACCGTCATACGCCAGCGCGAGACGTAGGACATCGCGCTCTGCCCGGTGACCTCGCGAAAGCGCGCGGCAAAACGTGACGGCGACAGGGCGCACGTCTCGGCGAGCGCCTCGACGGTCCACGATGCGCCAGGCCTCTGGTGCAATCGGGCGAGCGCGACACCGATGCGGGGACGCCACGGGCTAGGCTGCTGCTTGCAGCGGCGGGTTTATGAGGACAGCTCTATTCAGGAAAAGAGCACAGCGCGCCGGTGTAGCCGGACGCCGACAAAGCAGGCGGCGCAGGATCAGCGCGCGCCCAGATAGTCTTCGATGAAATCCGGATTCTGCAGGCGCGTGAACTCGACGGCAAAGCCGTCGTCGAGGTGGCGAACCACCCGCCCCTGGATCGATCCGAGCATGACCAGCGTGCCGATTGGCGGCCGCAGTTCGCTTGCCAGCGCGGCACCAGAAAGTGATGCATCGATGATCCGGCAAGGAATGCTGAGGCCGTTCGGCAAGGCCAGGCGCGTGAGCGGGTTGCGCGGCACGAAGCGGCCATGCCGGCGGTCCTCCGGCATGTTGAGAATGTCGCGGTTGGCGAGCCATGTTAGTTGCGCCGCCAGCTTGTCGCGCTTGCGTGGCGTTGCCGCAAATGTCATGGCGAAGCCGTTCTGGAACAGCCGGGTAATGACACCTTCGAGTCGGCCGATATGGTCGACATAGGTGACGACCCGTTCGCCGACGCGGCCCGACACCGGCGCGATCATCGCCAGCCCACCCGGCGACATGTTGGTGATCTGACAGGGAAACTCGCTGCGGTCCTCCAGCATATAGCGGCCAAGGAGATTGACCTTGACACGCTGGAAGCGGCGCCGTTCTGCCGGAAGCGTGCGCAAACTTGCTATAGATTCGGCAACCGGCATCCGCATCAGCCTTTGCAAACCGATTCCCGTGCCCCGCTGATAGTACACCAATTAATAATGCTACCGGAGGTACGTCGTTCCAGACCTGGGGAGGTTATGCCGATCAGCGTTAACAGCAAGTATAGATCGGGCGGGCTGGCCGAACCAAGCGGTCGACAAAGCCGTTTTTGCTATTGGTCGTTGAGTGGGAGATCGGGGCGGGCGGGTTCGGTCGCTGCACCGCCTTCGTAGACCACAAAGCGCGGCGCATTGAGCCGCGGGCGCGAACGCCGCATCGGGTTTCCCGGATAAGCCGGAATGGAAGGGCGGCGCGAAAAAGCAGCGGCCGGCTTGGGTCCGATATGGCGGAAGGCCCCGAGCGTCAGTGTCTCCACCGGACTGATACCGATCCAGTGGGCCGCCGCCAGCGGCGCCAGCACGCCGATCAGCCGGGCGCGACGCCGCGCGCCGGGCGCAAGCGGCAGAAGCAGGAGTTCAAGCGGTACGGGAGGCTCGCTCTGCGGTTGCCCGTGAGCCCCAGCGACGACGGCGGTCAACTCCGCAGTGACGATGTCGACGAGCGAGCTGACCAAGGCCCGGCTTTCGAACGCCCAGAGCTCCAAAAACGCCGCCGCCTTTATCTCATGGCAGAACAAGGCGCAAACCCGGGTGCCGGCGAGCCGGACGATATGGCCACCGGCCGGCTCGACAGACAGGATGAAGCTGTCCCCGAGCACCCGACGCAGCGCGGCCGGGTCGATCTCCTCGCGCTCCGGCGCCGGCCGCTCACCCCGCAGCGCCGTCCAATAGCGGAACATCTCACGGCTTGACGCGTGCTTCATCGGCTGATTGGTTTCTGTCGGCGGGCAAAGGGCTTGCGACGATTGGCCCCGGTTGCTCTCCCGCCGCGGCGATCTTCCATGCACTTTGATAGCGCAAACCGTTGCGCGGCGGGCATTTACAGTATTTCAAGGTTAACGCCGGGGTGTCGTCCCGCATGGCTGGAATTGCGGTGCGCCCGTTTGCTTGCGATGGGTCAGGGGGCGCCTTATGTCCCATCGGGCCGGGGATGAATCTGTGACGACACAATCCGAACCGCCGTTCAACTTTCCGACAGTGATTGCCGCCCTGATCGCGGCCTTCGGTTTCGTTCATGCCGTTCGCGAATTGCTGATCACGCCGGCGCAGGACATCGAGTTCCTGCTGCAATTCGCCTTCATCCCCGCGCGCTACGCCACCGGCTCGCTATTGCATCCGACCCTGCCCGGTGGGGTCGGCGCAGAAATCTGGACCTTCGTAACCTACGCCTTCATTCACGGCGACATGACGCATCTCACCATCAATGTCATCTGGCTGTTGCCATTCGGCACTGCGGTGGCGCGGCGGTTCGGCACGGGTCGGTTTCTGGCTTTTTTCGCCGCTACCGCAGCAGGCGGCGCGTTCATGCATCTTATTACCCATCAAGGCGAATTGCTGCCGATGATCGGTTCCTCGGCGGCCATTTCCGGGTTCATGGCAGCGGCAATGCGGTTCGTATTTCAAGCGGGGGGACCGCTCGGCGTCCTGCGCAGCACGGAGCCCCATGCCTATCTGGTTCCCGCTATTCCGTTGCGCGATGCGATGCGGGATGGGCGTATCCTGGCTTTTCTCGGAGTCTGGTTCGGTCTCAATATCCTGTTTGGGCTCGGCTCAGTCAGCCTGCTCGGGGTGGCGCAGCCGGTGGCTTGGCAGGCCCATATCGGTGGGTTCCTCGCGGGCCTTTTCTTGTTCCCGTATTTCGATCCGGTGACGGCGCCGTCAGCCGGCCGTCCCGGTCCGACCGATCATGTTGCGCCATGAGGAATTTGAGCTTGGAACTAGTTCCGTCAGGTGCGGCGGTTTGCACGAGCGGCTTGCCTTGCACGCTCCGGGAATATGGACAATGATGAGGATTGTGCGGTCCGGCGGGTGAACCGCGACGGCGTCGTTGCGGTTTTTGATCGAAGAGGGGTGCGTCAGGGCGCGCGATCCGGGACGCGCCGCGGGCACCGGTTTGAGGGAGGCAAGCTTGACCGTTCAAATGATTCTGTCCCGCAAGGGATCCACGGTGTTCACCGTCGAGCCGACGGCGACAATTGGCTATGCGGTCAAATTCCTCGCGGAGCACGGCATCGGCGCCCTGGTGGTGACCGGCGCCGAGAGCCGAACCATCGGGATTATTTCGGAGCGCGATATCGTGCGGGCTCTGAGCAATCACGGTGCGGCCGCGCTTGATACACCGGTATCCGAGGTGATGACTCGCAAGGTCGTGTCCTGCAGCAAGCAGGACAAGCTTGTCGACATCATGCAGCAGATGACGGAGGGACATTTCCGCCATATGCCGGTGCTGGACGACGGGCGCCTGATCGGAATCATATCGATTGGCGACGTGGTCAAGCGGCGCATCGAGCAGATCGAACAGGAATCGAACCAGCTGCGCGAGTATATCCGCTCGGCCTGACGAAGCGCCGGCCAGTCCAACAATTTCATTAAGACGCCTGTTGCGGCGCGGGCTGCCCATGCACCGCGCCTATTTGCGCGTCGGCATGCGCCGCCGGATCAGCCGCCGCCGCGGCCATCGACCTTGGTGCGGGCGGAAGCGGCGTGCCTGCAGGCGCGCGCGTATACAATTGCGTTCATGGCGGCGGCGTGAGACGAATCCGGCGGGGTCAACCCGCCTCTCCACGCAGCGAGTCACACCATGGATGCGCACCGAGCAAGCCCGCTGGCGGATCAGCAGGCTGATGAACTGTCCGCCGCGGGAGGCAAGGCGCCAAGCTTCGTCTGCACCCTGTCGTGCCCGAACCGTCCCGGCATCGTCGCGGCCGTCTCGATGTGCCTGTTCGAGGCCGGCTGCGATATCCAGGAGGCCAATCAGTTCGACGACATTGCCACCGGCAATTTCTTCATGCGCGTGGTCTTCAGCTTTGTCGAACCGGGCCGGACGCTCGAAGAGTTGCGCGAGCGCTTCGAGCCGATCGCGGAGCGTCACGCCATGCACTGGACCATGCGTGACCAGGGCGTCCGCCGGCGGGTAGTGCTGCTCGCGTCGCGGTTCGACCACTGCCTCGCGGATCTGCTGTATCGCTGGCGCATCGGCGAGTTGCCGATGAACATTGTCGGCATCCTCTCCAATTATCCGCGCAGCATCCACGCCCATCTCGACTTCGGCGACATTCCATTTATGCATTTTCCGGTCACCAAGCAGACCAGGCTGGAGCAGGAAGTGCGCATCTGGGAGGCGATTCAGGAATTGCAGGCCGATCTCGTCGTGCTCGCCCGCTATATGCAAATCCTCTCCGACGGGCTCGCGGCCAAGCTGACCGGCCGCTGCATCAACATCCACCATTCGTTCCTGCCGAGCTTCGTCGGCGCCAAGCCCTACCATCAGGCGCATATCCGCGGCGTGAAGCTGATTGGGGCAACCGCCCACTATGTCACCTCGGATCTCGATGAAGGGCCGATCATCGAGCAGGACGTCGAGCGCATCACCCATCGCGACACGCCGGACGATCTCGTGCGCAAGGGACGTGATATCGAGCGGCGGGTGCTGGCCCGCGCCGTGCGCTATCACCTCGAGGACCGGGTGCTGCTGAACGGGCGGAAAACCGTGGTGTTCCAGGAATAGAACGAGGCAGAGTTGCGCGCCTTCGCCAACGGATGTTCTCGTCCTACTCCCGCAACTCGCCGAAAGCCGACGATTGACTAACGACGCGATGTGCCAATCGCGTCGGTTCGCGATCATGCGATCGGGAGCTTGAGGTTAGGCAGCTGATCGATACGATAGCTGACAGTCGAAGGATGGTTGGGCCGGTCGAGGTTGACCCACACCGTGCATGCGCCTGCCGTGCGCAAATAGCTGCTCCGTGCGGATCCCCACACGCTGAAGGCGCATGGGGACGCGGTCATGATTTAATTAAAGCCGGGCGAAGGACCTCGGGTTCAAGGCACGATGTTTTGGTTGATCCGGAAGAGGTTGCCCGGATCGTACTTACG
>CAZTTL010000213.1:0-6418 GCA_964616635.1 uncultured Rhodoplanes sp. | reverse complement strand
GGGCCCGGTTCGACAAGATGCTGTCTTCCGACAGCATCGTCTCGCTGATTACCGCGCTTGGCACCGGCATCGGGCGGGAGGAATTCAACCCCGACAAGCTGCGCTATCACAAGATCATCATCATGACCGACGCCGATGTCGACGGCGCCCATATCCGCACTTTGCTGCTCACCTTCTTCTACCGGCAGATGCGCGAATTGATCGAGCGCGGCTACATCTATATCGCGCAGCCGCCGCTCTATAAGGTCTCGCGCGGCAAGTCGGAGCAGTATCTCAAGGATGAGCGCGCGCTGGAGGATTATCTGATCCATACCGGGCTCGAAGAGGCGGTGTTCACCGCCTATTCGGGGGAGGAGCGCGCGGGCCCCGATCTGCGCCGGCTCGTCGAAGAGGCGCGCACCATCCGCGTCGTGCTGTCAGGCCTGCACAGCCGCTACAACAAGGCCGTGGTCGAGCAGGCGGCGATCGCCGGCGTGCTCAGTTCCTCGGTCTTCGGCAATCCCGAGACCGCGACCCAGGCTGCGAACTACATCGCGCGCCGGCTCGATGCGCTCTCCGAAGAGTTCGAGCGCGGCTGGACCGGCACGTTCATCGAGGGCGAGGGCTTCCACTTCGAGCGCACCGTGCGCGGCGTGAAGGAGGTCGCAATCATCGACCATGCGCTGCTCAGCTCGGTCGAAGCGAAAAGACTCGACGATTATGCCGCCTCACTGCAGCAGGTCTATCCGCGTCCCGGCACGTTGCGGCGCAAGGGCGAAGAGACCATGATCCACGGCCCGGTCGACCTGTTCGAGGCGGTCATCGCCGCCGGGCGCAAGGGCATTACGCTGCAGCGCTACAAGGGCCTCGGCGAGATGAATCCCAATCAGCTGTGGGAGACCACGCTTGACGTCGACGCCCGCTCGCTCTTGCAGGTGAAGATCAAGGAAGTCGACGAGGCCGAGGACATCTTCAACAAGCTGATGGGCGATATCGTCGAGCCGCGCCGCGAATTCATCCAGGAAAACGCGCTCGCCGCCAGCGTCGATGTGTGATCGCTGGACTCAACAAAACGCGTCATGCCCGCTCGCAGCCAAGCCTGTGCAGGGTGCACAAGCTTGCCCGCGCGGGCATCCACGTCTTGAATGCGACATGCGGACAAAGGCGTTGATGGCCGGGACAGCCCGGCCATGACGGTATGAAGGTTTAACGTTTGGTGGCCGTTGGTATCACACCGCCGGAACCGCGGCGCTGCTGCTCCCCACCCGCACCAGCACGATCTCCGGCGGCATGCCCAAGCGCAGTGGCATGATGCTGCAGCCGAGCCCGCCCGACACCACGATATCCCGTGGCTCGCAGATATGGCCGTAGGCAAAGCGGTTGCCGTAGTCGGAGGGCACGACCGGCGACCAGCCGAACAGGCGCACCTGCCCGCCATGGGTATGGCCGCTCAGCGTCAGTGCGACGCGCTCGGGCACGCGCATGATGATGTCCGGCTCGTGCGCCATCAGAATGACCGGCGCGTCGTCGGTGACCAGCGCCAGCGTGCCAGGAAGATCGTCGGCGCCATCGCGGTGACTGCGCGGGGGTTTGCGCGTCTTCTGATACGCCAGCTGATCGCCGAGCCCGGCGAGCCAGAAAGCCCGCCCGTTCTTGGTGATCCGCACCGCCTCGTTTTCGTAGACCGGGATACCGACCGCTTCGAGCGCACCTTTCGCGGCGGGCGGACCCTTGCCGGTGCGCTGCACCGTCGTATCCTGCCACCAGTCATTATTTCCCAGCACCGCATGGACGCCGAGCGGCGCACGCAGGTCCTTCAACGGCTCCGCCCATTCGGCCGGCTCGAGCTGCCCGGTGATGAAGCGATGGCTTGCGACGTAGTCGCCAAGCAGGACGATGAGGTCGGCACCAATCGCATTGGTCCGGGTGACGATCCGGGCAATCCGCTCCTGATCCATCCACGGCTCGCAGGCGTGGAGATCCGCAATGACCGCAATGCTGAGGTTGAACGTCTCAGGCCATCCCGCCGGCTGAACATCGTAGTCGACCACGTGAGGCGCGAGATTCGGCTCGATGCCGACGCCATAAGCGGGTGCCGCCGCGACCGTCGCGCCGAGCGCGGCGAGCCATTGCAACATTTGCCGGCGGGTTGCGAAACGAGAAAAGTCCAAGTCCAAGTCCAACATCCATACCTCGACCGCCCCGTCCGAGAGGCGATCCTACCTCATATCAAGTCGCAATTGCGGCAACCGGTACGATCCGAGCGCTGCCGACGCGATGTTATCTCGCATTATCGCAGGCAGCGCCGCTTGCGGGCGGGCGCCAGCACTATCGCGGCGACCGCCGCGGTATCGGCACGCGTTGTGCCGGCACCGCAGCGCTACCGGGCGATCGGCCTTGCGAGGCGGATTGCCGGCGCTGCCCTTGCGCCGGAGCAGGCGCGAGTGCTGCGGAATCCGGCTCTTCCGCGGCGGCGGTCTGCGCGCCTTTGCAGCCGGTGAGCCAGACGTCGTAAATCGGATGCTCGACAGCGTGGAGGCCCGGGCTCGAGGCAAACATCCAGCCGCGGAACAAGCCCTTGACCTCGCCCTGCAGAGTCACCTCGTCGACCTCGACAAACCCGGTGGTGTTGGGCGCCTCGGTCGGCAGGCGGGTGTAACAGGCGCGCGGCCGCACCCTCAGCGCACCGAATTGCACCGTCTCGTTCATTCCGACTTCGAACGTGGTGATGCGGCCGGTGATCTTGTCGAGCCCCGAAAATATCGCGGTCGGATTGGGTACCTTCTGCGTCGGCACCACGGTCACCGCTTCTTCCGGTACCGGTGGCGGTGCGCCCGCCGGAGCGGTCGCGGCTGCGCCTGGAGGCGGTGGGGCGGTCGTTCCTGGCGGCAGCGCTGCCGCGGGCTGTGATGGTGCAGGCGGACGAGCGGGTTCGGCGGTCCCGCCGGGCGGGGGCGGCAGCGGCTGCGATTCGAACGTGGAGGGTGCCTGTCGCGCCGCCGGCGCCAATGTGCCCTGCGGCGGGGAGCCCGGATAGGCCGAACTGGGATAAGTCGGCCGCGAATTGGACGGGTTGGGATAGCCCGATTGCGGATAGCCCGATTGCGGCGGCGGCGGCAAGCGCTCGTATTCGGCATCGTCCCGCTGCTGCGCCGGCGGGTAAGCCTGCGCCGGGGGATAAGTCTGCGCCGGCGGGTAAGATTGCGGCGGGTAAGATTGCGTCGGGTAACGTTGCGTCGGAACCGAGGAGGGCGGACGCGGCGGATTACCGAAAATCGAGCCGAACTGCGCCGAAGCAGGGCCGGCCGCCAGCAGGACGCCGACGATCACCAGCGATGCGCAAAAGAATCGGGCCATGGGCAAATGACGAGTCGGGCTCGGGGTTCAGCGCCGTGTTCGGCCAATCG
This sequence comes from uncultured Rhodoplanes sp., assembly GCA_964616635.1. Taxonomy (GTDB): domain Bacteria; phylum Pseudomonadota; class Alphaproteobacteria; order Rhizobiales; family Xanthobacteraceae; genus Rhodoplanes. The sequence goes on along the minus strand of CAZTTL010000213.1, from coordinate 3,032 downwards.
GCGGCCGAGTTAACACGCGGAATGCGGCGGGAAAGGGAAGATAAACGTCCCCGATTCGGGACCAGCGGGCCCGTCCGCGCTTGGGCCGCGGCGCGACCGGACCGCACCGCGCATGCCCCCTCAGCGGTTCGGCGACCAGGCGCGATAGTCACCGGTTGCCGCGGGCCGGCGATTCTGCGCCAGCGTGGAGCCGGGCGGGCGATAAGCGCCGGGCAGACCGGTCATATTCGGCTTGTGCGGCTTCCACCAGGGGCGCGGCTCCACCTTCTCTTCGGTTGGCGGCACATCGACGATATGGTGGATCCAGCCGTGCCAGGCCGGCGGAATCCGCGAAGCCTCGGCCTCGCCGTTATAGATCACCCAGCGACGGTTGAAGCCCAGGGCTGGACTGATCTTGCCGCCCTTCTCGCGGTAATAGCGATTGCCGAATTCATCTTCGCCGACAAACTCGCCATGCCGCCACGTCCAGAACTGGGTCCCGAAGGTCTGGTCGTTCCACCAGGTAAAAAAGCGGATCAGATGAGTTTTAAGGTCCATGCGACTGGGTCTCGGTCAGCGGTCCGCCGTTTCATGCCATCCCTGCCTCGCCGTGTCCAGGCATCCCGCCGCCGCTCACGCCCGGCGGTTCCCTGCCGAGAATGGAGCCGTTCATGTTGCAAAGCGCCCAGTCCCTGCTGACCGAGCTGCGCCGCGCCCTCGATTTCGCGCCCGATACCGTCGTTGCAGCCGTGCTGTTCCTCACGGCGATCATCGCCGCCTGGATCATTCATGCGATCGCAGTTCGCGTCCTGATTCGCCTTGCCGGCGAGCGCCATCCGTTCGCGCGGCAGATTTTGATCAGCACGCGGGGGCTGACCCGGCTTGCCCTCATGCTGTTTGCGCTCACCGTCACCTTGCCGACGGTGCCGCTCGCGGCAGCGACCAGCGCGGCGCTCGGCAAGGCCTTTCTCGTCGGCGCGATCGTTCTGGTCGGCTGGGCCACAATCAACATGGTCAATGTCGTCGCGACCCTTTACCTACGGCGGTTCACGGTCGACGGCGAGGACAATCGCCAAGCGAGCAAGCGGGTGACGCAGGTCGCTATTCTCAAGGGCGCCGCGATCACGCTGCTGATCATGGTCACCGCCGGTGCCGCGCTGATGACCTTCGATTCGGTGCGCCAGTTCGGCGTCAGCCTGTTCGCCTCGGCGGGCGTCGCCGGCCTCGTCGTCGGCTTCGCCGCGCGGCCGGTGCTTTCGAACATGATCGCCGGCGTGCAGATCGCGATCACCCAGCCGATCAGCCTCAACGACGTGGTGATCGTCGAGGGCGAATGGGGCCGCATCGACGAGATCACCGGCACGTATGTCGTGGTGCTGACCTGGGACCTGCGCCGGCTGGTCGTTCCCCTCACCTACTTCATCGAAAAGCCGTTCCAGAACTGGACCCGCGGCTCGACCAACCTGCTTGGCGCCGTGGTGGTCTATGCCGACTACACGGTCCCGGTCGATCGCGTCCGCGCCAAGGTCGAGGAGATCGTCAAAGCCTCGCCGCGTTGGGACAGCAAGGTGGTGAACCTGCAGGTGACCGACGCCCGGCCGGACACGCTCGAACTGCGGGCGCTGGCGAGCGCAGCGAATGCCGGCGATGCCTGGGACCTGCGCTGCGAGCTGCGCGAGAAGCTCATCGCCTTCCTCCAGAGCGAATGTCCGGGGGCGCTGCCGAAACGGCGCCATCAAACCGTCGCCGATATTGTCGTCGACAGCCCGCAGCGCGGCATCGGGCTGCATCGATTGCAGGACTCCTGAGCGAATGGGCCGGGAAACCTGATGAACCTGAATCGAGGCGGCTTCGCCTGTTCGCAGCGCTTCGTTTCTGCGACCGCCGAACCGGACCTGCGGCGGCCACTCGGTTTCACCTATGATCAGGCGACGCTCCGGCGCAAGGACAGGTTCCGCTACCCGGCGCAAGGATGGGGCCTGACGCATGACGGCAAGCAATTGCTGATGAGCGACGGCTCCTCAGCCCGCCACTGATTTAGAGGTTCTCACATTTATCAGTCGCCACGCCCTGTTTGGGCGCGGAATCGGATATGTCGATGCCCATCTGCTTGCCGCCGTTCGTTTGACCAACGCCGCGAAGTTATGGACCCGCGACACCCGCCTGCACCATGTCGCAGAGGACTTGGGAATGGCTTTCGCAGCACCATAAGGCGGCGATTGCAACCATAAGCAGGCGAATCGGGGATGATCGACAATTCACTCCGTCAAGAGCAAAGCTGGAACGAGCGGCCCGAAAATCCTATATTTAGCGAAGCCTGTTAAGACCGGGCACAAGCCCTTGACGGCACGCGGCGAGTTGACCTAGCCTTCTACTCCTGCGGCAGGGGTTCGTTCGACGCTCCGCCGGTGGATCGGAAAGCGTGCGCGTTGCCCGTTCGCGAGGGGGTGGCCCTCGTGGAACAACGGGGTGTCGCTTTGGTCTTCCGGATTTCGACTGGCTGGGGCACGCAAACCGGGACCGCGCGTTGAAGTCGAGCCGGTTGCGTACTCTCGTCAGAGGACATTTGGGGCATAGGGAACGGAAGCGGGCGGCCTCGCCCGCCGCCGCATCTGGGCAGCGCGCGACGGCTTAAGGCCCGAGCACGCACAGTGAAGAATTGGAAGGGCATCCATCATGCGGATCGAGCGGCGCTACACCACCGAAGGCCAGTCACCTTACGCGGACATCGCGTTCCGGCTGACCACGAGTGAAATCCGCAACCCGGACGGCTCGGTCGTCTTCCGCGCCGATGACGTCGAGGTGCCGCAGGACTGGTCGCAGGTCGCCTCCGACGTGCTCGCGCAGAAGTATTTCCGCAAGGCCGGGGTCCCGGCGCGCCTGAAGAAGGTCGAGGAGGAGACCGTTCCCTCCTTCCTGTGGCGCTCGGTCGCCGATGCCGCGGCCCTGCAAGCGCTGCCCGAGAAAGAGCGCCATGTTGGCGAGCATTCCGCCAAGCAGGTGTTCGACCGGCTCGCCGGTACCTGGACCTATTGGGGCTGGAAGGGCGGTTA
>CAZTTL010000212.1:0-6485 GCA_964616635.1 uncultured Rhodoplanes sp. | reverse complement strand
GTCGACCACATGCTGCCGGGAGGCGAGCTCCCGGGCGCGCAAACGCTCGGCATCGCCCGGCGGATCGCAAGCACGCCTGACCCGGACCTGAAGCGAAGCTTTGCCCGCGGGGTCGCCTGGCTCGATGCACGCGCCCGCAAGAACGGTGGGTCGAATTTCATCGCGCTCGACCAAGCCGGCAAGGAAGCCGTGCTGCAGGCGGCGCTGGCATCTCATGCTGACGGTGTGGGCGACTTCGTGCGCGAGCTGCGCAACCTCGCCTTCACGCACTACTACACCCACCCGACCATCATGGCTGCGTTCGCCTATTCCGGGCCGCCGCAGCCCGCGGGCTTCCCGGATTTCCAGGAGGCGCCGCGATGACGGATACGACATCGGACGTGGTGGTCGTCGGCAGCGGTGCCGGCGGTGCGGCAGCCGCTTATGGGTTGTGCCGGCGCGGCCTCTCGGTGCTGCTGCTCGAGGCCGGGCCGCACTTCGATCCGGCGACCGACTATGGGCAGGCCGACCTCGACTGGGAGCTGCGCGATTTCCCGGAAAAGCCGGGCTCGCAGGGCGAGGTCACCATGGGCCGCGGTCAGGAGCTCACGACCGACGAGCCTTTGCTCGCCTCTTTCAGTCGCGCCGCGGGCCGCGAGAGCCCGGCCGGACGGCGGGGAATGGACGCCTATCTGCATGTGCGCGGGGTCGGCGGCAGCACGCTGCATTTCACCGGCGAGGCCCATCGGCTGCTCCCGCAATCGATGCAGATGAAGAGCCGGTTCGGCGTCGGCGCCGACTGGCCGATCGATTATGCCGAGCTCGAACCTTATTACGTGCAAGCCGAGGAGCTCATCGGCGTAGCGGGTCCGGCAACGCAAGGAGCACGCTGGCGCTCCAAACCTTTTCCGTTACCGCCGCATCCCTTGTCCTATGCCGCGCAAACGCTCGGCAAGGGCGCCGCGGCACTGGGCCTGAACTGGGAGGCCAACAGCCGCGCCGCCCTCTCGGCGCCCTACCACGACCGGCCGCCCTGCAATTACTGCGGCGCTTGCCAGATGGGTTGCATGCTGCGCGACAAGGGAAGCGCCGATGTCACCTTCGTCGCCGCCGCGCTCGCAACTGGCCGCTGCACGCTGCGCGCCGAAGCGCCGGTGATCCGCATCGAGTCGGGGCGGGATGACCGCGTCGCCGCGGTCCTGGTCGGCGGCCGCGACGGCAGGCTGGAGCGCATCGCGACGCCGCATCTGATGCTGGCCGCCGGCGCGGTGGAGACGCCGCGGCTCCTGCTCGCGTCGAACAACCTTGCCAATGAGAGCGGCGAGGTCGGCCGCAACTTCATGGAGACCGTCGCCGCCGTGGTGACGGCGCTGCATCCCGAGCCGCAGCATGGGCGGCGTGGCCTGCCGAGCGATGCGATCTGCTGGGACTTCAATGCGCCCGATGCCATTCCCGGTGTCGTCGGCGGCTGCCGCTTTTGCAACGCCTCGGCTGAGGCCGGGCTGATGGGGCTCGCGACCTTCGCCACCACTGCGGTGCCGGGCTGGGGCCGCGACCACGCCCGCGCGATGCGTGAGACCTGGGGGCATGCGCTGAGCGTCTCCGCGATCGGCGAAAGCCTTCCCAATCCGACCGGGCGCGTCGATCTCGATCCCGACGCCCGCAACGGCTTCGGCATTCCGCTTGCCCGCATCACCTCCTGGCTAAGCGAGCCCGACATTGCGCGGCTGCGCTTCATGGCAACCAAGTGCCGCGCGCTGCTCGCCGCTTGTGGCGCCACCGAGATTGTCGAGTCTTCGACGACCTGGGATAGCTTCAATTCCACGCATGTCTTCGGAACCTGCCGGATGGGTGCCGACCCGGCCTCTTCCGTCGTCGATTCAAACCTCCGCTCGCATCGCTGGCGCAACCTGTGGATCACCGATGCGAGCGTGTTTCCTTCCTCCGGCGGCGGTGAGTCACCTTCGCTTACGATCGAGGCGCTCGCCTTGCGCACGGCTGCACGGCTTGGCGCATGACTTGTCCAGCGCGGAGTGGACGAACGCTGCATCCACCAGCGTACTCGGCTTGAATTCGGCGAAATAAAAAAACCCGGGCGCAGAACGCGCCCGGGTCAAAATATCAAACGTTCGTGACTATGCTGAACGGGCTACTTTGGCCCGAAAATGGCTGTCACCACCACCGTCGCCGACGCCACCGACGCCGTCGCCGCCGGCGGCGACGCCAGCCAGCCTGTGCCGGCGTGGAGGTCGTCACCGTAGCAACCGTAGCAAGCGTGGAGACGCCCGCAACGCTGAGGACTTGTGTCCCGACATTCCCGAGCGCGTATGCAAAGAGAACGGCAACCACAGCCAAGCCACGAACCAAGAAGGATCTTAGCTTCGCGAAAGCAGCATCTGTCATGATGCCTCCTTGTCATGGTAGGGAACGCAACGCTAGTCTAAGTGGGAACAGCGGTCAAGCTGCCCCAAGGTTTAGTCGCGACGCGCAGCAATCGGGTTCACCGCGCACCCACCCTTTTTTCAGCACCTGCTCCCAGCCAAAGAGGTCCGATGTCCAAACAGCATGTCTACGTTCTCGGAATCAACGCCTACGACCATGACGTCAGTGCGTGCCTGCTGCGCGACGGCAAGATCGCTTTCGCCATTACCAAGGAGCGGATTACACGCAAGAAGCACGACACTGGCTTCTATCAAGGTGTGGTCGACTATTGCCTGGCAGCAGAAGGCATCACGCTCGACGATGTCGATCTCGTCGTGCGCAATTGCTACGTGCTGCCGGTTGAAGACCTCGAAGTGCGGATGGTCTCGCAGGATGTGCCGGAGATCATGGACGACAAGGAGCGGCAACAGGCCGCAACCAATCCGATCTATCTCTCCAAGTCGGACAAAGTCATCACCCTGTCGCACCACCTCGCGCACGCCTATAGCGCCTTCGCCGCGAGCCCGTTCGATGAAGGCGTGGTGATGGTGGTCGACGGCGTCGGCAATTACTGCGCCGACCTCAAGGAGCCGGGCCAGCTGACCGAGGATGTCAATCCGCTCGCCCGGGAATCGGAAAGCTATTACCGGTTCAACGGCGCCGAGCTCACGGCGTTGAAAAAGGTATGGCTCAACCCGGTTCGCGGATTCTTGAGCGACGAGTTTTTCTACATGCCGGGCCTCGGCGCGCTCTACAGCCGCGTGTCGAGCTACATCTTCGCCGACTGGAACAAATGCGGCGAGGTGATGGGGCTTGCCCCTTACGGCCAGCCTGATGCGTTCAGCCCTCTCCTGGAGATGAAGGACGGCGAGCTCACAGTCTTTGATTGGGGGGTCGAGTTCAACAAGCCGTGGCTGGTCGACCGCGAGCACAATTGGGAAGCGAGCGCTTCCATGCAGCATTGGAAGGATCTCGCCTGGCGCGCCCAGGATGATACTGAGAAGGTTTTGATCGAACGCGCCCGCTGGCTGCGCGAGACGACCGGCGCCAAGAATCTGTGCATGGCCGGCGGCGTCGCTCTCAACTGCGTCGCCAATGGTCGCGTCGCCCGCGAATCCGGCTTCGAGAACATTTGGGTCCAGCCGGCGGCCGGCGATGACGGCATCGCCATCGGCTGTGCCTATTATGGCTATCTCACTATCCTGAAGAACCAGCGCTCCTACGTGATGAACGACGCCTATACCGGCGTTGCCTACGCCGACAAGGACGTGCAGGCCGCGGTCGATGGCACGCTCGTGCGCATGCAGATTGCGACGACGCCGAGTCAGAATATCTGCGCCGAAACGGCGAAGCTGCTCGCCGAGGGCAATGTGTTCGGCTGGTTCCAGGGCCGCTCCGAGATCGGCCCGCGCGCGCTCGGCAATCGCAGCATCCTTGCCGATCCACGCAAGGCGGAGACGAAGAACAAGCTCAATTCGCGGATCAAGTTCCGTCAGGCTTTTCGGCCGTTCGCGCCGGTCGTGCTGGCGGAGCGGGCGGACGAGGTATTCGAGGGCGACCTCGAATCGCCGTTCATGCTGCTGGTCCGGGCGGTGCGTCCGGAATGGCGCGACAAGGTTGCCGCCATCGTCCATGTCGACGGCACCGCGCGGATTCAGACCGTCCGCGAGGAACAGAATCCGCTGCTCTACCGCCTGCTCAGGGAGTTCGACGCGATCACCGGCGTTCCCGTTCTGCTCAACACCTCGTTCAATGTGCGCGGCGAGCCGATCGTCGAAACGCCCGCCGACGCCATGAATTGTTTTCTCAATACCGGGCTCGATTATCTCGCTTTGCACGACCGGCTGATCGCCAAGAACCGGGCGCATCGCTTCATCAAGCCGGTGTTCAAGACGCTGGGAGAGGTCACCGCGCTGGTGCGCACGACTTGGTCGATGGAGATGCAGTGAGGCCCGGTCCGCACGCCGCGCCGCTCGGTTGAAAGTGTAACTCAGCCCTTGACAGTGCTGGCCTGGCCGTGAGGCAGGCGATAAGCTCCCGTGTGCTGCATCCAAACTCGTCGGGAGCATTTCCTTGGCCGTCAAGCGCATCATTCCGAGCCAATGCTGCGGCGTGATCATCGACGTCCAGGACTTCTTCCTGAACCAGTTGGAGAGGCAGGCGCGCGCCGGGATCAAGGCCAATATTCGGAACCTGGTGCGACTGCTCGACTACTTCAAAGCGCCGATCATCGCGACGCTGGAACGCCCGGTCGATCGCAAAGGATCGCTGCCGAAGGAGGTTGGCAAACAGCTCGGCGCGCGCGTGGAAATTTTCGAGAAGGATTTTTTTGACCTCACCAAAGAAAAGCCGATCCGCGAGCATCTCGCGCGGCTCAAGCGCAGGCAGATGATCGTCGCCGGCTGCGAAACCGATGTCTGCGTCCTGCAGTCCTGCCTCGGTCTGCTCGGCATCGGCTACCAGGTCTATCTGGTCGAGGAACTGCTGTTCTCATCCGCCCGCAACGTTGATTCGGCGGTCGCGCGTCTCGACGCCGCCGGTGCCGTCTTTCTCAGCTACAAGACGCTCTATTACGAACTGATCGAGGCGGTCGACGGCGGCCGCCACGGCGAAAAACTGCTGCGGACTTTTGGTGAATTCCCCGAGGACTTGCCGGACGCCGCAGTGGCGTGAAGATGCTTCCTGCGGGTTATTGAACGGCCAAGAAAAATCAAAGCTGCGAGGAAACCCCATGTCTGTCCATCCTGCCCTCGCCTATCTGCGCTCGCCCGAGCGCGGCAAGGTGGTGACCGCCGCGGAGGCGGTACGGCTGATCCGCGACGGCGACACGGTCGCGACCGGCGGCTTTGTCGGCATCGGCTTTGCCGAAGAGATCGCCTGCGCGCTGGAGCAGCGTTTTCTCAGAGGCGACGCGGCGCCGCCGCAAGGCGCGACGGGCGACGCAACTGCAGGAGCGAGCCAATCGACCGCGGCCATCACCGAGGCCCCCTGCCCGCCCGGCACGCCGCGAAACCTGACGCTCGTCTACGCCGCCGGACAGGGCGATGGCAAAGATCGCGGCCTCAACCACCTCGCGCATGAGGGGCTGGTCAAGCGTGTCATCGGCGGCCATTGGGGGCTGGTGCCAAAACTGCAGAAGCTCGCCTTCGAGAACAAGATCGAAGCCTACAATCTGCCGCAGGGCGTGGTCACGCATCTGTTCCGCGACATCGCCGCGCATCGGCCCGGCCATGTGACGACGGTCGGGCTCGGCACCTTCGTCGATCCGCGCAACGGCGGCGGCAAGCTCAATGCGCGCACGACCGAAGACATCGTCGAGCTGATCACGCTCGCCGGCAAGGAATGCCTGCTCTACCACACGTTTCCCATCAATATTGGCATCATCCGCGCCACCACCGGCGACGCCGACGGCAATCTCACCATGGAGAAGGAGGCGCTGACGCTCGAGGCGCTCGCCATCGCCATGGCCGTGCACAATTCCGGCGGCATTGTCATCGCCCAGGTCGAGCGCGCGGCGGAGAGCGGCACGCTCAATCCGCGCCAGGTGAAGGTGCCGGGGGTGCTGGTCGACTGCGTCGTCGTCGCCCAGCCGGAGAACCACTGGCAGACTTTCGCGACCCCCTACGATCCGGCGTTTTCCGGTGAGATTCGCATCCGCGCCGGCCTGCTGCCGCCGATGCCGCTCGGCGCCCGCAAGATCATCGCGCGTCGCGCAGCCTTCGAACTGCGGCCGAACAGCGTCGTCAATCTCGGTATCGGCATGCCGGAGGGGATTTCCGCGGTTGCCAATGAGGAGAAGGTGATCGACCTGATCACGCTGACCGCCGAGCCCGGCGTGATCGGCGGCATCCCCGCGAGCGGGCTCAATTTCGGCGCGGCGGTCAACACCGAGGCGGTGATCGACCAGCCCTATCAGTTCGATTTCTACGACGGCGGCGGGCTCGACGCGGCGTTTCTTGGCCTCGCGCAGGTCGACCGCCACGGCAATCTCAATGTCAGCAAGTTCGGGCCAAAACTCGCGGGCGCCGGCGGCTTCATCAATATCAGCCAGAACGCCAAGAAGGTGGTGTTCGTCGGCACCTTCA
>CAZTTL010000211.1:2246-6547 GCA_964616635.1 uncultured Rhodoplanes sp. | reverse complement strand
ACCCTCGCCGACTGGCTCAACCAGCAGGACCGCAGCGGCCGCCGGACGTAAGCATGACCCGTGTGCTCCCCACCGGCGTCTTCAGCCACATCACGGTCGGGGCAGCGGACATCGAGCGCGCCGCGCGGTTTTATGATCCGGTGCTGGCAACGCTCGGCCTCAACCGCGTCAAGACGTTCAAGATCGCGATCGCCTACGCGCCGCAAGGATTCTCCGGTATCGAGCCGCCGTTCTGGGTGTTGCGGCCGCATGACCGCAAGCCGCAGCATCCCGGCAACGGCAATATGGTCGCCTTCAATGCCAAGACCCGCGCGGACGTCGATGCCTTCCACGGCGTGGCGCTCAAGGCCGGCGGCAGCGACGAAGGCGCGCCCGGCCTGCGTCCGCACTACCATCCGAACTACTACGGCGCCTACGTCCGCAACCTCGACGGCAACAAGCTTGGCGTCGTGTGTCACGATAAGAACGGATGAGCGCGTTCGTACTCTCTCGCCCGCCGGCACGATGAATCGACCGCGCTTAGAGCAAAATCCGACCTGACAGAATCGCAAACCGCTCTATTTCTCTTTAAGTGGTCGCATTTTCTGCGGCGAACCGGCGTCCACTTCGCCGGAAAATGCTCTAGAGCGAAATCCGACCTAACGGAATCGGATTTCGCTCTATTTCTCTTTGAGTGGTCGCATTTTCTGCGGCGAACCGGCGTCCACTTCGCCGGAAAATGCTCTAAGCGCTGACCACGCGACCTCACCCCGCGCCCCCTATCAAGACACGTATGCTGCGCGCCATTTCGGCATTACATCGGCGCTATCGTTCAGATATAAAGAGGCGCATTCATTTGTTCTGAGATCCAGAAAAACCATGAACATCTTCATTCTCACCGGCGCCGGCATTTCGGCGGAAAGCGGGCTCGGCACGTTTCGCGACAAGGACGGCGCCTGGGCAAAATTCGACCCGATGAAGCTGGCGACACCGCAGGGCTTTGCGCGCGCACCGACGGACGTGCACCACTTCTACAATCTGCGGCGGCGCAATCTGCAGACCGCGGAGCCGAACGCCGCGCATCGCGCGCTCGCGCAGGTGGAAGAGGCGCTCGCCGCGCGCGGCGGCGAACTCTATCTGTGCACGCAGAATATCGACGATCTGCATGAGCGTGGCGGTGTGCGCCGTGTTGTACATATGCATGGCGAGCTGTTGAAAGCACGCTGCATGCATTGCAACTGGGTCGCCGAATGGCGCGAGGACCTCTCGGTCGATCTCGTCTGCCCGGACTGCAAGCGCAAAGGCGGACTGCGCCCGCATGTGGTGTGGTTCGAGGAAATGCCGATGCATATGGACGAGATTTTCCAGGCGATCGTCGATGCCGACCTGTTCGTCTCGATCGGCACCTCGGGCGCCGTCTATCCCGCCGCGGGCTTCGTGCGTACGGCGAAGAGCGCCGGCATCCGCACCTGCGAGATCAATCTCGAACCGTCGGAAAATGCCTTCGTGTTCGACGAGCGCCGCTATGGCCCGGCAACCGACATGGTGCCGGCCTGGGTCGAGGAAGTGTTGGCGGGCGACATCAGCGTCAGGCGGCGGCGGGCGTAGTTGCGCGGACCGCCGCGCCGGAAAGCGCGGTGAGGTCGAGCGTAGCGATGAAAGAGGCGCGAGGGTGACGCCTTCAACCCCTCTCCCCTCGTGGGAGAGGGTGGTTCCGAGCGGAGCGAGGAACCGGGTGAGGGGGGCGCTTCGGATAACGCAGACAAAGAGGACCCCGCACCCGCCCTCGTCGCTCCTGAGAAGATGAATATGCTTGCGGCATAAAGCCAAATTGATATCCATCCCGTTAGACGGACACGGCAGTATCTCCCCGATTCACCTCTCCGCGGTGGGGAGAGGTGACTCTTGAGTGAAGCCGGACAGCCACGGGTCAAGCCTGCGCATGATGAATTGAGGGCTGTTGCCGCGGCGGAGCCATGCCTGCGCAGCGGGGTAACGCCTCAAAACACGATGACCCCGCGCAAATTCTTGCCCGCATCGAGGTCGGCATAGCCCTGGTTGACCTCGTCGAGGCGGTAGGTGCGGGTGACCAGCTCCTTCAGCTTCAGCTCGCCCTTGCGATAGAGGCCGAGCAATTCCGGAATCTGCAGCCGCGGGCTGGCAAAACCGTAGACCGCGCCCATCACCGCCTTCTGCGTCACGAACAATTCGAGCGGCGGAATTTTGATCTCGGTGACCGTATCGGGGGTCAGCGCCGTCACCACGACATTGCCGGCCTTGGCGGTGGCGCGGAACGCCGGCAGCAGCGTCGCCGGCGGGTCGATGCACACGAAGGCATGGTTCACGCCGACGCCCTCGGTGAGCGCCAACACCTCGCGGGTGAGCGCCTCGCCTTCCGCCTTGACGCCGTGGGTCGCGCCGAAATCGTGCGCCCAGTCGAGTTTTTTCCGCACCCGGTCGGCGGCGATGATGGTGGTGGCACCGGCGAGCCGCGCGCCCTGCACCACATTCATGCCGTCACCGCCGCAGCCGACGACGAGCACGCTGTCACCCGGTTTGACCTTGGCGCGGTTGCGCGCGGCGCCGACACCCGCCGGCACGCCGCAGGCAACGAGCGCGGCATGGTCATATGGAATGTCGCGGTCGATCACCACGACAGAGGCTTGGTCGACCACCGCCCGCTCGCTGAACCCGCCGATCATGCAGAACGCGCCGACGTCGTGTCCGTTCGCGTCGCGCCGGCGAAACGTGCCGTCGAGCTGCGGCCCCTGGGTGATGCGCGGACCCTCGGCGCAGAGATGGTGCAAACCCTTCTGGCACCAGCGGCAGCGCCCGCAGCCGGGAATGAAGGTGAGTACCACATGGTCGCCGACCGCGATCCCCTTCACCGCGGCGCCGATCGCTTCCACCACGCCCGCCGCCTCGTGGCCGAGCACCATCGGCGCCATCGCGACCCGGCGCTCGCCGCGCATGACGTGATAATCGGTGCGGCAGAGTCCCACCGCCGCGATCCGCACCAGCACTTCGGTCGGGCGTGGCGGATCGAGTTCGATGCGCTCGATCGATAGGGGTGCGCCGGGGCTGCGAAACAGGGCGGCCAATGAATCCATGAGAGAAGCTCCAATCATAACGGCGGCGTTTTAATAGTATCGGCAAAAGTATCGGCGGCACTTGAGGCGAGGCGCAACCGGTATAGGCCCCCTCGCTGTTTCGGGCTACGGTAGCGTCGCTCCCATAGGCCGATGGAGCTGGCGGCAGCGGACCCACGGAGAGAAAACATGCTCGCGCGCGACGACGATATTCTGAAAGGCGCGGAAGACTGGCGGCGCGACGGCCGCGGTGTTGCGCTGGCGACCGTGGTCGAGACCTGGGGCTCGGCCCCGCGGCCGGTCGGCTCCAATCTGGTGATCGACGCGGAAGGAAATTTTCTCGGCTCGGTATCGGGCGGCTGCGTCGAGGGCGCGGTGGTCACCGAAGCGCTCGACGTGATCGCGGGCGGGCGGCCAAAGCTGCTGGAATTCGGCGTCGCCGACGAAACCGCTTGGCAGGCCGGGCTCTCGTGCGGCGGCACCATCCGCGTCTACGTGGAGAAGGTGGAGTGAAGACGCATATGTTTATCCTCCCCCGTTTTACGGGGGAGGGGAACCATGCGCAGCATGGTGGAGGGGGCAAGCAGCTTTCGACTTGGTATATACCCCCTCCACCGCCCGCGCAGCCAAGCCTGCGCAGGCTGCTCAAGCTTGCCTGCGATGGGCGGTCCCCCTCCCCCGCTCCGCAGGGGAGGATAAAGTTGCTCGGCTACGAACAGCGACGAACAAGCCAAAACCAAAGCGCCGGGGAAATGCAAAGTGAAACTCGACATCCTCCATGCCCTGAATGCCGAGCGGGCGGCGCGGCGCGCGGCCATCGTCGTCACTGATCTTGCCAGCGGCGCGCAGCGCCTCGTGCCCGCTGCAGCCGTTGCCGGCGATCCGCTGCGCGAAACACTGGAAGCGCGCCTGCGCAGCGGCAAGAGCGGCATGGCGGACACGCCTGAAGGCCGCGTTTTCCTCAACGTGTTCGTGCCGCCGCCGAAGCTGGTGATCACCGGGGCGGTGCATATCAGCCAGGCGCTGGCGCCGATGGCGGCGCTCGTCGGCTATGACGTGACGATCGTCGACCCGCGCACCGCCTTTGCCAGCCCCGAGCGCTTTCCCGAGGTGAAGGTGATCGCCGAATGGCCGGACACCGCCCTGCCCCCACTCGGCGTCGACCGCTACACCGCCTTCGTCGCCCTCACCCATGATCCCAAGATCGACGACCCCGCTTTGCTGCATGCGCTC
>CAZTTL010000211.1:0-2146 GCA_964616635.1 uncultured Rhodoplanes sp. | reverse complement strand
CCGCCAGCGCAAGAAAACGACTTGTTTGCAGTGCATCACGAAATCTTTGCCGCCACCAAGAAAAACTTGGCTGATCGGTCGCATTGAAGTCTTAATTGATCGGTGCAATGTAATACGTTCGTCGTAGCGCCCCCTATTGTTGTTGCGCTGCATCAAGCCCAGGCATTCTTGGCGCAAGTCTGCGCCGCGTGTGTCAGCCTTCGGGTCGGCCATGTATACGCTGTATTCGATGCAACGGTCCGGCAACTGCTACAAGGTGCGTCTGGCGCTGGTGCAGCTGCGCATTCCCTACCATCTCATCGAAGTCGATATCCTGAAGGGGGAGAACCGCACGCCCGAATTCCGGGAGAAAAATTCGAGCGGGCGAGTACCGTTGCTTGAGATAGCGCCGGACCGCTATCTGCCGGAATCGAACGCGATCCTCTGGTACATTGCGCGCAATACGCCGCTTGCCCCGTTGGACCCGTTTGACCGCGCCGAAGCGCTGCGCTGGATGTTCTTCGAACAGAACAGCATCGAGCCGAGCATCGGCGCCGCCTATTTCTGGCTGTCGCTGGTGCGTGGCGGCCGTGATCTGAAGATGCACGCGATCGAATCGTGGAGCGAGGTTGGTTACCACGCGCTCAGCGTCATGGAAGACCACCTCGAAATCAACCGCTACTTCGCGGCCGACCGCTACACCATCGCCGATATTGCGCTCTACGCCTATGTCCACATCGCCAATACGGCCGATTTCGATCTGGCCGGCTTCCCCTCGATCCGCGCCTGGCTCAAGCGCGTCGCCGACCAACCTCGCCACATCACGATGGACTGGACACCGCAGGCGCTGGCGATCGCGGAATAACGCAGCTCAAACGGCAAAGGCCCGGCACGCGCTATGCCGGGCCGTATTCTTTCACATCGCAGGCGCGTTATTCGGCGCCGACATAGCCGACGATCTTCCAGCTGCCGCCGTCCTTCGCGTAGCAGAGCTGGTCGGTGGTCAGCGGCCGCAGCGCGGCGCCCGAAGCGTATCCGACCTTGCCCGAGGGCACGACCACCGGAATCACGTCGGACTGGTCGCTCGGCTGGGATTCACTGCCATTGCCACTGCCCTGCCCCTGGGCCGGCATAATGCGCACAAGAATCGCGCCGACCTTTTCCATCACCGGCGCGTTCGGCTTGTCGCTCGCGCGGACCTCGAGCGGCGCAGCAGCGTAAGCCCACTCGAACGCTTCGGTGCCAGTGTTCTGCAACAACGCTTCGAACGCTTTGTCATCAAACGAGGGCGCGCCCGGGCCGCAAATGACGCCCTGGTGCTGCGGAAGCGGATCGGCCGTCGGGTCGCGCGCCGCAGCCGCGAGTGAATCCCATCCGAAGGTCTCGCCACTGTCGAGATCGAGCAGCTCGCTGAGATAGTCCAAGCCGGACTTATCCTTGTCGGCCTTGTCCTCGCCCTCGGCGCCGAGATGGAAAACCTTGGCCGCGACGAGCCCGGTCAGCGCATTCTTGTCCTTGCGACCGGCAATGTCGGCGAGCTGCTTGCGGAATGCTTCGAAACTCGGGTCGGACGCCGCCTTGGGCGGCTTGACGGTGACCGCCTTGTAGGGCTTCGGCGGCGCCGGCTGGTCCGGCAAGCCATCCTGGTCCTTCGGGTCAGGCGCAGGCTTGGTTTGGGCCACGACGAGCGGCCGGCTTTCCGCCGCTGTGGAGGAGGCGCCGGCCGGCCGCCATTGCTGCAAACCTGCCGCCTGTGAGGGCGAAAGCAGGCCAGGGCCAAAAGTCAGCACGCCAACCGAGGCAAGAAGAAAAATACGAGGCGAGGACATCGCTATCGCTCCAAGTTGACCGTCCCCAAACGGATTCGTAGGGACGGCTAACAGCCGATTGCGACCGCTGTGCGGCTGAAAATCCGGTCTCCCACTGCCCGGACCGTGATGGGCTGCGCCAAGTGCCGCATCATAATGGCCGCGCACGCAAATTTTTGTTTTGCCCGCCACGATCCGACGCCAAGTCCCCCTCCCAGGAAACGAACTTTTGTCCCTCCCGGCCGGCGCTCGGCGCTTTTTTCGTGTTTCACGGCGGCGAGGAAGTTAAAGCGCATTCAGATTCTGACCATCGAAGATTTGTTCGAGGGCAAGCGCCCGCACATTCCCTGGGTCGACCC
>CAZTTL010000210.1:0-6563 GCA_964616635.1 uncultured Rhodoplanes sp. | reverse complement strand
ATGCCCCGCTGGCGGCACTCGTCGACGTCGTATTTCGGCGGCTCGAATTCGTAGCGCACGAATTCAAGCTGCGCCGTATTGGAAAAGTCCGAGATCGGAAAGACCGACTTGAAAACGGTCTGCAATCCCTCATCCGGCCGCCCACCTTTCGGTTCTTCGATCAGGAGAAACTGGTCGTAGGACGCCTTCTGAACCTCGATGAGGTTCGGCATCTCTGCGACTTCCTGGATTTTGCCAAAAAACTTACGAACCCGTTTGCGACCGGTAAACGTTTCTGCCATCGTGGCCTCTCGATTCCCGCCAACCGCTAAGGCGGTGGGGGCTTCCGGCGCGTTCGCGCAGCGACGGAAGATGCTTCTCGGCGACCCTCAAGGACGTCGGCGTCCTCTCAATTGCGCCGCCCATTCTTCCGCGATCCGAGGTCCTTGACCGCGGATCGCATATATGTCTTTGGCGCCGTTCGGCGAAGGGGGCAATTCGGGCAATATAGGGACCGAATCACCCCATGACCCTCACGATTACTTGAGTTCGGCCTTCGCCCCCGCCTTTTCCAAGGTTGCTTTGATCTTCTCGGCCTCTTCCTTGTTGACCCCTTCCTTCACCGGCTTCGGGGCGCCTTCGACGAGGTCCTTGGCTTCCTTGAGGCCGAGGCCGGTCAGGGCGCGGACCTCCTTGATCACCTCGATCTTCTTGTCGCCGATGGCAGCGAGAACAACGGTGAACTCGGTCTTCTCCTCGACCGGCGCCGCGGCGGCACCCGCGCCCGGTGCGGCAGCAATTGCGACGGCGGCGGCAGCCGAAACGCCCCACTTCTCTTCGAGAAGCTTGGCGAGCTCGGCAGCCTCGAGCACGGTGAGGCTGGAGAGGTCGTCAACGATCTTCTGCAGATCAGCCATTTGCTTCAAATCCTTCTAAACGTGATGGTTTCGAGGTGTCGCGGTCAGGCTTCGGCCGTGCTCGCATAGGCCTGTACGACACGCGCGACCTTGGCGGCCGGCGCGGTGACGACCTGCGCGATCTTGGTTGCCGGAGCCTGGATCAGACCGATCAGCGTCGCCCGCAATTCATCGAGCGAGGGCAGCGCTGCCAGCGCCTTGATGCCTGCAGGGTCCAACATCGTGCTGCCGAGCGCGCCGCCGAGAATGATGAGGTGTCCATTCGCCTTGGCGAAGTCGGACACGACCTTGGGCGCGGCCACCGGATCGCCGGAATAGGCGAGCACGGTCGGCCCCTTGAACAGTGGTGCGATGACGGCCCCTTCGGTGCCGTCCAGCGCAATCTTGGCGAGCCGGTTCTTTGCGACCTTGACCACGGCGCCCGCCTGCTTCGCCTGCCGGCGCAGGGTCTGCATCTGGGCAACGGTCAGGCCAGAATAGTGCGCGACAACGACGACGTTCGAGGTCTTGAACACCTCGTTCAGCGCCGCGACCGCTTCCTTCTTGGCCGCTCGATCCACGTTCTGATCTTTCTCCGATAGGCGATCCTGCGATCGCCGGTTGCGACGGTTCGCTCAAGGCCCCGGTGCCAGGGCTGGCGCCGGACTTGAACGAGGCTCTGTGCCCTGCCCCCGGCCGGCGCAAGCGCCGTCCGGATGACCCGGAGTCGGAACCGTCGCGGGGTCATCCCCCGAAACCGATCTTCCCCATCTATGCAGGCCCTTGGATCATAGAATTAAGCCAAGACGTGAAGTCCCGGCGCCTGCAGTCTCGGACAGGACCGGCCGGCCCGAAACACGGCCCGGCCACGCGCGGCTGCGGCAACAATGGCGCGACCCATCCCTCCATATCCTTGCGACCCCGACCCCGTGAATCAGGGAGAGAGCCGCGCGACGAGGAGGAATGTTGTCCTTGTTGTCATCGTTTCCGCAGGACGCGTAAAAGCGCGCCGACAGGCTAGGCCGGCACGCCTCTGAGGCGTTATCTACAACCTTTTGTGCCCGGGGACAAGGCCTGACCGCTGCATCTAAAGTCGCAGCCCCTGCCCAGAAAGTATGAGCCAGCCACCGCATAAGCCGGCCCCTGGAACCGAAGGTCAACGAACCGCTTCCGTCACGCCTCACTGATCGGCAAGGCAATCCGCACCCGCAGTCCGTGCGGTGCGCGATCGAGCAGGGTCAGCGTTCCACCATGGCGCTCGGCGATGACGCGGGTGATCGCCAGGCCGAGACCGAACCCACTGGTCGCATCCATGCTGCGCGCCGCCTCCCCGCGCACGAAGGGCTGCAGCATCGACTCTTTGGCGCTATCGGGGATGCCGGGTCCTTCATCGTCGATGTCGAGGATCGCCGTATCAACTGTCACTTCGAGGCGGATCATGGCCTTCCCGCCATAGCGAACGGCATTGTCCACCACATTGGTGATGGCGCGCTCGAGTTCGTCGGGATTCCCGCGCAGGGTGACATGGTCCGGCCCCTCATAGCTCACCTCGTGTCCCATATCGGTGAACCGGTCGCAGATCGTCAGCGCGATGGCGGCAATGTCGACGCCCGTCGCTTCCTTCGGCGTGTTCCCCCCGCGCAGGAAGACCAGCAGGGATTCCACCATCGCCTGCATCTGGTTGAGATCGGCGAGCGTTTGCCCGCGGAAGGTCGCATCCTCGATGAACTCGCTGCGCAGGCGCAGGCGGGTGATCGGCGTGCGCAGGTCGTGACCGACAGCGGCCATCATGCGGGTGCGGTCCTCAACCAAAGTCTTGATGCGTTCGCGCATGCCATTGAGGGCGCGGGCGACGCTGCGGATTTCATCGGGCCCGCGCTCCGGCAACAGGACGATCTCACCATCCGGCCGGAAGCTCTCCGCCGCCTTGGCGAAGGCGCGCAGCGGCGCGATCAGGGTGCGCGTCGCCCACCAGCCGAGCAGCGTCAGGCTGATGGCGATGAACAGCACGGTCGAGGTGAAGGGATCGGGCCGCCATCCCGGTGGCGGCGGGAACCGGGCGGTCACCACCGCGCCATCGCTCAGGCGAACCGCAATGCGGCTGTGGCGGTCGCCGCCGGTCGGCGGCGCCAATGTGGGCTGCAGGCCGGGCGGCAAGCGGCGCTCCAGGAGGCGGATGCGGGAATCACGCTCCCCCCTTTCCTCCAACGGGACGGTGCCGGCCGGTTCGAGTCTTGCGTCGAGCGCCGGAAAGACCTGCCCGACATCGGCCAGCAGCGCGGCCCGCGCCGGCGGGCTCGCGACATTCATCAGCCTGACCAGCATCGCAATCTGCTCGGGATGCCCGAACCGCAGGCGACGGTCCTCGGCTGGACGCAGAAGGAAGGCGGTGGTCAGAATGGCGTGGATCGCCACGAGCGACACGAGGACGATGGCAGCGAGCTGGCTGCTGATCCGGGTCGGCAGCAGAGAGCGGAAAGAAACCGTCATTCCGGTTCGACGTCAGGCGTGAACAGGTAACCGCCGGAGCGCACGGTCTTGATGATTTCCGGTTGCTGCGGATTGCTCTCGATCTTGCGCCGCAGCCGGCTGATAAGAACATCGATGCTGCGCTCGAAGGCACCGGCACTGCGCCCCTGGGTGAGGTCGAGAAGCTGGTCCCGTGAGAGAATCCGCCCCGGTCGTTCACAGAGGACCTGCAGCAGGTCGAACTCGCCGCTGGTGACCGCGATGGCGCTCCCCTGCGGATTGGTCAGCTTGCGCAGCGCGCAATCGAGCCGCCAGCCTCGAAAATTAAGCACCCGCGCGCGCTTGCCGGACGGCGCCAGCGCCGCCAGCGCGCTCCGCCGCAGCACCGCGCGAACGCGAGCAAGCAGTTCGCGCGGGTTGAACGGCTTTGCGAGATAATCGTCGGCGCCCATTTCGAGGCCGACGATGCGGTCGACCTCCTCGCCCTTGGCACTCAGCATGATCACCGGGATCGACGAATCCTGGCGCAGGCGGCGACACAGGCTCAGACCATCCTCGCCGGGCAGCATAATGTCGAGGACGATCAGATCGATCCGGTTGGCTTCCATGATCCGGCCCATTTCGCGGCCGTCGCAGGCGAGCGAAACCCGGCAGTCATTGTCACGCAGGTAACGGGCGACGAGGCGGCTGATCTCACCATCGTCCTCAACGACGAGAATGTGGGGGGACTCGGTCATGCCCTCCGTTGTGCCTGATCAATTGGACCGAAGCGGGAATTTTTTGTTTCGATTTGTATCGGCCTGCGGTTGTGACACGCAGTGAAACAAACACCGCGCGAGCATCAAGTGTCTGTTAAGCATGGCCTGCTTTCCTGAAAGCCGTTCGGATAGCGTTGACGTATGGAGTCGTCCCATGTCCTCGGTTTCGTTGATTGGCAACAGCTTTCAGGCCTATTCCTCACCCCGCGAGTTGCTGCAGAAAGAACTTGCGTCGGAAGTCGCAGCCGGAACGATCAGTTCGACCGACCAGACGGCTTTGAGCAGCGCGCTTGACGATATCGACAGCTCGCTGAAGAGCGAGCGCAGCAGCGCCGCCGGGTCCCAGCCCCCGTCGCCGGACCAGATGAAGTCGAAGATCGACGATCTGATTGCGGGCGAGGTCTCGGATGGCAAGCTCACCAGCGATCAGGCCGATGAGCTGAAGAATGTGTTCGCTAACGCGTTCTCCGGTTCCGGCGGCCCTGGTGGCCCCGGTGGTGCAAGAGGACATGGCGGCCCCCCTCCCCCTCCTCCCGCGGACGGCGCCGACGACACGGCGTCCTCGACCTCGTCAAGCACGGACTCAACCGACTCCCAGATCCAGGAACTGATGGCGCAGTTTCTGAAATCGTTGCAAGAGACGCTCAGTCAATCGGCAAGCTATGGCTCCAGCGGCCAGAGCCAAAGCTTCGCCGCAGCGCTGATGGTCGACTATCAGGCCTGATCCTGGGTGAACAGGCTTCCGAGCTCGACCTTCACGCCCGGTCCCATGGTCGAGGACACGGCAACGCGGTTGATATACTGGCCCTTGGCACCGGCCGGCTTTGCTTTCTGCACGGCATCGGCAAAGGCCTTGATGTTCTCCACGAGCTTGTCGGTGGCGAACGAGGCTTTGCCGATCCCGGCATGGACGATGCCGGCTTTTTCCACCCGGAACTCGACCGAGCCGCCCTTCGCCCCCTTGATCGCGCTCGTCACGTCCATGGTGACGGTGCCGACCTTCGGGTTGGGCATCAGGCCGCGCGGGCCCAGCACCTTGCCGAGGCGGCCGACCAGCGGCATCAGGTCCGGGGTCGCGATGCAGCGGTCAAAGTCGATGTTGCCGCCCTGCACCTTCTCGACCAGATCCTCGGCGCCGACAATGTCGGCACCCGCGGCCTTCGCCTCCTCGGCTTTCGCGCCGCGGGCAAACACGGCGACCCGCTGCGTGCGCCCGGTGCCGTTCGGCAATGACACGACGCCGCGGACCATCTGGTCGGCGTGCCGGGGATCGACACCGAGATTCATCGCGATCTCAATGGTCTCGTCGAATTTGGCCTTGGCGCGGTCCTTGACGAGCTTGACCGCCTCCGGCAGCCCATAGAGCTTGGCCCGGTCGATGCCTTCGCGCGCCGCGCGCACCCGCTTCCCATGCTGTGCCATCGCCGTTACTCCCTCACCTCAATGCCCATCGATTTGGCCGAGCCTTCGACCATGCGCATCGCGGCCTCGACCGTATCGCAGTTGAGATCCTTCATCTTCTTCTCGGCGATTTCTTTCACCTGATCGCGCGTCACCGCGCCGGCGTTGTCGCGGCCGGCAAGCTTCGCACCTTTGTCGAGGTTCGCCGCCTTCTTGAGGAAGTACGACACCGGCGGCGTGCGCATCTCGAAAATGAAGGAGCGGTCGGCATAGATGGTGATCACCACCGGGATCGGCTGGCCCTTCTCCATCTGCTGGCTCTGGGCGTTGAAGGCCTTGCAGAACTCCATGATGTTGAGGCCGCGCTGGCCGAGCGCGGGCCCGATCGGCGGGGACGGATTGGCCGACCCCGCCGGCACCTGAAGTTTCAGATAGCCGGTGATTTTCTTCGCCATAGCATGACTCCTTCGCGCCGGATGTCCGGCTCGCAGGGTTCGTGGTGCGGATCAAGGACGGTTCTGGCGTGCCGCCCCTCCTCCCACGTCTTTTCGAGCATCAGCCGGCGCATCGCCGGACAGCACTTTCCTCGCGCCCGGGCTCTGCCGAGCATCCCTCCCGCCTCGCCGCGCTCGCGGGGAGGGTCAGGAAGGGGGCAACTGTGTGCCGGATCTAGCCGGCCCTGTAAATTTAAGCCTTCTCCACCTGGGCGAATTCGAGCTCGACCGGGGTGGCGCGGCCGAAGATCGACACCGCGACCTTCAGGCGCGAGCGGGCGTCGTCGACCTCCTCCACCACGCCGTTGAATGAGGCGAACGGCCCATCAGAAACGCGCACCTGCTCGCCAACCTCGAACGACATGGTCGGCTTCGGCCGCTCGATCCCCTCCTGCACCTGGTGGAGGATGCGGTCGGCCTCAGCCTCGGAAATCGGCATCGGTTTGTTGTCGGTGCCGAGGAAGCCGGTGACCTTCGGGGTGTTCTTGATGAGGTGATAGGCCTCGTCGGTCAGTTCCATCTTCACCAGCACATAGCCGGGGAAGAACTTGCGCTCGGCATCGACC
>CAZTTL010000209.1:0-6620 GCA_964616635.1 uncultured Rhodoplanes sp. | reverse complement strand
GTCTGAGCGATGCGGTGGATCGCCTCGATGGTCGGCTCGATCGCAACCGCCATGTGATGCGCATTGGCGTGCAGCAAGGTCTTCTCATCGCGCACGATCGCGACGTGGCCCTTCCAGAAGAGCAGGTCACCGCGCCGGTATGTCCGCGCCTCGCCGGGGTCATCGATCGGGCTGCCGAGCGCGTGTTCCTGCATATCGCTGTCGCGCGGACAGGCGATCCCCGCCGCGGTGAGCGCGACCTGTACGAGCCCAGAGCAATCGAGGCCAAGACTGGTCTTGCCGCCCCACAGATAAGGCACGCCGAGAAATTTTTCGGCGACCGCGACGAAGTCCGGTTCGACTGAACCTGCTTGCGCGAGATGCTGAGCGGGAATGCAGCCGCCGCCTGCCGCAAGCCAAGCGAAACTGGAATCGAACCGCTCCACCGCGACGCGGCTGCCGAAGGAAAGCGCCATCAGCGGCGGAAGCTTGATCGAGGGCCCGGGGAAAATGAAGGTGCGCAGCGCCGCGACGCGATGGGTCAGATCAGGCCCCGCAGGCCCCAGCGCTTGCTGCGGCAGATAGCCGACATAGCCGTCGGCCTGCAACTCACCCCAACTCCAGCCCTCGTCGTCATCCTCATAGATGATCACCCGCTCGCCGCGCAGCGCTTCGGTATCGAGCGGCGCGTCGGGGGCGCGCGTCCGCCGCAGCGGCGCTTGTGCTTCGATCACTTGGCGGATCTCGCCCTCGACGAAGCGCTCCGCCTCGACGAGGCCTTGCAGGCGTTTTGCCGCGATGTCGCCGCGGGCGGGCGTGATGCGTGGATCAACCGCCATCAGCGGTACCGCTCGCACAACAGCGCGTAGATGGCGCGCGCGGCCTGGCATTCGCCGCCCTCCGGCCGTGCCGGCTTGGCCGTCGGGTTCCAGCCATAGATATCGACATGCAGCCAGGCTTTTGCCGCGCCGACGAAGCGCCTGAGAAACAGCGCGCAGATGATCGACCCGGCAAAGCCGCCCGAGGCGACATTGTCGAGGTCGGCGACCTTGGAATCGAGCATCGAGTCGTAGGGCTGCCACAGCGGCATGCGCCACAGCGGATCATTCTCGTTCGCGGCATGGCGCGCGAGGTCGGCGGCAAGCTTATCATCGTCGGTGTAGAACGGCGGCAGTTCCGGCCCGAGCGCGACGCGCGCCGCGCCGGTGAGCGTGCCGAGGTCGATCAGCAGTTCCGGCTGCTCCCCGTCGGCAAGCGCGAGCGCATCGGCCAGCACCAGCCGGCCCTCGGCGTCCGTATTGCCAATCTCGACGGTGAGCCCCTTGCGCGAGCGAATCACGTCGAGCGGGCGGAAGGCGGCGCCGGACACTGCGTTCTCGACCGCCGGAATGAGCAGGCGCAGGCGCAGCCTCAAGCCGCGATCCATGATCATCTGGGCGAGTGCGAGCACGGTCGCGGCACCGCCCATGTCCTTCTTCATCAGCCGCATCGCGCTGTCGTTCTTGAGGTCGAGCCCGCCAGTATCGAAGCACACGCCCTTGCCGACCAGCGTGACCTTGGGATCGGCCGGGTCGCCCCAGGTGAGATCGATCAGCCGCGGCGCCCGCTCGGAGGCGCGCCCGACGGCATAAATCAGCGGAAACTTCTCTTTCGCGAGTTCATCGTCGATGACGGTGCGGACAGTCGCGCCGTAGCGGCTCGCGAGGTCGCGCGCCGCAGTTTCGATCTCGGCCGGGCCCATGTCGTTTGCGGGCGTATTGATGAGATCGCGCGCCAGCGTCACCGCTTCGATAATGCGTGAGAGATCGTTGCCGTCGGCGCCCTCAGGAACTTCGAGCTGCAGGTTTTTCGGCTGATGCGAGCGATACCGATCGAACCGATAGGTGCCGAGTGCGAAGGCGATCGCCGCGAGCCGCGCGTCGGGCCCGGCATTGGCAAGACGATAGACGCCCGGCGGCAGCACGCCTGGCAGCTTGCCGGCAACGAAGCCGTTGCGCCCGGGCTTGTCCGGTTCATCCACGCCGAACAGAACCGCTGATAGTCCGCCTTCTGCATCGGGAAGCAAGGCATGCTGGCCCGGCTTCGGCTCGAACCCGGCCAGTTCGATGAAGGCGACCGCTTTGTCGTCGAGCGTCTTGCGCAAATCCGGCCACGCCGTCGGTGCAACAAACCAGATGGGCACGGCCGCGGCAGCGCGATCAACGAACAACGGATGCATGCGGGCAGTCCTTTGCTGAACCGTCTTCTGCTAGCACGGCGTCCGATTGCAGCGAAAGCGTCATCGCGAGGCATGGACGCCGCGGCCGGTTGCGATTATCGATGCGCCCCAAGCGCTATGATCGCGCCGGAAATACACGACCAGGACCCGACAATGACCATCGAACTGTATGCCTTTGACACCCCCAACGGCCGCAAGATCAGCGTGGCGCTTGAGGAAATGGCACTTCCCTACACGGTGAAGGTGATCGACATCAGCAAGGGCGAACAGCACGACCCGGAATTCCTCAAGATCAGCCCGAACAACCGCATTCCCGCCATTCTCGACCCGGAGGGCCCGGACGGCGTCCCGATCAGCGTGTTCGAGTCTGGCGCCATCCTGATCTATCTCGGCGAGAAGACCGGACGATTCTGGCCACGCGACCTGCGCTCGCGCGTCGCCGTGCTCGAATGGCTGATGTTCCAGATGGGCGGCTTTGGCCCGATGCCGGGACAGGTGCATCACTTCCTCACGATCGAGAATGAGCAGGATCGCCGCTACGGTCTCGATCGCTACATGAAAGAGACCTATCGGCTCTATGGCGTGATGGATCGCCGGCTCGCGGGCCGCGCTTTTTTCGCCGACGAACTCTCGATCGCCGATTTCGCCATTCTCGGCTGGGCGTGGCGACACGAGCGCCACAAGGTCGACCTCGCCGACTACCCGAATGTGAAGCGCTGGTATGAGACGATGATGGCGCGCCCCGGCGTCAAGCGCGGCTTCGAGGTGCCCCTGAGGCGCGAGACGTGAGTGCGCGCAGCCGCGGCCTTGAGGCTTTTCGGGCACAATCAAGCGGCAACGGGGAACCAGGAAATTCTTTAACCCGGCATTAGGGTTAACGCTCTATTGCTGAGAGATGAGCCGAGTTTCTCGTCGGCCGTCTCCAGTGGTGTGAGGGTATCCGTGTACCGAGTCTCTGGTTTGTCCATGCGCTTCCTGAGCTCCGCCGCGCTCGTCGGCCTGCTCGCTTTGTCCGCCGCCGGTTGCACGACCACCGCATCGCGCGATAGCGGACCGTCGATCGCCAGTGCCGGTGCCGAACGATCCGCCGTCGCCGCCTGGGGCGAGCGCTACCGCGCCAATCCGCGCGACGCGGCCGCCGCCCTCAATTATGCCAAGGCGCTGACCGCCGAGGATCGGCGGGTGCAGGCGGTATCGGTATTGGAGCAGGCGACGATGCAGCATCCGCGCGATACGGCTCTGCTTGGCGCCTATGGCCGCGCGCTTGCCTCGGTCGGCCGCCTCGACCAGGCGATCGAAGTGCTGGGCCGCGCCCACACTCCCGACAAGCCTGACTGGCGGGTGCTGTCCGCGCACGGCGCCGTGCTGGACCAGATGGGTCGCCATCAGGATGCGCAGCGCTATTACGCGAGCGCGCTGAAGATCACTCCCAATGAGCCTGCAGTGCTCTCCAATCTCGGGCTGTCTTACGCGCTCGCCAAAAACTTGACCAAGGCCGAGGAAACCTTGCGGCAGGCTGCCGCGCAGCCCGGCGCCGATAGCCGCGTGCGGCAGAATCTCGCCCTCGTGCTCGGACTTGAGCGGCGATTTGGCGAAGCGGAAAAGCTGGCCCGCGCCGACCTGTCGGCGGACGAAGCCAACGCCAATATCGCCTATTTGCGCCAGATGGTCGCGCAGCGCGACGAGAAAAAACGGCCGACACGAACCGCCAGGATCGCGGCCAAAGGCCAGTGAGCTTTTTCACAATCGCAACGGGCGTCACCCGAAACGGTCTCGCCGCTGCGGCAGCAAGGCGTTTTTCACGTAACGCCCGTGATCCGCCGGGATGCCGCGGCACGACACTTCACCCAGCCCCTCCCAGCGGCGGGGTCCGCCGAGCGCGCAGCGCTTGTGCTGTTACCGGATCGCCATCACCTGAAGCACCGCCGGCCCGAGAATGACGACGAACAGCACCGGCAGGAAGAAAACGATCATCGGCACCGTGAGTTTCGGCGGCAGCGCGGCGGCCTTCTTCTCCGCAGCCAACATGCGCAGGTCACGATTCTCCTGAGCCATCACGCGCAACGCGTTTGCCATCGGCGTGCCGTAGCGCTCGGCCTGCTGCAGGGCAAGGCACACCGACTTCACCCCTTCGATATCGGTGCGATGAGCGAGATTCTCGTAGGCCTGCCGTCGGTCCGGCAGGAATGACAGTTCCGCCGTGGTCAAGGTCAGTTCCTCGGCAAGCGGGATTGATTGCGAGCCGATTTCCTGGCTGACCTTGCGCAGCGCCGTCTCGATCGACATGCCCGATTCGACGCAGATCAAGAGCAGGTCCAACGCATCGGGAAAGGCGCGGCGAATGGAAAGCTGGCGCTTCTGAATCATGTTCTTCAGAATGATCTGGGGAACCTGAATGCCGAACCAGGCCGCCGCAATGCAGATACCGATCTTGATGGCGAGCGGCTGATCAGGATTGAACACGAGAAACACATAACCAACGGCAGCCAAGAACAGCACGACGGGCGTTATCATGCGGAAAAACAGGAAGGCGACATAAGGCGCCGAACCACGATATCCCGCCCGGATCAGCAGCGCCCGTGCTTCCTCCTTGCCGAGCCAATGCGACAGGTTCAGTTGCTCGACCACGCGCTGCATATACTGCTTCGGCGTCGGCCGCAGCTTGGCCTTGTCGCCGCGCGCGAGCCGTTCGCGTTCGCGTTGCCGCATCTTCTCGCGCTCGATCGCAACCGCCTTCATGCGCTTGCCGAGCGTGTCGCTGGCGAGCAGCGGCATCGCCAGTGTCAGCACCGTTGCGCCGGCCGCGATCGCGGCGAGGATCATGGTGATCAGCCGCGGGTTGGAAACGAGATTGACGATGGCGTCCATGGCTCGGCTCAAAAGTCGAAGTTGACCATCTTTTTCATGACGAACACGCCCATCATCATCCATATCCCGCAGCCGGCGAGCATGAGCCGGCCGACCGGATGCGTCCATAGCAGCGAGATATAGTCCGGGCTCACCAGGTAGACCGCGGTCATGACCAGGACGGGGAGCGAGCCGATGATCATCGCCGAGGCTTTCGCCTCCATCGACATCGCCTTGATCTTCTCTTTCATGCGCTTGCGGTCGCGTAGCACGCGCGACAGGTTGCCCAGCGCTTCCGACAGATTGCCGCCGGCCTGCTGCTGGATCGCGATCACGATCGCGAAGAAGTTGGCCTCGGGCAGCACCAGGCGCTCATAGAGCTTGCCGCACGCCTCCCCGAGCGGCACCCCGATCGCCTGGGTTTCGAGGATGGCGCGGAACTCGCTGCGAATCGGCTCCGGCGAGTCGTTGACGATCGCTCGCATCGAGTCATGCAGCGGCAGACCCGCCTTCACGCCGCGCACGATGACGTCAACGGCATCGGGAAATGCATTGAGAAATCTCCACTGGCGACGCTTGCGCAAATAGTTGAGCATCCACCGGGGCATGCCGAAGCCGGCGGCGAATCCCAACGCGAGCGCAACAACCAGCCCGGTGCCGAAAAGAACCGCAAAGACGAAAGCAAGCAGCCCGCAAACGCCGCTCCAGACCATGAACTGGCGCTTGGACCAATTCAGTCCAGCGCGCTCCAGACGCAGCGCCAGCGTCGGCCGCGTGATCTGCCGGCGCCGGGTTTCGAGCTCCTTCAGCGTCGCCTCGACCTGCTCGCGGCGCGCGCGCTGGACACCGGCGGATTTTGACACCTGGCGCGCAGGCTCCGCCCGCGCCACATTGCCGATGCGTTCGGCCGCCCGCTCCCCTACCAGGATCGGGTGGAGAAACACCCAGGCGATGCCGCCACCGGCGACCGCGACCAGAAACACCAGGGCGACCATCTGCATCGTCATAATCGGTCCCTAAGCCCTCAATCAGGCGCAGCCGCTCCCATCAGCCGACAGCCGCTCGCACCCTTTTCGGCAGATCACTAACGCCGATCTCGGCGCCGTGTGATCTGCTGTGGCATTCGCGTGGTTAACGAATCGTTGATCCTCTTGGTCTTGGCCGGAACAGGTTCTCGATGCGCGCCGGCAGCGTGGCCGGTGTGATGTCAGGCCTCCTTCAACTCCGCCGCATCGAGCGCCGCCGCCAGCCGCTTCTCCTCGTTGAAGTAGCGCGCCCGCTCCCAGAAGCGCGGACGGCCGATCCCGGTCGAACGATGACGGCCGAGCAGCCGTCCGTTGGCGTCCTCGCCGAGGATGTCATAGACAAACAGGTCCTGGGTGATGATCACGTCGCCTTCGAGCCCCATCACCTCGGTGATATGGGTGATTTTGCGCGAGCCATCGCGCAGGCGCGCCGCCTGAATCACCACATCAATTGAAGCGCAGACCATCTCGCGGATCGTCCGCGAGGGCAGCGAGAAGCCGCCCATGGTGATCATCGATTCGAGGCGCGACAGCGCTTCGCGCGGGTTATT
>CAZTTL010000208.1:0-6628 GCA_964616635.1 uncultured Rhodoplanes sp. | reverse complement strand
AGGGAGCCGAAAGCGAAGACAACGACGCGCAGAACTCCCCCTGGCCCGACCTCGTGCTGATCGACGGGGGTGCCGGCCAGCTTGCTGCGGCGCGCGCGATTCTCGCCGAGCTTGGAATCGCCGACATGCCCCTTGTCGCCATCGCCAAGGGGCCCGACCGCGACGCCGGCCGCGAGACTTTCTTCATGCCGGAGCGCGAGCCGTTCCGCCTGCCGCCGCGCGATCCGGTGCTCTATTTCGTCGAACGGCTGCGCGACGAGGCGCATCGCTTTGCCATCGGCTCCCATAGGCAGCGGCGCAAGCGCGACATCCGCGAAGCCGGCCTGCAGGAGATTCCGGGGGTGGGGCCGGCGCGCAAGCGCGCTTTGTTGCGGCATTTCGGGACGCTGAAAGCGATCGAGCGGGCATCCGTCTCCGATCTCGCTCAGGTTGCTGGCGTCAGCTCGGAGACCGCGCGGTGCATCTACGATTATTTTCACGAATCGCCGCGCTGAGCGGGATGCGTCCGCGCGCTGTCAAATTATCAATGTAGAGTGGAGGGCTGTTAACGATCACAGCGAGCGTCTATTCTAGCTGCTATGGAGTTCACCACATCCTCCCACATGCAGGGTCGCGCGTTTGCGTTGCCCAACATCTTGACCTATGCGCGCATCATCGCGGTGCCGCTGGTGGTCGCCTGCATGTATGGGCAGGAAATCCTCCAGGGCGGCATCTGGCTGCGCTGGGTGGCGCTGGTGCTGTTCATCACAGCGGGGGTGACCGACATCCTCGACGGCTATATCGCCCGAAGCTGGGGGCAGCAGTCGAGCTTCGGGCGGATGCTCGATCCAATCGCCGACAAGCTCCTGGTGGCGTCCTGCCTGCTGATGCTGGCGGCCGACGGCACCATCCGCGGCTGGTCGCTGTGGGCGGCGATCGTCATACTCTGCCGTGAGATCCTGGTGTCCGGCCTGCGCGAATACCTCGCGGAGCTGCGGGTCAGCGTGCCGGTGACGCGGCTCGCCAAATTGAAGACGTCGCTGCAGCTTGTTGCCATCGGCTTTCTGCTGGCGGGCAGCGCCGGCGATAAGTTGGTGGCCAAACATCTCGGCCTGACCTTTGCCCCCGTCACCCATATTGGCCTGACGCTGCTCTGGGTTTCCGCCGTGCTGACGCTATATACCGGCTACGACTATTTCCGTGCCGGAATCCATCATCTGGTCGAGGACTGACGTGGCCGACGGAACCCTGCGCATTCTCTACTTCGCCTGGGTGCGCGAGCGCATCGGCAAACCCGAGGAGACGGTTGCGCCGCCGGCCGAGGTCGGCACCGTCGGCGAGCTGATGACCTGGCTCGCCGGGCGCGGCGAGGAATATGCGCATGCGTTCGACCAGCCGGCCGTGATCCGCGCCGCGATCGATCGCGCGCATGTGCGGCCGGATGCGGCCATTGCCGGCGCGCGCGAAATCGCGTTCTTCCCGCCGATGACCGGCGGCTGAAACGTGGCAGCGCGGGGGGTGATGCAGGAGGTTCTGTGATGGACCAATCCGCGTTGCCCCCTCATCCTGAGGAGCGGGCTTTAGCCCGCGTCTCGAAGGATGCATGGTTCGAGACGCCGTGCTTCGCACGGCTCCTCACCATGAGGATTGAATTCGAGGATTGAATTCTGAATCGCCGGAGATTACCGCTCGATCGCAAAAGTGCGCTTAGGATCGGTTCCATGGCCACCATTCGTGTCCAGCGCGAGGATTTCGACGCCGCTGCCGAAGCTGCGGCGCTGAAGCGCGGGCGCACCGATATCGGCGCCGTGGTCACCTTCACCGGCATCTGTCGCGGTGACGGCGAGGCCGAGCGCACCACGGCGCTGACTCTGGAACACTATCCCGGCATGGCCGAGGCCGAGATTGCCTGTCATGTCGCCGAGGCGGAACGGCGCTGGCCGCTCCTCGGCGTTACTGTGATCCACCGCCATGGGCGGATCGTGCCCGGCGGGAACATCGTCCTCGTCGTGACTGCGGCGTCGCACCGCAGCGATGCCTTCGCGGCCGCCGAGTTCCTAATGGACTACCTGAAGACGCGCGCGCCGTTCTGGAAGCAGGAAGAGCGGGCCGGGACGACGGCCTGGGTCGCCGCTAGTGAAGGCGACGACAGCGCGGCCGAGCGCTGGGCCGCGCCGCACCGCCGTCCCGCCGCCGAGTGATGCGCGCGCGTTGCGGTTGTGCTTGCTCGGAGAACGCCATGGCCCGCACTGCTGCTGTCGCTACCGCCGCTTTTCTGGCGGGCGCCGCATTCTTCGGTCCGCTCTTGGCAGAGCCGGCGACGGCTGCCGAGGCGACCTACTACCAGCTTCCCGCCGGTGCGGCGCCCCACGACGTTGCTCCCGCGCCCGACGGCTCGGTCTGGTATACCGGCCAGCGCCAGGGCTATCTCGGTCGCCTCGATCCGAAGACCGGCCAACATGAGGCCATCCCGCTCGGTCCGGGCTCGGCGCCGCACGGCGTCATTGTCGGGCCGGATCACGCCGCCTGGATCACCGATGGCGGGCAGAACGCCATCGTCCGCGTCGATCCCGCCACCAAGGCGGTCAAAGTGTTGCCGCTGCCGGACGAATTCCCCGATGCCAATCTCAACACCGCGACCTTCGACAAAGCGGGCAAGCTTTGGTTCACCGGCCAGGAAGGTGTCTACGGCCGGGTCGATCCTGCAACCGGCAAGGTCGAGGCGTGGAAGGCGCCTAAAGGCCGCGGCCCCTATGGCATCACCACCACGCCCGCGGGCGACGTCTGGTATGCCTCGCTTGCCGGCGACCATATCGCGAGGATCGACACAGCGACCGGTGCCGCGACCGTGGTCGATCCGCCCAAGCCGGGTTCCGGCCCGCGCCGCATCTGGTCGGATTCCAAGGGTTTGCTGTGGGTGAGCCTGTGGCGCTCCGGCGGCATCGGCCGCTACGATCCGGCAGCCAAGACCTGGAAGGTGTTTCCCATGCCGAAGAGCATGACCGGCACCTATGCCGTCTATGTCGACGACAAGGACCGCGTCTGGGCGAGTGACTGGCCCGCCAATGCGCTCCAGCGCTTCGATCCGGCGACCGAGACCTTTGTGACCTTCGTCAGCAACAAGAAGGGCGCCAGCGTGCGCCAGATGCTCGGCCGTCCGGGCGAGGTTTGGGCCGCAGAATCGGGAACCAACCGGCTCGCGGTGGTGCGGGACTGAGTATGATCCCGAAAAGTTGCAGACTTTTCGGAAAAGATCATGCGACAAGACAAAGATGTTAGAGAGCGCGATCGATTCAATCTCGAACCATCGTACTCTGGGACGTCTGGTTCCGCGCGCCCTTTCCCGTCGCAAGGCCAACCGAGCGGAACATCGCCGGTAAGGTTTGCCCTCCATCAACCCTTGGAAAACGTTGACCCAGGTCAAAGCCGAAGGCTGGGCAATCGGCCCTCTGCGCCCTACAAGAGGGCAGGCCGAGGGCGCGTGGGGCGATGAGCAAAAACAACGGGCGCAAGTTCGCAGGTCTGCTCGTCAGCACGATCGGCATCGTCTACGGCGATATCGGCACCAGCCCGCTCTACGCCCTGAAGGAAACCTTCGCCGGCCATCACCCGATCAGCGTGACGCCCGACAATGTGCTCGGCGTGCTCTCGCTCGTGTTCTGGACCGTGATGCTGCTGGTCACGATCAAATATGTGCTGATCATCATGCGGGCGGACAATCACGGCGAGGGCGGCAGCCTTGCGCTGCTCGCGCTGGTCACCGAGCTGACGCGCGGCTATCGTGCGGCCTATCCGTTGACGCTGCTCGGCATCTTCGCCGCCGCTTTGTTCTACGGCGACAGCATGATTACGCCGGCAATCTCGGTCCTCAGCGCTGTCGAAGGCCTGGAAGTCGTCGCTCCCGACCTGCAGACCTATGTGATGCCGATCGCGGCCGTGGTGCTGACGGGCCTGTTCATGATTCAGAAGCATGGCACCGGAGCGGTCGGCTTGGCGTTCGGCCCGGTGATGTGCGTGTGGTTTGTGACCCTCGCGATTACCGGCCTCATCAGTATCGCTCACGCGCCCGGCGTTCTTGCTGCGATCAATCCCTATTACGCGGCCAGCTTCGTGCTCGCCGAACCGCTCCTGAGTTTTTTCGCGCTGGGATCCGTGGTTTTAGCGGTGACCGGCGGCGAGGCGCTCTACACCGATATGGGGCATTTCGGCCGCTTTCCGATCCGGCTTGCCTGGTTCGGCTTTGTCTGGCCGGCGCTCCTGCTCAACTATTTCGGCCAGGGCGCGCTGCTCTTGGATAATCCTCAGGCGATCCAGAATCCGTTTTTCCGGCTGGTGCCGGAATGGATGGTGCTGCCGATGGTTGGGCTGGCGACGCTTGCGACCGTGATCGCCTCCCAGGCGGTGATCTCCGGGGCATTCTCCGTTGCCCGACAGGCGGTGCAGCTCGGCCTGCTGCCGCGCATGGTGATCGTGCATACCTCGCATGAGGAGGCGGGGCAGATCTACGTGCCCTTCACCAATCTGACGCTCTGGGTCTCGGTGATGGCGCTGGTCATCTACTTCCAGTCATCCACCAACCTCGCCGCCGCCTATGGCATCGCGGTGACCGGGACGATGATGATCGACACCATCCTCGTCACCTTCGTCATGCTGCTGCTGTGGCGGTGGCACTGGGCGGTGGTGGCGCTCGTGTCCGGCACCCTGCTGCTCGCTGATTTTGCCTATTTTGCCGGCAACATCATCAAAGTGTTCCAGGGCGGCTGGTTCCCGCTGTTCGTCGCTTTCCTGTCCTTCACGGTGCTGACCACCTGGAAGCGGGGCCGCGAACTCGTCCGCGCACAGCTCATCGCCAAGTCCGTGCCGCTCGAATCGGTCATCAGTTCGCTCGGCCCGCAAATCGCCCGCGCCCGCGGTATTGCCGTGTTCATGACGGCAACCACGGAGGGGGTGCCGGCGGCGCTGCTGCATAATATGAAGCATAACCAGACCGTCCATGAGCGCACCGTACTGACGACGGTGACGACCGCCGATGTTCCCTATGTGCCGGAAAGCGAGCGCATCGCGCTCACCGATCTCGGCAGCGGGTTCTACCGGCTGGTGATCCGCTACGGCTTCATGCAGTCGCCCGACATTCCGGCGGCGCTCACAGCCTGCGAGGCCCATGGCCTCGACTTCGACCTGATGAAGACGTCATTCTTCCTAAGCCGCGAGACGATTGTGCCGAGTCTGTATCCCGGCATGGCGCGCTGGCGCGAAATCCTGTTTGCCTATATGGCGCTCAATGCGACGAGCGCGACCAAGTTCTTCAATATTCCCACCGAGCGCGTGGTCGAACTCGGCACGCAGCTTGAGATTTGAGTGCGTCGCCGCAGGACCGGCCTTCCAATCAGCGGGTACCGCCGGCCTCGAGCGGCGTGCCGCGATAGATATCGGCAACGCGGCAGCGCAGTCCGAACGGCAAAACCTCGAGGGCATCGTCTGGACTGCTCAGCTGATGCACGAGCCAGCCATCCGCTGTGCGGAGTTCGCAGCGGATATCGACGCGATCCTGCCGGATGGTCAGAATACACCGGCAGTCGGGGTGCAGCTTGTAGATGTCGCGCTTGCTTGCGATTGAGCTGCTATCACGCTCCGAGACGATTTCAGCGACCAGATAGAACCGATCAGCATAACGCTCGTCGAGATCATGGATCGCGGCGTCGACCACCGCCACGTCCGGCTCCGGATCATAATTTGTGACCGAGGGACCAATATTGACGCCGACGCGCTGGTAGGCCGTGAGCGCTGGCGCGTGGCATTCGAGGGCGTCGAGCAGCAGGCGCTGCAGATTGCTTGCGACCCGTTGATGCGCCTTGGTGGGTGGGGCCATCATCATGGCGACACCATCGACGAGTTCCCAGCGCTCCTCGGCTGGCCTTGTGGCGACAAATGCGCGGAACATCGGAAGCGACACGGGCGCCGACTTGGCCCGCGGCACATCCGTGATACCGTTCAAAGGTGTCATCCGTGACATTCCGCGCTTTCGGCTCGCCCGCTCACGGCCGGGAGCGGCGCTTACGCCGCCGCCGCCTTGCCCTTCGGCTGCACCTCGGCGGTGTAGTCGTCCATCAGCCGCTTGGTGATTGCGGCCGGGGTGAAGCGCCAGTCGGCGATTTCCGACACCGCCGTGACCTCGGCGGCGCTACCGGTGATGAAGCACTCGGAGAACTCGGACAGTTCTTCCGGCATGATGCGGCGCTCAACGATCGGAATATTGCGTCGGCGTGCGAGTTCCATCACGGTCCGCCGGGTGATGCCGTCGAGGAAACAGTCGGCGGTCGGCGTATGGATGGTTTCGTCCTTGATGAAGAAGATGTTGGCGCCGGTGCACTCGGCGACGCGGCCCTGCCAGTCGAGCATCAAGGCGTCGGCATAGCCCCGGCGCTCGGCCCGATGCTTGGAGACGGTGCAGATCATATAGAGGCCGGCGGCCTTCGACTGCGAGGGTGCGGTCTTGGGATCGGGCCGGCGATACTCGGCGAGGTCGAGGCGGATGCCTTTGAGCCGCTCGGCCGGATTGAAATAGCTCGGCCATTGCCAGCTTGCGATCGCCAGATGAATCGCGTTGGCTTGCGCCGACACGCCCATCATCTCCGAGCCGCGCCAGGCG
>CAZTTL010000207.1:0-6640 GCA_964616635.1 uncultured Rhodoplanes sp. | reverse complement strand
CGCTAAGTGGTGCTGCCCCGGTGCTGCCTGAAGTGAATCCGTCAAGAGGATTGCGTCACTAAGTGGTTGAAATCACTGGCGCGCCCGAGGGGATTCGAACCTCTGACCTTTGCCTTCGGAGGGCAACCGACCGACCGAGCTCTCAAGCGGGACCAATGATGTCCTCACGCGAGCTTGATGTCGACTGTCAGTCTCGAATTTGAGGTTGATGCCGCCCACCGTGACCAGAGCCTTTCGATGAAGCCGCCGACAGGCATAAACGAGCTGGGCTTCAATGATCTTGAATAGGCAGCGTGAAAAATTCGGTGAAACATTCGGGACAACAAAGCCGGATAAATCTAAGTCTTGGTCGGAGTGGCAGGATTTGAACCTGCGACCCCCTCGTCCCGAACGAGGTGCGCTACCAGACTGCGCTACACTCCGATATCTCTGGCAAGGACGGGTCTTATAGCCCAGGCCCCGGCGCTGCTGCAAGGCGACCCGGCATGCTATCACGACGCCCGCCAATCCTGGAGACGGAAACGTGGACGACAGGGTCACGACGCGACCACCGCAAATCGTGCCGGCAGCGCCGGAAGTGATCGCGCGCGCGGCCGATTGCCTCGCCGCGGGCGGGCTCGTCGCGTTCCCGACCGAGACCGTCTACGGGCTCGGCGCCGACGCCACCAATCCGCAAGCCGTCGCCCGCCTTTATGTGGCGAAGGGCCGTCCGGCCTTCAATCCCCTGATCGCCCATGTGCCCGATCGCGATGCGGCACAGGAGCTTGGCCGCTTCGATGCAGCCGCCGCGCGGTTGGCTGCCCGCTTCTGGCCGGGGCCGCTGACGCTCGTGGTGCCGCGCGCCGCCGCCTGCCCGGTTGCGGCGCTCGCCACAGCGGGGCTCGATACGATTGCGCTGCGGGTCCCGAAACACCCGCTCGCGCAGTCTCTGCTCGCGGCCTTCGGCGGGCCGGTGGTTGCGCCCTCGGCGAACCGGTCCGGTCACATTTCACCAACCACGGCCGCCCATGTGCTGGCCGATCTTGATGGGAAGATCGACCTCATCATCGATGGCGGACCGTGTCCGGTCGGCGTCGAGTCGACGATCGTCGCTTGTCTCGGCGGTCAACCGCGGCTGTTGCGACCGGGCGGCGCGGCGCGCGAGGCGATCGAAGCGGTGCTCGGCACGGCGCTTGCCGAGCCGTCTCCGCAGGCGGCCGAGGCCGGCGAGGCGCCGCGCGCACCCCCTGCGCCCCCTGCGCCCGGCATGCTGGCATCCCATTACGCGCCACGCGCTGATCTGCGGCTCAACGCAACGGCTGTTCGCGCCGGCGAGGCGTTGCTTGCGTTCGGCGCGACTTTGCCGAGCGGCGCTCATGCCGCCCCGGCGGTGCTCAATCTGTCGGCGCGCGGCGACTTGGTCGAGGCTGCGGCGAACCTGTTCGCGCATCTGCGGGCGCTCGATGCGAGCGGCGCTCCCACCATCGCGGTGATGCCGATTCCTGAGGAGGGTTTGGGCGCTGCCATCAACGACCGTTTGCGCCGCGCTGCGGCGCCGCGATCCTGACAACATGACGGGTTCGGCGCAAAAATCCCTGTTCGGTCTCACGCATGATCTGCGCGTTGCATTGCAGTTCGCGACGCGACTGCCGCTCGGTTCTGTCGCAGCCGATGCGGATGCGGGAGCCGATCTCGCCCGCGCGAGCTGGGCGCTGCCGATCGCCGGCATTGTCGTCGGCGGCATCGGCGCGCTCGTCTATTGGCTCACCTTCGCGCTCGGCCTCGCACCACTGCTTTGTGCGGTGCCGGCGATTGCCGCGACGCTTCTCGTGACCGGCGCTTTGCACGAGGACGGACTGGCCGATACCGCCGATGGGTTCGGCGGCGGCACGACGCGCGAACGCAAGCTCGCCATCATGCACGACAGCCGCACCGGCACATACGGGGCCTGCGCGCTGTTCCTTTCGCTGTTCGCGCGCACCGCGGCGCTTGCGGTATTGGCTGAGCCGTCGCTGGTGGTGCCGGCTCTGATCGCGGCGCACACCGCTGCGCGCGCGCCTTTGCCGCTGTTCTTGCGTCTCGTGCCGCCGGCGCGCACGGACGGCTTATCAGCCGGCGCCGGGCGCCCGACTCTTGGCCGCGCGCTGGCGGCCGTGCTGATCGGCGCCGCTGCGGTCGCGCTGTTGCTGCCGCCGCTGAAGGCGCTGCTCTGCGTCGTGCTGCTTGTCGCGGTGTTTGCCGGCGTGACGGGGCTGAGCATGCGGCAGATCGGCGGCCAGACCGGCGATGTTGCGGGCGCGCTCGAGCAGGCCGGCGAGGCGCTGCTGTTGATCACCGCTACTGCACTGTAGCGCGCCGTAAACTGTTATCTGTTATTCGCGATCGAGTTCGCGCAGCGCTGCGTCGTGGTGAGCGGCCGAATCGTCATTGAAACAGCAGAACACGACGCGCCTGACACTGCCGGGGTTCACCGAAATCTCCGCGGCGACCGTTTGCACCGCGATCCGCGCGGCGCGATCGGCGGGAAAGCCGTAGATGCCGGTTGAGATCGCCGAATAAGCCAGCGACTCGATCGCGTGGTCGCGCGCCAGCGCGAGCGCGGTGCGGTAGCACGAAGCGAGCAGCGCCTCTTCGTCTTTGGCGCCACCCGACCAGACCGGCCCGACCGCGTGAATGATGTATTTCGCCGGCAGGCGGAAGCCGGGCGTGATTTTCGCCGAACCGGTGTCGCAGCCGCCGAGCTTGCGGCAGGCCTCATGGAGTTCCGGGCCGGCGGCGCGATGGATCGCGCCATCGACCCCGCCACCCCCGGCGAGCCGACTGTTGGCAGCATTGACGATGGCGCCGACGGACAGTGTCGTGATGTCGGCCACGATGATGTCGAGTGTCGCCGCACCGATTCTTGCAGAGGCGATGGGGGCAGGAGCAGGCATGACCTTGGGCTTCCTGATTCGGCGGTCGCGTTATTTGCCGTACGGAAACAGTCGACCGCGGGGCGATTACCCGAATAACGCTTGCTTCTACGCACTGCGACGTTGGCGCTTCGAGTTCGTTAATGTTGTGGCGACCGAGCAACGGTGCGCAAGTGAATCGCAATACGTAGCAGCTCCCACTTGAAGCAGAGAACAGCAACGGTTTTAATCTAAACATGAGCACCGTCCTTATAGAGATCCGTCGTGCAAGACCAGCCGATGCCGTGGCGCTGGCGGGGGCGCATGACGAAGCCTGGCGGACCGCCTATCGGGGAATCATCCCGGGGCCGGAGCTCGAAAAGCTGATCATGCGGCGCGGTCCGGTGTGGTGGGACGGTGCCGTTCGCAAGGGCAGCCACATCTCCCTGTTCGTGTTCGGGGAGACGGTCGCCGGCTATGTCAATTTCGGCCGCAACCGCGCGCGCAGCCTTCCCTATGAGGGTGAGGTCTACGAGCTCTATATGCGGCCCGAGTTCCAGGGGCTGGGTTTTGGCCGGCGGTTGTTCACGGCCGCGCGGCGCGACCTTGCCCAATGCGGCATGAAGAGTGTGGTGGTGTGGGCCCTGTCGGACAATGATCCGGCGGTCGAGTTCTACCGGGCGCTGGGGGGGCGCCCGGTAGCTCGGTCCGCCGAGACGTTCGGCAACAAGACGCTCGACAAAATCGCTTTCGCCTGGCAGGCCTGAGCGGCCTGCGGCAAGCCGCGCTTGGTTCTTATTTGCATCAAAGGTGCCGCGCCGATGCGCGGCATTTTTATTGCGCAGCGTGATGCCTGATCACGTCGCTGCGGGGCGCGCGGGAAGCGCAGCACTTTGCAACGCAAACCATTGCCAAAGGTTGGCCCGGTCCTTTACGCTTGCCGCGCATTCCCGGCGGCCCGCGGCTCTCGCGCACCGCGCTTTCCTCAACAACAAGCAACAAGGTCGTCCACGCTCATGGCCAAGACCAATCCTGGACGCTTTTTCGAAGACTTCCGCATCGGTCAGGTGATTCGCCACGCCACGCCCCGCACGGTGACGACGGGCGATGTCGCCCTCTACACCGCTCTTTACGGCTCGCGTTTTGCGGTCCAGTCCTCCGACGCTTTTGCCGGCGCGATCGGCTATCCGCGGGCGCCGCTCGATGATCTCCTCGTCTTCCATGTCGTCTTCGGCAAGACCGTGCCCGACATCTCGCTCAACGCAGTTGCCAATCTCGGTTATGCCGAATGCCGCTTCTTGCAGGTGGTCTATCCCGGAGACACGCTCGATACGACCTCGGAAGTGATCGGGCTGAAGGAGAATTCCAGCCGCAAGACCGGCGTCGTCTATGTGCGCTCGACCGGGCGCAAGCAGGACGGCTCGAAGGTTCTCGAATATGTGCGCTGGGTGATGGTCAATAAGCGCGACGAAGCCGCGCCTGCCCCGGGCGACCAGGTGCCAACGCTGCAAAGCGTCGTCGATCCGGCCTCGCTCGGCAGCGCCTGCCCGGCGATCGACACCAAGGCCTATGATTATGCCCTTGCGGGTGCGACCGACCGCTTCGCCGATTACGCGGTCGGCGAAAAGATCGACCATGTCGACGGCATGACCGTGGAAGAGGCCGAGCACCAGATCGCGACCCGGCTGTTCCAGAATACGGCAAAGGTGCACTTCAACCAGTTTATGCAGAAGACGAGCCGCATCGGCCGCCGGCTGATCTATGGCGGGCACGTCATCTCGCTGGCGCGGGCGCTCTCCTTCAACGGCTTGGCCAATGCGTTCCACATCGCCGCGATCAATGGCGGACGCCATGTGAACCCGTTATTCGCGGGCGATACTGTATTCGCTTGGTCGGAGGTACTGGCGAGCGCGGAATTGCCGGGCCGCAATGATGTCGGTGCCCTGCGGCTGCGCCTGATCGCGACTAAAGACCGAGCTTGCGCCGATCATCCCCTGCGCACCGGCGACGGTTATGATCCGGCGGTGATCCTCGATCTCGACTTCTGGGCGTTGATTCCGCGCTGAAGACGGCGCGCTGATGTGAGCTTGGCTGATGATGGCCGCGGCGCTTGCCGCGGACGCTGTTGCTCACCATCGCGATACTCAGCCGAGCGCGCACAAACATCAGCCGAGCGCGCACAAACGATGGAATCGCTCAAATTCGGCATTGCACAAGAGCGCCGCTTCTGCTTCAAGGACAGTACTAGACAATGGGATTATTCATCCATGGCTGACACCCCGGCACGGGTCGAGCGGCCGCTATCGCCGCATCTCCAAATCTATCGCCTGACATTCACCTTCCTGATGTCTGGCTTTCATCGCGTCACTGGCATTGTCACTTATTTCGGGTTTTTCCTGGTGGTGTGGTGGCTGCTCGCCGCCGCCGCCGGCCCGAATGACTATGCCTGGGTCCAATGGTTCATGAGCACCTGGATTGGCCGGCTGATTCTGCTCGGCTTCAGTTGGGGGCTGATCCATCATTCGCTCGGCGGCATCCGCCATTTGATCTGGGACACCGGTCATGGCTTCGAGCCGCACGAGCGGGAATGGCTCGCGCGCGCCACCCTGATCGGCTCGATTTCGTTGACGCTGCTGGCCTGGATCATCGGCGGCTTCGTGATGGGAGGCCTGCGATGAAGAGCATTCGCACACCGCGCGCGCTCGCTGCGGGCCTTGGCGCAGCCAGGTCGGGCACCGACCACTGGTGGGAGCAGCGGCTGACCTCGATCGCGCTGGTGCCGCTCGTCTTCGCCGGGATCGTCATCGTGATGTCGATCGTCGGGCGCAATCACGCCGCAGCCGTGCAGATTCTCGGCTCGCCGATCGTGGCAATCATCATGCTGCTGTTCATCTTCGCCACGACCTTGCACATGAAGCTCGGGGCGCAGTCGGTGATCGAGGATTACATCCACAGCAAGCCGATGAAGACGGCGCTGCTGGTCGGGAATTCCTTCCTCTGCGTTGTCTTGTGGCTTGCCTGCACCTTCGCAATTCTCAAGCTTTCGTTCGGAGTCTGATCCGATGGCCAAGAATGGTTCCGGAAACGGCAAGGCGCCGTCGATCAACGGCCGCGCGTATCCGCTCAACGACCACACCTATGACGTGGTGGTCGTGGGTGCTGGCGGCGCCGGTCTGCGCGCCGTGGTCGGCTGCAGCCGGGCCGGCTTGCGCACCGCCTGCCTGACCAAGGTGTTTCCCACCCGCTCGCACACGGTGGCGGCGCAGGGCGGTATCTCCGCCGCGCTCGGCAATATGGGGCCCGATGACTGGCGTTGGCACATGTACGACACCGTCAAGGGTGCCGACTGGCTCGGCGACCAGGACGCGATCGAATATCTGTGCCGCAACGCCCCGGCCGCGGTCTACGAGCTCGAGCACTGGGGTGTGCCGTTCTCGCGCACTGAAGAGGGCAAAATCTATCAAAGGCCGTTCGGCGGCATGACCACCGATTATGGGAAAGGCATCGCCCAGCGCACCTGCGCGGCGGCCGACCGCACCGGTCACGCCATGCTGCACACGCTCTACGGCGCTTCCGTCAAGCACTCGGCGGAGTTTTATGTCGAGTATTTCGTGATCGACCTGATCATGGATGATGAAGGCCGCTGCCGCGGCGTGGTCGCCATCAATCTCGACGACGGCACCATACATCGCTTCCGCGCGCAGATGACCATTCTTGCGACCGGCGGCTATGGCCGTGTCTATTATTCCTGCACCGGCGCCCATACCCAG
>CAZTTL010000206.1:4024-6668 GCA_964616635.1 uncultured Rhodoplanes sp. | reverse complement strand
TCGCTGCAGAAAATGCGATCACTCAAAGAGGAATAGAGCAAATTCCGATTTCACCAGAAAAGTGCCGTTGAAGTTGGCTGGGGGACGAGGATTCGAACCTCGACTAACGGAGTCAGAGTCCGCTGTTCTACCGTTAAACTATCCCCCACCAAGTCCCGCCTGTCCGTTTGTAGCGGGGGCCGTAACGCCGGCCACCACGCGGGCGAGCAAGGCTCACGTGCCTTAGGTCGCCGAAACCCGGCGGATCAAAGGCTGACGAGTCAGCCAAGCGAGTTATTGATATCCGTCACATAGGCCGCCCGTGCGGCCGGCACAACGGATTTCTTTACACTCGCGCCGTCTCGACGCCGCCTCGGCTGTTGCGGCCGCCCTCTGCCGTTATGCTCCTCAGGGCTTCAACGGACGGAGGGCGCCGCTTTTCGGCGCGACGCCCTCCTGCTCCTCTTGTCACTGTTTTGGCCCTTAAGCGCCCAACGCCTCATCCGGTCGTCGCGGCCCCCTAAGAACCACTCATCCTGAAGAACGCGGGTTCTTTCCGGGATGCGATGGTGACTCACCTGCGTCTGCGGCCGCCGCGCTGCTTTACGCCGCCGCTGCTGGAGCCGGAGCAGTGTTATGCTTGCGCAGCCGGAACGACAGGCCGATCAGCAGCACGCCGAACACGATGGCATAGGCGCCGATCGCCCAGATCAGGCCGAGTGCGCCGGCGCCCGGCGCGAACAGGATCAACAAGCCGAACAGGACCGAGATGATGCCGGCCAAAATCAGCATCCATTCGTTCTCGATCTCCTTGCGCAGCTTGATCGCACCGATGATCTCGAAAATGCCATGCACCAGCGCCCAGGCGCCGATGAAGATCACGAGGACGATCGCCGTCAGGCCGGGCCACAGGAAGGTGATGATTCCCGCGGCGATACCGGCGAGCCCGACCAGGACCAGCCACCAGGTCGGGACCGGCTTGGCGCCGCCGGTAAAAGCGGAAACGAGCGCGATCACCCCGTCGACCAGCGCGAAAGCGCCGTAGAACAGCACCAACGTGACGAGGGTGAGCCCGGGCCAGGCAAGAGCGACAAGCCCGAACAGGATCGACACGATCCCGCGCAGCAGGACCAGCCACCAGTTCTTGGCGAGCATGTGCAGATGCGACGGCGCGGCGAGAGGAGCGGTTACTGATTGCATGGGTGTCTCCAGGGTTTCGTGGCGAGCGAATTATCAGCCACGAATGACCGCAGATTATCGGAGCGCCAAGGACGTGCCAACAAGCGCCCGGTACCAGTGCCAACAGGGCATGAACGCTGGTGATGCGGATCGGGTCGAGGATTTTTGGCAGGTCATCGAGGTCGAGGGGCCGCGGCTCGATGGAGCCCGGCAAACCTGATCGCGGATGCCGGTCGGATCGAATTTTGTAAAAATCCTGAACTTATTGCGTCCAGATTTGGCCCTGTTACACTTAGGATTCGATCGACGCAACGCAAGGTTGCGGTTGACCCCACAGGTATTTTCCGGTTTCGGCCTGGCAGGACGATAATTTCCATGGACCATGAGGCCCAGGTCACCGGTAACATTGTGCCCTCGCAGGGATCGAAACTGGCGTCCCTGCAGGAGGAGCGGCTGACCGTCTTGCCGGAAACTTTGTCCGGCCAGCGCCGGCCAGCGCGCAGAATCCGCCACACCTATGCCGCCCTCGATCTCGGAACCAATAATTGCAGGCTGCTCATTGCCCGCCCGAGCGGAAATGCCTTCCGCGTGGTCGATGCGTTTTCGCGCATCGTCCGGCTGGGCGAAGGCGTGTCGATCACCCGTCGCATCAGCGAGGCGGCGATCGTGCGTTCCATTGCGGCGCTCAAAATATGCCGCGAAAAAATGCGCAGCCGCGGCGTGACCCGCGCCCGGCTGATCGCGACCGA
Source organism: uncultured Rhodoplanes sp. (assembly GCA_964616635.1). Taxonomy (GTDB): domain Bacteria; phylum Pseudomonadota; class Alphaproteobacteria; order Rhizobiales; family Xanthobacteraceae; genus Rhodoplanes. The sequence goes on along the minus strand of CAZTTL010000206.1, from coordinate 4,761 downwards.
GGCGTGCCGGATGGCGGAGAACGGGGCGGAATTCCGCGATCGCGTTGCCGAGCAGGTCGGGCTCGACTTCGAAATCGTCGATCATGCGACCGAGGCCGAGCTCGCGGCCTTTGGCTGCTCGCCGCTGATGGACCCGCAGTCACGCGGCGCGATCTTGTTCGATATCGGCGGTGGCTCATCGGAGCTGGTCCGTCTCGGGCCGTCGGACATTTCCCGTGGCGGGCCGCCGATGCCGGTGATCGAAGGCTGGATTTCGTTGCCGCTTGGCGTGGTCACTTTGGCGGACCGCTTCGGCGGCGTCACCGTCACGCCGGAGACCTTTGGCGACATGGTGGAGGCGGTGACGGCGGAACTCGCCGATTTCTCGGCCCGGCACGGCGGCAATCTCGCCGATACCCACATGCTGGGCACGTCGGGCACGGTGACCACGATCGCCGGGGTCTTCCTCAATCTGATGCGCTACGACCGTCGCAAGGTCGACGGCTGCTGGCTCAGCACCGAGGATATCACGCGGGTGATCGAGAAATTGATGGCGATGAGCTATCACGATCGCGCCGCGAACCCTTGCATCGGCGTCGAGCGTGCCGATCTGGTGCTGACCGGCTGCGCGATCCTGGAGGCGATCCGGCGGGCGTTCCCGGTGCCGCGGCTGCGCGTCGCCGACCGCGGGCTGCGCGAGGGTATGCTGGTCAAGATGATGCGCGCCGACGGCGTGTGGGGTCGCGCTGGCGTGGCCT
>CAZTTL010000206.1:2501-3924 GCA_964616635.1 uncultured Rhodoplanes sp. | reverse complement strand
GCCGCCATCTCGGCCCCGGCATCCGGCGGCAGCCGCCAGAACAGCAGCGCGGAGGTCGCGGCGATTACCGACACGATGATGAAGGCCGGCGGAAAGTCGGGCGCGCTGAGCGAGACGTGATGCTCGAAGCGCAGCACGGTCTCCACGATCAAAGCGCCGACGGCAACGCCGGTCGAGATCGAAATCTGCTGGGCGACGCTGACCAGCGAGGTGGCGCGGCTCATGCGGCGCGGTTCGACCTCGGCAAAAGCGATGGTGTTGACGCTGGTGAATTGCAGCGAGCGAAAAAGGCCGCCGATGAGCAGCACGGCGACCATGACCCAGACCGGCGTGCCCGGACCAAAGGCAGCGCAGGCGCCGAGCGTGCCCGCCGCGAGCAGGGCATTCACGGTCAGCGTGCGCTGAAAGCCGAAGCGGCGCAGGATGCGCGCGGCCATGGTTTTCATCGCGATCGCGCCGATCGCGGTCGACAGCATGATCAGCCCGGACTGGAACGGGTTCATTCCCAGGCCTAACTGCAGCAGCAGCGGGAGCAGGAACGGCAGCGCCCCTGCGCCGATGCGGAACAGAAAACCACCGGCGACCCCGGCGCGAAAGGTCGGCAACTGGAACAACGACAGGTCGATGACGGCGGTCGGCGTGCGCCGCGCGTAACCGACATAGGCGACCGCGGCGATCGCACCGACCAGGACCAGCACCGCCACCAGGCCGCGCGGCAGAAAGCCGAGGCCCAGCACGCTCAAGCCGAAGGCAAGCCCCGTCACCGCGATCCCGGCCAGTGCCATGCCGATGAAATCGAACGGGTCCGGCACCTCGGCGCGGACATTTTCGACGAAGCGGGTCACCAGGAAAAAGCCGATCGCGCCGATCGGCACATTGATGATGAAAATCCAGTGCCAGGAGAAATAGGTGGTGATGAAGCCGCCAAGCGGCGGCCCGACCATCGGCCCCACCAGGGCCGGTATCGTCACCAGGGCCATGGCGTCGATGAGTTTGCTCTTCTCCACCGTGCGCACGAGGACCAGGCGACCGACCGGCGTCATCATCGCGCCGCCCATGCCCTGGATGAAGCGGGCGACGACGAAATGCCACAGGGCGCCGGCAAAGGCGCAGCCGACCGAGCCGAGCACGAAGACGATGATCGCGGTTGAGAACGTCGTCCGCGCGCCGAACCGGTCTGCCATCCAGCCGCTGATCGGAATGAAGACGGCGAGCGCGAGCAGGTAGGAGGTCACGGCGAGCTTCAGCGCCAGCGGATTGGTGCCAATATCGGCGGCGATCGCCGGCAAAGCGGTGGCGATCACGGTCGAATCCATCTGCTCCATGAACAAACCGACCGCAACGATCAGCGGCACGAGGCGTTCACGGGCAAGGGGCATGGCGTTGGGCGGGGTGGCGGGTTGCGGCGAAGGTGGGACGCGAA
>CAZTTL010000206.1:0-2401 GCA_964616635.1 uncultured Rhodoplanes sp. | reverse complement strand
AAAGACACGGGTGGCACCTGCATTGCGCAGGGGTAAAGCCTTCCTACATGTGGGGCGCTAGACCGGAGGCCACCATGATCTACATTCTCGCGGCGCTCTTGCCCCCGCTCGGACTTCTGCTCAACGGGCAGCCGTTTTCGGCGCTGTTCAATCTCGTCCTGATCGTGGTCTGCATCCTTCTGACGGTGCTGACGATCTTTTCGTTTCCGGTCATCCTGCTGTTGCCCTCGATTCACGGCATCATTGCGGTCGCGATGAAGCGCGAGCAGCGCCGCCACCGCGAGATCGTCGAGGCGATCGAGCAGCACGGCCCGCCGCCTGGCTACCGGCCCTAGGAAGACAGGCTGACGAGACAGTTCAGGTTTGCTTGCCGGGTGCCTGCGGACGGCTCGCTTGCCGCCGCAGGACGAGCATCCACCCTGCAAAGGCCGCCAAGACCGCAGAAATAACGAGAAGCGCAGCCGCCGTGACCCGGCTCCCGATGCTGTCCCCGATTCTACCGTCGAGCAGCGCCACGATGGCGACACCGGATAGAATCAGCGCCCCGATCCCCCACGACCATAGCTGCCGCGAACTCTGCGCGAGTGCCAGGGAGGTATAGCTCTCCTTGAGCGACAGCCTTTCGTCCGAAGGCTGCAGGCCGCGGACCAGCTGCGGCTTCCACGATACGAAAAAAACGAGAAGCAGCCCCGCGATGACGGTAGCGGCGAGATAGCCTTTGAGGATGATAGCGCCAACCGTCAATGCGGCCGAGACGATAACAAAGATTCCAAGCTGGTGCTTAATCCGGCGGGAATCCTGCTCCGAGGAAATGACGTAACCGCGGCCCCATACGCCCCAGGGGAAGAACAATCTGCGCCCGTCCTGCGCGGTCTTGAAAAGGCCGCCGGTCACGCGGTCCAGGAAACTCTTGGTCTTGTTCTCGATCATTTCCGCCCCTTCACAGAAGGCGGCCGGTCCGACTGCATGCGGCGCTTCACGCCTTCTATCTTTATTTTTCGCCACTCGTGCTCGGCATTGTTGACCTCGATCAACAGCGCACGAAATCCGATGCGTCCGGACTCACCTGCCGCGCGGCGCGCGGGCGGCGTGTCGGGCGCCGAATTCGGGTGTATTGCGCGGCATCGCTGTGATGAGGATGGCTGCGCACGCTATGCAAGGGCGCGCAGGCATGCTAACGACCCTTGCCAACTCCGCACCGGGGAGTCCGAACGGTTGCCGCAGGCACCTGCGGCTAGCGGACTCGGCGTTTCCGCCACGCCCCGGTGCCTGATCGGGAGCTTGGCATGGCTGCAATTCGCAACGGCGCCCCGCGTGAAGCGCTGACTTTCGACGATGTTCTGCTGACACCGCGCCTCTCCGAGGTGATGCCGTCGCAGGCTGATATCCGCACGCGGATCACCCGCGAGATCGTGCTCAATATCCCGATCGTCGCATCGGCCATGGATACCGTCACCGAATCGGCGATGGCGATTGCGATGGCGCAGGCCGGCGGGATCGGGGTGATTCACCGCAATTTCAATCCGGAGCGGCAGGCCGCCGCGGTCCGCCAGGTGAAGAAATTCGAGGCCGGGATGGTGGTCAATCCGCTCACCATCGGGCCGGAGGCCACGCTCGCCGACGCGCTGAAGATGATGGCGGAGAACCGGATTTCCGGCATTCCGGTGGTGGAGAAGGCGGGCAGCGCCGCTGGCAAGCTCGTCGGCATTCTCACCAATCGCGATGTCCGCTTCGCAACCGATCCGCGCCACAAGGTGGCGGAGCTGATGACCAAGGACCGCCTCATCACCGTGCGCGAGGGCACGACCCAGGATGAGGCGAAGCAACTCCTGCACCAGCACCGGATCGAGAAGCTGCTGGTCGTCGACGACCGGTTTTGCTGCGTCGGGCTGATTACCGTCAAGGACATCGAGAAGGCGGTCGCCAATCCCAATGCCTGCAAGGATGCGCAGGGCCGGTTGCGGGTCGCGGCAGCGACAACGGTTGGTGCGATCGGCCGCGAACGCACGGAACGGCTGGTCGATGCCGGGGTCGACCTCGTGGTGGTCGATACCGCCCATGGCCATTCCAGGCAGGTCATCGAGGCGGTCGACTGGATCAAGCGCCTGTCCAACGCGGTGCAGGTGGTGGCAGGCAATATCGCGACCCGTGACGGGGCCAAGGCCCTGATCGATGCCGGCGCCGACGCCGTGAAGGTCGGCATCGGCCCGGGCTCGATCTGCACCACCCGGGTCGTCGCCGGCGTCGGCGTTCCCCAGCTCACCGCGATCATGGACGTGGCCGAGGTCGCGTGCCAAAGCAACACGCCGGTCATCGCTGATGGCGGCATCAAGTATTCCGGCGACCTCGCCAAGGCGGTCGCGGCCGGGGCGAACTGCGTCATGGTGGGCTCGCTCCTCGC
>CAZTTL010000205.1:5099-6787 GCA_964616635.1 uncultured Rhodoplanes sp. | reverse complement strand
AAAGCCCGAAGGAATAGGCGAAAGCGACCGCCCGCCTTGTGAAAAGTCAAGGAACAGACAACAAAGAGTTAAGGTGTTGTAATTCGGCGACAGTCGCCGCGCCGCAGCGGTTGAAATTGGCCGACCAGCGTCCTTAGCCTTCGACGAAGTCTCCGCAGCGCTGAACCGAGTTCTCATTGCCCCATGGCATGATCGGCACGGTTGAGGTCGAATTCTTCGGCGAGCCCTCGATCAGCTTGTCCGAATAGACCATATAGACCAGCACGTTGCGCTTGGCATCGCATCCCCTCACGATCTGCATCCTCTTGAAGAACAGGGAGCGGCGCTGGCGAAATACATCCTCGCCCTGCGAAAACTTGTGCTTGAACCGGATCGGGCCGATTTGCCGGCAGGCGAGTGAAATGTCGGAAACCTCCTCCGCCAGGCCCAACCAGCCCTTGAAGCCGCCCTTTTCCGGGACGGTGAAGTGGCAGGCGACGCCCTCGACATCGGGGTCATCGATCCCGTAGGTCGCGAGCTTGTCGTTGGGGGAAAGGAATTTGAACACCGTCGAGCGCCGGAAGATGAGGTCCGGAGCGTCCGCCGCAAAGACTTCCCAGGAAGCACTCAAGACGAGGCACAGCGTGGCGACAACGAGGACCGGTCGCGCCAACAGGTGTCTCAACGAGCGTGGTCGCAAAGGAGCGTGTGGCATGCAACCTGATCCGTGACGGTGCGAGGCCTAGGCGTTGAGATAATTGCGCCGGGCACCGAGTTCAAACGCGATCCGACCAAACCGTTCAAGGGGGTAAGGCCGTCGATGAAAAAAGTGAGGGCTGAGCGATGGCTCAGCCCACTGGTCTTGTCCGATTGGCCTGGCTCCGGTTTCGAGCCCGGCGCCACGTCAGTAGGGCAGGTAGCTGTTAATCGGTGCACCGTTAGAGCCGTAGACCGGCCCGGCGCGATAACGCGCGGCATAACTCGGCCGCCAGCTATTATGCCTGGGCTCGTCGGCATAACTCCGGCGCGCGCGCGACGCCCGCTGCCGATTGCGTTGAGCCCTTCTTTCTGCCCGGGTTCTTGCCCTGGCAGCCGGCCTTGTTTCGTATCTCGGCGCGGCTGCTGGCTCCGGCTTCGCCGGCTCAGCCGAAGCCTCGGGAGCAGGCTCACGAGCCGCAACCTTGGTCTGGTCGGGCGAACTCGGTTTTTCTTCAGGAAGCGCCTTGGTGTCGGTGCGGATCAGCTTCGGGTTGCCAATGGCCGTCGCGGTCGGAACGCCGGAATCGTCAGTGAGGCGGACCGGCGGCATCTTGACGGCGGAGCCGCCGCGCCCGTCGGTTTCACTCTCCACCGGCACGGCCCGCCCGATCGTCGGCAGCGCTACCTTCGCCACTGTCCGTCCGCGGTTATGGGCGGGTGACTTACCCTGGGAGGCGGAACCTTTGCCTGCCACGAGCGCAGACGAGGCCGAGTAGACGGGGATTGGTCGCACCGCTTCAGTGCTTGCGACCGGCTCCACCTCCATCGCGACGGGCCGAATGAATTGAGATGCAACATTCACCGCGGCGATAGCGCAGACGATACCTACGGCGAAACCACCTGCTGCGAGCGAAAGCGGCATTCCGCGCCGAGGTCGAGCCTGCTCAGGCCAAAGAGAATAGTTTGCGCTTGACCGCTTAAACATTCAGTCTCCCCCTGGTACGCGCAGC
>CAZTTL010000205.1:0-4999 GCA_964616635.1 uncultured Rhodoplanes sp. | reverse complement strand
GCGCGGGGCGGCTCTAACTTGTTGTCAGCAAATCGATTCCAACGGAACCGGGACCTCATCTTGCGGTCGCGATTTCGTTCGGCAGCGGCGCTGCGATTCCATTAACTAGGCCAAAACTTGTCGCCCCGCATCACATGCTGACAGCGCTTCCCTTCTCCGGAACGATGACCTTGGTCGTGTGACCGCGCATCTCGCTCACGAACTTGTCAGCGGTCTGATCGATGATCGGGAACGAGCCGTAGTGGCACGGGATGACCGCACCGAGCTTGAAGAAGCGCTTGACCGCCAGCGCCGCCGACCATGCGCCCATGGTGAAGCGATCGCCGATCGGCACCAGGGCGATCGCCGGCTCGTACATTTCTGCGATCAGCCCCATGTCAGAGAATACGTCGGTATCGCCCATATGATAGACCGTCGGCTCACCAGCGGCGCGCACGATGATGCCGTTCGGATTGCCGAGATAGATCGGGATATTGTCCATCACATCGCCGGAGGAATGGTCAGCGCGCACCAGCGTCACTGCGAAGCCGTCGAGCTCGGTGGTGCCGCCGGTATTCATCGGATTGAATTTTTCCAAACCCTTCGACACCAGCCACATGCCGAGATCGTAATTGGTGGTGACCGTCGCGCCGGTTTTCTGCGCGATGTCGAGCGTATCGCCGACATGATCGGCATGGCCGTGGGTCAGGAGAATGTGGGTGACGCCCTCGATGGCTTTCGCCTTGTCCGAGACGAAGGCGGGATTGCCGGTGAAGAACGGATCGATGAGAACGGCAGTGCCCTTGAAATCGAGGCGGAAGGCGGAATGGCCGAACCAGGTGATGTGCATCGGGAAATATCCTCGCCGGGATCGGAGGCGCGCTGGCAATTGGCATGCGCCGGTGACGATCGGCGGTGAGCATAACCCGAACGCCGGCGCAAGCGTCAAGCGGCTCGCGCCGTGGCGCCGCGGATGCTACGCACGCCACATGCCCGCTCCCGTTCTTCCGCTCATCGAGCTTGCCGCGCTGCTGCCGGCGCGCGGTGCGCTGATCGGTCTCGATCTTGGCCAAAAGACGATCGGCGTCGCCGTGAGCGACCCCGAGCGCCGGCTCGCGGCCGGGGTGGAGACGATCGCGCGGAAGAGTTTCACCGGCGATGCCGCGCGGCTCCTGGCGCTCGCCGCGGAGCGCGGCGCGGTCGGTTTTGTGCTCGGCCTGCCGCTCAACATGAACGGCAGCGAGGGGCCGCGGGCGCAGTCGGCGCGGGCTTTTGCCCGCAATCTGGCGCAGCGCACCGCGCTGCCGATCGGCCTGTGGGACGAGCGGCTGTCGACCGCCGCCGTCGAACGCGAGCTGATCGCGGCCGACGCCAGCCGCGCCAAACGCAAGGCGGTGATCGACCAGCACGCCGCCGTGTTCATTCTGCAGGGGGCATTGGACCGGTTGCAGCGGGGAAACCTGTAAGGGCGGTCGGCGCTTCAGCCCGGCAGGACCCGGCTGATCAGGTGATCGGCCCCCTCTCGCGACAGCGCGCGCGTGCCATAGGTCGCGCGTGCGGGGCCGGCGAGGCGGGTGCGCGCGAAGGCATCCGCGAACGGCGAGCCGGCGCTGTGCATCGCTTCGGTCGCGGCAAGCAAAGCAAGCCGCTCGACCGCGATGCGGGCGTCGAAAGCATCGTCTGCCTTGGTCAAAATCTGCTCGACCTCGCCGGCCGCCGCTGCCGTACCTGGAAGGTCGCCGGCGCCGCCCGCGATCTCGCCGAGCACGCCAAGCACGGCGTCGCGGTTTTGCTCGGCCATGTGCAGCACGTCGAGGCACAGGACATTGCCCGAGCCTTCCCAGATCGCGTTGACCGGGGCCTCGCGATAGAGGCGGGGCAGCGGGCCATCCTCGATGTAGCCGTTGCCACCCATGCATTCCATCGCCTCGGAGATGACGCCGGGGGCCAGTTTGCATACCCAGTACTTTGCCGCAGGCGTGACAATGCGCGCCCGCATCCGCTCGCGCTCATCCTCCGGCGCGCGATCGATCGAACGGCACAACCGCATCACCAGCGCGAGTGCCGCCTCCACGTCGAGGGCGAGGTCGGCGAGCACCGCGCGCATCAGCGGCTGGTCCGCAAGGCGCTTGCCGAAGGCGGTGCGATGGCGGGCATGATGCAGCGCCTGCACGAGCGCGGCGCGCATCAGCCCGGCCGAGCTGACGGCACAATCGGTCCGCGTGAGCTGGACCGAGCCCATCACGGTGCCGACGCCGTCGCCCTCGGCACCGATGCGCCAGCCAAAGGCCTGATTGAACTCGACCTCGACCGAGGCGTTGGAGCGGTTGCCGAGCTTGTCCTTGAGGCGAAGGAAGTGCAGCGCGTTCACCGTGCCATCCGGTCGGAAACGGGGGACGAGGAAGCAGGTCGGCCCGGCGTCGGTCTGTGCCAGTATCAGGAAGGCATCGCTCATCGGCGCCGACATGAACCACTTGTGGCCGGTGATGGCGTAACCGCCCTCGACCGGCTCGGCGCGGGTGACGTTGGTGCGGATGTCGGAGCCGCCCTGACGTTCGGTCATGCCGATGCCGATGGTGATCCCGAACTTCTCCTCCCAGGGCCGAAAGCTTGGATCGTAGTGGTTGGTGACGGCTTTCTTGATCATCTCCCCGGCAAGGGCGGGCTCGCGGGCGAGCGCGGCGACGGCCGCGCGCGTGAGCACCACCGGGCTGAGGTGACCGGGCTCGATCTGCGCCACCATGTAGCAGCGTGCCGCGCGGGCCACCTCGGCCGGGGCATCGGCGCGTTCGCCGGTCTCGGTCCAGGTCGAGGCGTGCAGGCCGAAGTCGATGCTCTCTTTCAGGAAATGATGGTAGGCCGGGTGGTATTCGACGATGTCGCGGCGAAACCCCTTGGCGTCGAAAGCGCGCAGCTTGGGCGTGTTCTCATTGGCGAAGCGAGCCTGTTCCATCATGTCGGCCGATCCCCAGCGCCGGCCGAAGGCGGCGAGCAGCAGCGCTTCGTCCTCCGCGCCATTGGCGATCACCGCATCGCGCAAGGGCTGATCGGTCGCGTAGAGATCGACATCGCCATAAAGCGGGGACTGATTGAAGCCGTCCTGTTCGACCATTCTGGTTTCCTCTCGTACGCGTCCCTACGCTGAAATGCCGCCACGACGGGCATGCGCCCTTCCCCTGGAAGGAGGTCGGATCGCGATAAGCGCTCCGCGCCAAGCCCGCAAGTCGCTTCCGGCGCCGGTCCGGGCGCTTTCCTCGTCGCTAGAGCGAATTCCGTTCTAACGGATCGGAATTCGCTCTGTTCTTCTTTGAGTGATCGCATTTTCTGCGGCGAACCGGTGTCCACTTCGCCGGAAAATGCTCTCAGAGCAGCGTTGCGATTGAACCCGGTCGCGCGGCCACTCTATCTTTTTGTTGCTGCATCGTGTTTTCGTGAAACCGGTTTTCGTGAAACCGGTTCCCACTTTCGCGCACGGTACTGTGGCATTCGATGATGACCGCGGGACGGGCGATCGGCAAACGCGATCACCGAAGGTGTGAGCCTCGCGCGGCTGTTTTGGGGACAAATGCAAGAGCCTAGCACGGGCGCGCTTGCTCCTGACCCCGGGAGCGCCTATACGTCGCGCTTTAATGAACATCGCCCCCAAACCTTCGTTCGTGCTCCACCAGCGCCACCTGTTGGGGATCGAAGGCCTTTCGCGCGACGAGATTATCGGCCTGCTTGATCTTGCCGAGGAGTTCGTCGCGATCAACCGGCAGGTCGAGAAGAAGCGCGCCTCGTTGCGCGGGCGCACCCAGATCAACCTGTTCTTCGAGGTCTCGACCCGGACCCAGTCGTCGTTCGAGCTGGCGGGCAAGCGGCTCGGGGCCGATGTGATGAACATGTCGGTCGGCGCCTCCTCGATCCGTAAAGGGGAGACGCTGATCGACACGGCGATCACCCTCAATGCCATGCACCCCGACATTCTGGTGGTGCGCCACCAGTCCTCGGGCGCCGTGGCGCTGCTCGCGCGCAAGGTCGGCTGCTGCGTCATCAATGCCGGCGACGGGTCGCATGAGCATCCGACCCAGGCGCTGCTCGATGCGCTCACCATCCGCCGCAACAAGGGGCAGGTCGAGCGGCTCATCGTCGCCATTTGTGGCGACATCGCCCATTCACGGGTGGCGCGCTCCAATATCATCCTGTTGAACGCGCTCGATGCCCGTGTGCGGGTGGTCGCACCGTCGACGCTGCTGCCGCCGGGCGTCGAGCGGCTCGGCGTCGAGGTCTATCGTGACATGCGCGAGGGTTTGCGCGACGCCGATATCGTGATGATGCTGCGGCTGCAGCGCGAGCGCATGAACGGTTCCTTCGTGCCGTCGGAGCAGGAATATTTCGCCTATTTCGGCCTTGACGAGAAAAAGCTCGGCTATGCCAAGCCGGACGCGCTGGTGATGCATCCGGGGCCGATGAATCGTGGCGTCGAGATCAATTCGACGGTCGCCGACGGGGCGCGCTCGCTCATTCGCGAGCAGGTCGAGATGGGCGTGGCCGTGCGCATGGCGGTGCTGGAAGCGCTGTCGCGCAAGCTGCCCAGTGCATGAGCGGGCGATGAGTGGCGCGGTGACGAGCGACGATCCCCCAACAAGTAGAAGCGGTTGAACCGTGCTCTCCGACCGTCGCCCGATTCTTTTGACCAATGCGCGGATCATCGACCCGTCGCGCGATCTCGACCTCGTCGGCGATCTCCTGATGGCCGACGGTGCGATCCGCGAGGTCAAGCGCGGCATCAGTGCCGCCGGCGTGCCGGAAGGCGCCGAGGTGATCGATTGCCGCGACAGGATCGTCGCGCCGGGCCTGATCGACATGCGCGCTTTCATCGGCGAGCCGGGCGCGGAATATCGCGAGACCCTGGCCTCGGCGAGCCAGGCTGCGGCGGCGGGCGGCGTCACCACCATCATCTGCCAGCCCGACACCGATCCGCCGATCGACGATCCGGCCATGGTCGACTTCGTGCAGCGGCGCGCCCGCGATACCGCGA
>CAZTTL010000204.1:0-6800 GCA_964616635.1 uncultured Rhodoplanes sp. | reverse complement strand
CCGTCGCATCGGCGAAAAGCACGGCGAGCGCGGTCGAAAACATCCGCGTGTCGGCATTGTCCGAACGGCTGGTCAGGATCAGGGGCACCTTCGCCCCCATGACGATGCCCGCGCCTTGGGCGTCGCTCATGAACGACAGCTCTTTATACATCATGTTACCGGCATCGATGTTCGGTGGGATCAGAATGTCGGCCTGGCCGGCGACCGGCGACTTGACCCCCTTGATCCGCGCCGACTCGGCATCGACGGCGATATCGAGATCGAGCGGTCCATCGACAATGCCACCGGCGATCTGATTGCGATCGGCCATTTTTGCCAGCGCCGCGGCATCCATCGTGGACGGCATCTTCGTCCGCACCACTTCGACCGCGGAAAGGACCGCCACTTTCGGCGGGTCGATGCCGATGGCGCGGGCGAGGATGATCGCGTTCTGGATGATGTCCTTCTTCTGATCGACATCGGGGGCGATGTTGATGGCCGCATCGCTGATAATGACGCGGCGCCCATAGGTGGGCAGCGAAACCAGCATGCAATGGCTGAGCAGGCGATTGGTCCGCAGATGATTTTCCTTGGCGACAATCGCGTGCATGAACTGGTCGGTGTGCAGGCTGCCCTTCATCAGCGCATGCGCCTCGCCCTTGGCCGCCATGACCGCCGCTGTCGCGGCCGACTCTTCGGGGCCTGCCGTCACGACGATCCGGTAATCGGTGAGATCGACCTTTTGCGCCGCGGCGACTTTACGGATTTCATCCTCCGGGCCGACCAGGATCGGAGCGATCAGCTTGTGGCTCACCGCTTCGACCGCCCCCATCAGCGCATCCGCGGAGCACGGATGCACAACCGCAGTCGGCATCGGCGGCAATCCCCGGCAGCGCTCAACCAGTTCTTCCAGCCGATGCCCTGCATACGACTCGCGAAGCTTCGTCTTCGGCGCGCCAACTTCGATGAGGGCGTCGGCGATCAGCGCGCCGGACGCATTGATGCAAAGGCAATCGAGGACAATCGCGCCTTTGTCGCCGTGGATCTCCTTGACAGTGACCGTCGCCGTGACCTTTTCGCCGATCTCAACCGGCCGATGGTACCGGGTCGTGGCCGTCTCGATCGTCGAGCCTATCCCGGGGAGCTTGGAGCCGATGAGCGTCACGAAAAGCGACGTTGCCCAGGTCGAGACGCCACGTGCCTCGATGAAGTGCTCATCGAGATTAGGATTGCCGGTGAGCGCCGCCCACAGCCTCAGATCGGCACGGTTCAGCGAGCGCTCGATGGAGACCGAATCTCCCAAGCGAATCTCATCCAGAATCTTGTTTTCGACAATGCTGGTCACAGCCGCACCGCCTTTCGTAGATCGCCATGCAAGTCCATGCGCGACGTCTCCCTGCGTTCCGGCCGCCAATAGCGAAGCCGGTGAGTGTTACGAATTCGCTCAAACACCGACAGCACCCGTCATGCCATGCGGATGCAGCGCCTTGTTGACAATCTCGCTGCTGCGCAGCCGCTTTGCCGTGCGGTTTTCGATGAGTTGCTCGGTCGCCAGACGGGCGCTGCTGAGGATGAACATCCAGATCAGGTTGTAGAGCCAGACGCCACCAATAGCTCCCCAGGAGATCGGCGCGACCAGCCAGCCGAACGCGCACATGAGCACCGCAAGAATCTGCGTCGCCAAGATGGCGAAGAACAGCGGTGCAGCCGGGAAAGGCGGCAGGAAGAACCATTTTTCGGTTCGCGTGACGAACAGCAGCAGATGGCCGCCCGCAACGAGTTGCAGGAACATCAAGGTCTGCAATTGGCTGCGGTCGTTAAGCCCGAATAATTGTAAGGATGGGTCCGACAGCGCCTTGATGCCGATCAAAAGCAATCCGAACGACTGCACGACCGCGAAGAATCCGAGCACTGCTGAAATGCTCAGCATCCGCGGCATCTTCCACCGGATCGGCCGTTTGCTGACCGGCGTATTGTCATAAGCGATCGTCATGATTGGGATGTCGTCCAACAGCGACATGATGACGATCATGATCGCCGTCAGCGGCTGGAAGCCGAGGAAGATGGTCGACAACACCACCAGGAACATGATGTCCATGGTCAACGCGACGCGGTAAATCGTGTAGCTGGTGATGCGGCCGAAGATTCGTCGGGCCTCGTCGATGGCATTGTTGATGACCGACAGCCCCGGCGCAGTGAGGATCAATGCGGCAGCTCCCCGCGCCGCGTCGGTGGCGCCGGATACCGCGGTGCCACAGTCGGCCTGTTTCAGCGCCGGTGCATCGTTGACGCCGTCGCCGGTCATCGCGACCAGGTGGCACCGCGACTGCAGCGCTTTGACGATCGCGTATTTGTGTTCGGGAAAAACCCGCGCAAAGCCGTCCGCTCGTTCGATCGCGTCGACGATTTGCGGCGGCACATTGTTGGGATCCATGTTTTGCGGAAAGGCGTCCGCCGCGGCAATGATATGCGTTCCCATGCCGAGCTGGCGCGCCGTCTCGCGGGCGATCGCGGTGTCATCGCCGGTGATCATTTTGACCCGCACGCCCTTGGCGGTAGCCAGATCGATCGTCTGCTTGGAATCGTCGCGCGGCGGGTCGAACATCGGCAGAATGCCGAGCAGCGCCCAGGTCGCACCATTGTCGTCGGAGCGGGCGACCGCGAGCGCCCGATAGCCTCTCCCGGCAAGATCGTCGACGGTTTGCTTCACCCGATCCGCGACATCCTTCGCGGGCTTAGCGAGGTCGACGATCGCCTGCGGCGCCCCCTTCGACACGACGATGGTCTTGCCTTGCGCGCTCGTCACGGTCGCGGCCGTGCGCTTCGTGACCGGATCAAACGGCACGAACTTACTCTGCTTGTAGCTTGCGAGGATCGATTGATCCTTGAGCGCTTCGATTACCGCGGTATCGATTGCGTCGCGGTCCTCAATCTTGGAGGAGAGAGCCCCGGCAAGGATCACCTCCTGCGGATCTTTCGCAGCGAGCAGGATCGGGTCGCCGAGCTTGAGCTGGTTTTTCGTCAGCGTGCCAGTCTTGTCCGTGCACAGGATGTCGACGCCCGCCATCTCCTCAATCGCCTCCAACCGCGAGACGATCGCTTTCCGCTTCGACAATGCGAGCGCGCCGAGCGCCATCGTGATCGAGAATACCGCCGGCATCGCCACCGGGATCGACGCAACGAGAAGGATGAGCACAAACTGCAGAATGCCAAGCGCGTCGCTCAGCCCCCAGGTGTCGGCAATGACGATGTCATGATAGACGCGGAAGGTTACCATGATCGCCGCGAGCACGACGGCAACAACGATGAGGAAGTTGCCGATCTGGAACATCGCCTTTTGCGCGTGGCTCACCGCACCCGCGCCGGCTACGAGCTTTGCCGTGCGGCCGAAAAAGGTGTTTGAGCCAGTCGCAATGACGACCCCTTCCATCTCGCCTTGCTTGACGACGCTGCCGGAATAGGCCTCGTCGCCGACCTTCTTGGCGACAGGAAGTGACTCGCCTGTCAACGCCGCTTGGTCGATCGAAGCATAGTCGCCGGATACCATGCGCAGATCGGCCGGAACAATGACGCCTAGACGGATTTTGACGATGTCGCCCGGCACCAAGGTCGACGCAGCGACTGTGCCCCATTTGCCGTCGCGCAGCGCTGTGGCTTCAGGCGCCAATCCCTTTCTTAGCGCAGCCAGCGCGTTTGATGCCTTCATGTCCTGCCACAGATCGAGAACGGCGTTAAAGATCAGCAACGCTAAAATGATAACGAAGTCTTGCCAATGCCCTAGGATCGCCGAGACGATCGCTGCCGCCTCGATCATGAAGGCGATCGGCCCCATGAAATACCCAAAAACTTTTCTGAGTATGCTTTCTTCTTTTTCGACAATCGCATTCGGACCATACTGGGCAAGACGCGTCTTGGCTTCAGCGCTGCTCAGTCCTAGACCTTCTTCCACATCGAGCGTTGTGAGAACCTGTTGAATTGAAATTTTCTCCAGATCAGATTCCGCGGTCTTTGACGGGCTTTTTTTCGTGTTTTCCTGGCTGGACACGGTTGAATCCATCGGGAGTTCCTCCGGCTACGGTTCGGAGCCACAATGCCGCCGACTATAGAGAATTGCCTTTGGGCTACGTGCTCTTTCTTGAATCAAGAAGCTCAATCGACCGGCCTAAGGCATCACGCTATCGGCGATCATACTCGCACCAACGGCGTCAATTGCGGTATGACGCCACCACCCACGCATTACCGAACCGGCCAAGTGTTCAAGCCGTGATCGGTGACAATAGAATCTCCGCAGTGGACATTGCGATCGCAGCCATAAAAGTCAGTTTCCTACCTAAACAATTCTCCCTTATGGTGGCGAGGCCTGTTTATAGAAGCTTTCCCTTAGGTACCAAAAGCCAAAAATAATAGGCTATGGGCGCGAGCCTATCTCGCCGTGAACCATCGCTGGAGCGTCTGTAGCTTGAAGGTTTCATTGTTGTCGAAAAAACCTTTGTAAGGATCCCATTTTTGCGTATTATTCCACTGTTTATAATCTACTCCTTACAGCAGATGCGATTGCCCTTTGAAATAAACCCATTGCACCTTCCGCGATCGACCCACGTTATCGCGATCGCCGCGAGAAAACGGATATGAGGAGCGGCCGGTCGGGTCTATCCCGTGAAAAGTTATTGACCATGTGATTGTCTTTGATGAAATCTCCGTCAGCAGTGAAAATCTTACACAATAGAACGTGCCTCGCACCCTTCCTTGGACGAGGACGGGCCGGCTTCACGCGCCACTTGACCCGGTGGCCGCATATTCGATCATACAGTCCTGGTGGATTGCATCACCAATACGTGCAAATCCGATTTATGATAGATCTAGGAGTTGCAGGACAGCACTGATGCCTCGTTAACGACACTCATGATTTCTTGCTGATTCGTTATATTTTGACAATATGCACGGCACACCACCGCCGCTTCAACGGGGGCAGCTCATCCCCGATGGTGTTGCGCCGCTATTTCGAACGCTGCAACCAACGTAGGGCGACGGTTTTTTATTCGGTCGCTCTGCAGCAATATTATCTGGCCACCATCCTTAATTCGGCATCTCACGGTGCGCGAGGCGTTACCACCGCGAGGCGCGGCCAAGCCAATAACGGATGGCAGTCTCAGGCAGGCGCATCATCACACTGGCGAGGTCAACATTCGACAGCCGCGTCGCGAACGCCCGGTTGTTCGGCGGCACCAGCCAGCGATAAGGCCACTCGATCGCTATGCTGGCGAAGAAATCGCCGAGCAGGACGGTGTCGATGCAGGTCCGGTTGGCACCGAGGTCGGCGATAACGCCTTCGAGCATGAGCAGCATCTTGCGCAGGAGCAGCATCGTGGCGTCGAAGCGCACGCCGACCTGCACCGCGCCGTCGAGCAAATCGATCAACCACAACAGACCTGGCAGCCCGATCTTCCGCAATTGCTCGAGCGCGGCTACAATAATCGGCATGACCGTCGGAAGGTGGACTGTCCCTGGCTCGGAGAGCACAACGAATGCCTCTGCGACGCGAGCCGCATCGAGCGTCACCGCGCCGAGAGCGAGCTGGACAACAGCGACGCGACGCTTTTCGTCAAGCGTCGTGGCGAGACTCCAGTCGAGAATCGCAAGACGGCGATCGCGCGTGAACAACAGATTGCCGGCATGCGGATCGCCGTGAAAGAGCGCGGCGTCACCCACCGAAAGCACCGGCCTGGCGATGAGCGAGCCGACGAGCAGCTCGGCGCAGGCGCGCCGCTCCCGGTCGCTGTCGAAGCGATGATCGGTTACCTTGACCCCGTGGACACGCTCCATGGCGGTGACGCGCGGCGTGCAGAACGGAAAGAGCGCCGGAATCAGGATGCGCGGGTCGCTCGCATAGGTCGAGCCGGCCGCCGCGAGATGGCGCTGCTCAATATCGAGCCGAACCTCGTGCCGCAGGCGGGCGACGAGGCCCGCGGCAGTGTCGCGGTAGTCGAGGCGTAAAACCCCGAGCGCTTCGCATTCTTCGTCGAGGCAGGTTCCGACCCGCTCAAGGAGCCCCAGTTCATGCTCGAGCCGTTCCTCGATGCCCGGCTTGAGAATCTTGAACACGCCCTCGTTCCGACCATTGGCGCGAAACGGCACGACCACCGCAACGCTTGCCTCGGCGAGGACGGGGAAATCGAGGGTGACGCCGAGCCGATCGAGCGGTCCCAATTCGCGGGTCAGGATGCCGCCGATAACGTTCAATGGAATTGACGGCGGCAGTGATTCGAGGCGCTGCAATTGCATGCGCAGCTCGGGCAACAGCCGCCGGTCGCGCGCCAAGGTTTGTCCAAGCTTGTGCAGCGCCGGACAACTTCGCACCAGTCGCCCGACCCGTTCGAAGACCGTCGCCGTGGGCGGCAACATTGCCTGGTCCTGCAGGACCGCCTGCTGCTGCGCCGCCGACAGCCCCTCGAGAAAAACCGTCAACGCCCGTTTGATCGGCCGCCGGTAATGCGCGTACGCCGCCGGCAACACGGAGGCGATGTCCGCCTCGTCGATGAGGATATTCCAGTCGATCATCGTCTCGGTGCGCACAGGCGCTGGCCTTCAACCGCAAGAGCCAGGAACGACGCGGTGCGGCGGAATACCCGTGCCGCGTGGACTGGCATATGGTTCGCTCGCCCTGGATTGAATATGGTTGGCAGCTATGAGGAGTCGGTTGGAACGGTCAGACCGCTCGCCGATGGGATAGAGGTGTGACCATGCTAAACCGGGATTCCCCGGATGAACCTCGATTTGAGGCCTATGGTAGCGATCTTTCGGCTTTCCCGGAAGGACCGTCC
>CAZTTL010000203.1:0-6821 GCA_964616635.1 uncultured Rhodoplanes sp. | reverse complement strand
GGCCGACGAGATTGGCCTGCCGGATGCCGAGCGCGGCCGCGATCTCCGACTGGCGCCGACCCGGATTGGCGTCCATCACCAGGAGCACGCTGAACTGCGCCGGGCGCAGGCCGAGCGGCTTGAAGGAACTAATGAAATTGTCGAACAGCGCCAGCTGGGCGCGGCGCAGAAGGTAGCCGGTATAGCCCGTTAGCGGCCCGAGCCCGAGGGGTTCGGGCTCCGGCCGTGCCGGCCGTTTTGCAACCTGACGATTTGCGGACTTCCTTCGCGCCCCGTCTTTTGTCATCGTTACCCGCCTTGGCTGGAGCTGTTGGTCAGCGACGAACGATCATCGGTTTCGCTTGAGATTATTATACATAATAGTTATACTCCATACAAAAATGCGGTGAAAGGGAGGAAGCGCTGCCGTGGGTGCCCGCCGTGACAACACGGGCCGATGTCCTCGCCTGCCCTGCCTTGGCCGGAGGGAGGTGTGATGGACACCACCATTCTGCTCTTCCTCATCCAGGATGGCCTCATCAACGGCGCGATCTATGCCCTGCTGGGCCTCGCTTTGGTGCTGGTCTTCGCGGTTACCCGCATCATTTTCATACCCCAAGGCGAGTTCGTCGCCTATGGCGGCCTGACTTTCGCGCTGCTGTCCACAGGGACGGTGCCGGGCACGGTCTGGCTGCTCGCGGTATTCGGCGTCGCGGCCTTCGTTGCCGAACTCTGGCGCAAGCGCCATGTCCTCACGCTGCGCTGGAGCGCTCGGCACTTTGCCTGGACCATCTTGCTGCCGGGGGCGGTACTGTTGCTGACGCAATTTCTCGCGCGGCCTGACCAGTCGATCTGGGTCAATCTCGCCCTCACCCTCGCCATCGTCGCGCCGATGGGACCTTACGTCTACCGCATCGCGTTTCAGCCGATCGCCGACGCCTCGATACTGACCCTGCTGATCGCCGCGGTCGGCGTGCATCTGTCGATGGTCGGGCTCGGCCTCGTCTTCTTCGGCGCCGAAGGCTTGCGGGCACCGGCGCTCACGGACATGTCCTTTGATCTCGGGCCGCTGCCGGTGAGCGGACAGAGCATCGCCGTGTTCGTGGTCGCGGCGATCCTGATCGCGGGGCTTTACGTCTTCTTCGACCGGATGCTCCACGGCAAAGCCTTGCGCGCGACCGCCATCAATCGGCTCGGCGCGCGGCTTGTCGGTATCCCGGCGGCCAATGCCGGGCAGCTCGCTTTCCTGCTGGCATCGGCGCTTGGCGCCGTCTCCGGCATTCTCATCGCCCCGGTGACGACCGTCTACTATGACACCGGCTTCCTGATCGGCCTCAAGGGCTTCGTCGCCGCCATTGTCGGCGCGATGGCGAGCTATCCAGTCACCGCGCTTGCCGCGCTTGGGGTCGGCCTCGTCGAAGCCTTTGCCTCGTTCTATGCCTCCAATTTCAAGGAGGTCATCGTCTTCGTCCTGATCGTCCCGGTGCTGATGTGGCGCTCGCTGCATACGGCCCATGTCGAAGAGGACGAATAGGTGATGGCATCGCGGCTCGCTCTCCCCCTCTTCGTGCTCGGGCTCATCCTCCTCGGCACGCTGCCCGACGTGCCACCGTTCTGGATCACGCTCGCCAACAATATCGGGCTCGCCGCGCTGGTGGCGATCGGCCTCGTCCTGCTGACCGGCGTCGGCGGCATGACCTCGTTCGGCCAGGCCGCATTCGTCGGCTTCGGTGCCTATACCACCGCCGTCCTGACCACGACCTATGGCGTTTCGCCGTGGCTGAGCCTGCCCTGCGCGCTGGTGGTGACGGCTCTCGCCGCGGTGCTGCTCGGCCTGATTACGGTGAGGCTGTCCGGCCATTACCTGCCGCTCGGCACGCTCGCCTGGGGCATCAGCCTGTATTTCCTGTTCGGCAAGATCGAATGGCTCGGGCGCAATGATGGGATCACCGGCATCCCGCCGCTCTCAATCGGCCCGTGGTCGTTGATCGACCCGAAGGCAACCTATTGGGTGATCTGGATCGCGGTGCTGCTTGCCGCGATCGGCACCACCAACCTCCTCTCCTCGCGCATCGGCCGCGCGATCCGCGCGCTGCGCCGCGGCGGCTTGGCCGCCGAATCCTTCGGCGTCGACCGCATGCGGGTGAAGTTGATCGTCTTCGTCTATGCCGCCCTGCTCGCCGGCCTGTCCGGCTGGCTCTACGCCCATCTCCAGCGCAGCGTGAACCCGACCCCGTTCGGGCTCAATGCCGGCATCGAATACCTGCTGATGGCGACGCTCGGCGGTGCCGGTTATGTCTGGGGCGCGCTGCTCGGCGCCGGCGTCGTGACCCTCCTGAAGGATGCGTTGCAACGCATCCTGCCGGCGGTACTCGGCAGCGACATCCAGGCCGAGACCATCGTATTCGGCATCGTGCTGGTCATGGCGCTCCAAGTGGCGCGCGACGGACTGTGGCCATGGCTCGCTGCGCTGTTTCCCAGCCCGCCGCCAGTGGCCCCGCCCGCCAATGCCAAGCCGCTGCTGCGGCGGACCGACGACATCGCGGTGTCGCCGTTGCTCGAGGTCAGCGGGGCGAGCAAGCGCTTTGGCGGCATTATCGCCGTCGATGACGTCACTGTCGCGATTCCATCGAATGCCATTGTCGGCCTGATCGGGCCGAACGGCGCCGGCAAGAGCACGCTGTTCAACCTGATCACCGGCATTCTTGCCTTGACCGCGGGCGGCGTCCGTTTTGCCGGCGAGCCGATCGGCGGTAACCGCCCCGGCGACATCGCCCGCCGCGGCATCGCCCGCACTTTTCAGCATGTCAAGCTGATGCCGGAGATGACCGTGCTGGAAAACGTCGCGCTCGGCGCCCATCTGCGCGGGCGCTCCGGCGTGCTCGCGAGCCTGCTGCATGCCGAGCGCGCGGAAGAAGGCCGACTGCTGGCGGAAGCCGCGCGGCAGATCACCCGTGTCGGCCTCACCGAGCGGATGTACCAGCCCGCCGGCAGCCTGCCACTCGGTCAGCAGCGCATTGTCGAGATCGCGCGCGCGCTCTGCCTCGATCCCCGCCTGCTGCTGCTCGACGAGCCGGCCGCGGGATTGCGCGATCACGAAAAACGCATGCTTGCCGACCTGCTCGGGCAATTGCGCGCCGAGGGCATGACCATGCTGCTGGTCGAGCATGACATGCGCTTCGTGATGGGTCTCGTCGACCACATCGTCGTGCTCGATTTCGGCACCAAGATCGCCGAAGGCTCGCCTGCCGCGATCACGTCCGACCCCGCGGTGCTTGCCGCCTATCTCGGAGCCGAGCCGTGACCGCGCCCCTCCTCGCGCTCGATAAGTTTGGCGTCGCCTATGGCACGGTGGAAGCCGTGCGCGAAGCCTCGCTTTCGGTCGCCGACAATGAGATCGTGACGGTGATCGGCGCCAATGGGGCCGGCAAGAGCACGCTGCTCAACGCCGTCATGGGGGTGCTGCCGTCAAGCGGCGCTATGCGCTTTGCCGGCCGTGACATCCGCCGGCTCGATGTCGAAGCCCGGGTCGAGCACGGCATCTGCCTCGTTCCGGAGAAACGGGAATTGTTCGGCTCGATGAGCGTCGAGGACAATCTCGTGCTCGGCGGTTTTCGCGTATCGGCGGAAAAGCGGCGCACCGGGCTCGACCAGGTCTTTGCCCACTTCCCGCACCTGTGCGAGCGCCGCCGCCAGCTCGCTGCGACGCTGTCCGGCGGCGAGCAGCAGATGCTCGCGATCGGACGCGCCCTGATGGCGAGCCCGCGCCTGTTGATGCTCGACGAGCCCAGCCTTGGCCTCGCGCCGCTGATCGTCGCCGAGATTTTCCGCATCATGCAGGAGCTGCGCAGCACCGGCGTGTCGATCCTCCTGGTCGAGCAGAATGCCCGTGCGGCGCTGCGCATCGCCGACCGCGCCTATGTGATGGAGCTCGGCGTCTTCACCATGGACGGGCCGGCCAACGAATTCGCCGGCGATGAGCGGATCGTCAGCAGTTATCTCAAAGGGTGAGTGTTGTGCCATGACCTATCGCGCCCCGGTCGACGACATCCTGTTCAATCTGATGGCGGTGGCGCCTGGGCCCTCTTCCCCCGACATTCCGACCGAGACCTGCACGGACTGGCGCGCCATCCTCGAGCAGGCCGCGGTGCTGGTGGAGGAGACGATCGCGCCGCTGAATCGGCCGAGCGATGTCGCCGGCTCGGTGTTCGAGAACGGCGTGGTGCGGACGCCGCCGGGTTGGCGCGAGGCCTATGCCACCTGGGCGGAGGCCGGCTGGAACGGGGTCTCGTTGCCGGAAAGCCATGGCGGCGCCGGCCTGCCGATCGCGATCGGCACCGCGACCATGGAAATGCTCACCAGCGCCTGCATGGCGCTGTCAACGCTGCCGGTGCTGACGCAATGCGCGGTCCCTGCCTTGCTGGCCCATGCCGAGCCGGCGCTCGCCGATACTTATCTCGCCAAGCTGATCGACGGCAGCTGGACCGCGACGATGAATTTGACCGAGCCGCAGGCCGGCAGCGATCTCGGGCTTTTAAGGACGCGTGCCGAGCCTGCCGGCGACGGCACCTATCGCCTTTACGGCCAAAAAACCTTCATCACCTTCGGCGAGCACGACCTCGCGGAAAACATCATCCATCTGGTGCTGGCGCGGCTGCCCGACGCCCCGCCCGGCACCAAGGGGATTTCGCTCTTCGTCGTACCGAAATTTCTGGTGAATGCCGATGGACGGCCCGGCCCGCGCAATGACCTGCGCTGCGCCGGGATCGAGCACAAGCTCGGCATCCGCGCCAGCCCGACCTGCACCATGATCTACGGCGACGATCGCGGCGCCACCGGCTGGCTCGTCGGCGAGCCGCATTGCGGCCTGCATTGCATGTTCACGATGATGAACGGTGCCCGGCTCGCAACCGGCCTCCAGGGCGTCGCCATCGCCGAGCGCGCGTTCCAGCAGGCGCTCGCCTATGCCGGCGAACGCCGCCAGGGCCGTGCCGCCGGCTATTCCGGCGCGGCGCCGATCATCGCGCATCCCGATGTCCGCCGCATGCTCGGGCGCATGAAAGTGCTGACCGCGGCGAACCGCGCGATCGCCTATTTCACCGCCGCCGCGATCGATGATGCGCGCGGCGCCGACGATGATGCCGTGCGCCGTCGCGGCAAGCGCTTTGCCGACCTGCTGACGCCGATCTTCAAGGCATTTTCCACCGAGAACGGCGTCGAGGTCGCCTCGATCGGCATCCAGGTTCATGGCGGCATGGGCTATATCGAGGAGACCGGGGCCGCCCAGCACTGGCGCGATGCCCGCGTCCCGCCGATCTACGAGGGCACCAACGGCATCCAGGCGATCGATCTGGTGACCCGCAAGGTTTTGCCGGACGGCGGCGCCGGCATCCAAGCGCTGATCGAGGAATGCCGCGGCGTGCTCGCCTCCGTCGACTCTCTTCCCGCAGACTTTCGTGGCGCACTCAAGCCGGTCGCTGCGGTCGCGTCCACCGCGCTCGATGATCTCGGCACCGCGACGCAATGGCTCACGGCACGCCGGTGTGCCGGCGATGATCAGCTCTACGCCGCCTCGCCCTACCTGCGTCTGGCTGCGATCGCCCTCGGCGCGTCGCTCCTGACCAAGGGCGCGGTCGCCGCCGCCCGTGCCGCCAATGGCGGTACGCCGCCGGGCATGGCCGCAGCCGATCCGAAGGCGCGGGTCGGCCTTGCGGCGGTATTTGCCGACGAGTTCGGCGTCGAAACGCCGGGCCTGCTGCGCAAGATCGCCGCGCCGGTGCCAACCCCCGAGCTGCGGTTTGCGGCATTGGAGGTTGAAAGCGCCTGAGGCGTTTATTCGGCGAGGTGAAGTCTCAGCGCGGATGCCGCGATCGCGCATGATCTAAGAAAAGTTGCAGACTTTTCGGAAAAGATCATGCGACAAGCCAAGGAGATAAGGAGCGCGATCGATTCAACCTCAAGCGATCGCGCGCGAGGCTATCGGTCCGCCATCGCTTCCCAACACGCCGGGCGGCAATAGGCCTGCCTCCGGGTGTCGAAGAAGATCAGCACGGGCACTTCGGCACCACACGCCCGGCACCGATGGGCGGCACCGGCCTGCCGGTCGGAGGATGGCCCCTGTGAGAAGAACTCTGTGACGTTACGGGCCTCGCGCCCGGCACCAAAATTCGCGGTCATAAGTCACCTCCCATCATGGGCTGCATGGCTCGCCCAGGGTTTGGATGGGAATGATGCCGATCTTCCCACCATCGCAATGTGATGGGGATCACAGAGATCGCGGCGTGATCTCGCGCGAAATCCGATTCTACCTGAACGGATTTCGCTCTTAGTGGATCAGACCATGCGCACCAGGCTACAATTGTTCGATGGGTAACTTGTCCGCCAATCAGGAGACAGCGCCGGAAGCCGAGGAGGTCGGCCGAGTCCCGACCATCGGCTTTACCTCGCTTGGTTGCCCGAAGGCGCTGGTGGACTCCGAGCGCATCATCACAAGGTTGCGCGCGGAGGGCTACGAGCTCACGCGTAGCCACGAAGGCGCCGACGTCGTCATCGTCAATACCTGCGGCTTTCTCGACAGCGCCAGGGCGGAGTCGCTCGCCGCGATCGGCGATGCGCTGGCGGCCAACGGCAAGGTCATCGTCACCGGCTGCCTGGGCGCCGAGCCGGAAGCGATCACGGCGCGCCATCCGAACGTGCTCGCGGTCACCGGCCCGCAGCAATATGAGAGCGTGATGGACGCCGTGCATCGCGCGGCGCCGCGGCCGCATGCGCCGTTTCTAGATCTGGTGCAGCCGCACGGCATCAAGCTGACTACGCGCCATTACGCTTACCTTAATTTTTTA
>CAZTTL010000202.1:0-6864 GCA_964616635.1 uncultured Rhodoplanes sp. | reverse complement strand
TCGCTTATGCTTATGCCGAGTTCGCCCGCGCAAGCGAACGGTTACAGGCAGCGCGCAAGGAGGTCGCGACCTGCGCGATTTCGGGCGCCGTCGGCACGTTCGCGCAGGTCGACCCGCGGGTCGAGGCGCATGTCGCCGACGCAATGGGCCTCGCGGTCGAGCCGATCTCGACCCAGGTGATCCCGCGCGACCGCCACGCGATGTATTTCGCCACCCTCGGCGTCATCGCTTCGTCGGTCGAGCGGCTGGCGATCGAAGTCCGCCACCTGCAGCGCACCGAGGTCTCGGAAGCCGAGGAGTTCTTCTCCGCGGGCCAGAAGGGTTCTTCCGCGATGCCGCACAAGCGCAACCCGATCCTGTCGGAGAATTTGACCGGGCTTGCCCGCATGGTGCGCGCCTATGTGACGCCGGCGCTGGAGAATGTCGCGCTGTGGCACGAGCGCGACATTTCGCATTCCTCGGTCGAACGCATGATCGGGCCGGATGCGACCGTCACGCTCGATTTCGCCCTGGCGCGGCTCGCCGGCATCGTCGACAAGCTGTTGGTCTATCCCGAAACCATGCAGCGCAATCTCGATAAGCTCGGCGGGCTGATCCACTCGCAGCGCGTGCTGCTGGCGCTGACGCAGAAAGGCGCGACGCGCGAGGAGGCCTACTCCCTCGTCCAGCGCAACGCGATGAAGGTGTGGCAGGGCGAAGCCACCGATTTCATGGGCTTGCTGAAGGACGATCCGGACGTGCGCAAATACATGAGCGACGCCGAGATCACGGCCTGCTTCGACCTCGCGCATCACCTCAAGCATGTCGAGACGATCTTTGCGCGGGTGTTCGGGTAGGCGGGACGTCATACGAACCAGCCGATGCCTTATTATTAAGGGCAACAGAACGTATATTCGACTGCGATCCAGGAAAGCGCGACCGGCTGCTCTCCGAACGTGGGTTTGATTTACGTGATATGGTTGACGTTTTCGCCGACCCGAACCGCCTTGATCTGGAGGACCGTCGGAACGACTATGGAGAGGAGCGCCGAATAACGATTGGACAAGCGATCGGGCGGGTCTTTACTGTGGTCTACACCATGCGCGGACCGGTGACATGGATCATTACCGCCTGGCCAGCGAGCCGAAAGGAACGGAACCGCTATGGCATCCGCTGACACCGCCTTCACGCGCCTCGCCGATGGCACGCTGCTGCTGCGACAGGCTGATGGCAGCTACCGGCCGGTTGCTTCCGAAACGGATCGCGATCGCATCGATCGCCTGACCGATGATGAAATCGAGCGAATGGCCGCTTCTGATCCCGACCACCCTGCCCTCGATGATGCATTCTGGGCGAGCATCGACAAGACTTCGGACAAAGAGTCCATCTCCCTCGAACTTGACCGGGATGTCGTCGCGTTTTTCAAACGGCAGGGTCAGGGCTTCCGACGCCGGATCAATGAGGTTCTGCGCGATTACGTCAGTCTGAAACAGAAAACAGGCTGACGTCTCGATCTCGCATGATGCCACATCCCTGTGCAGTGGTGTTCTCCGCAACCGAGACCCGGCATCGGCAGCGGCAGGCGATTCTTGACCATCCCGCGAATCCTTTATGCTAGGCGCAGCCTCGAAACCGCCTTCGAGGAATAGACAAGCGCAATTGCCGCAGATGCCCTTCACCCCCACCATCCTCGTCTTCGACTCCGGCCTCGGCGGCCTCACCGTGTTCCGCGAGGTGGTGAAGGCGCGGCCGGACGCGCGCTATGTCTATGTCGCCGACGATGCCTTCTTCCCCTATGGCCGCCACGAGGCGCCGGCGCTGATCACCCGCCTGGTGCCGCTGATGGGCGACCTGATCGCGACCTACCGGCCGGATCTCGTGGTGATCGCCTGCAACACCGCCTCGACCCTGGTGCTGGCGCATCTGCGCGCCGCCTATTCCGTGCCCTTCGTCGGCACCGTGCCGGCGATCAAGCCGGCCTGCGCCTCGTCGCGGACGCGGCTGATCTCGGTGCTCGGCACCGAGGCGACGGTCGCGCGCGAATACACCCGCAAGCTGATCGCGGACTTCGGCCAAGACTGCGAGATCATGCTGATCGGCTCGGCACGGCTCGCGGGCTTTGCCGAAGCAACCCTGCGGACGGCGCCGATCGACGACGATGCGATCCTTGGGGAGATCGCGCCCTGCTTCGTCGACCGCGGCGACCGGCGCGTCGATACCGTCGTGCTCGCTTGCACCCATTATCCGCTGCTGCTCGATCACTTTGAGCGGCTGGCCCCATGGCCGGTCGCCTGGATCGACCCCGCGCCCGCGATCGCCCGCCGGGTGGTCCAGCTTCTCGGGCCGGCGGGACTGCGCGACATCGAAGTCGCGGGCGGCGGCAGAGCGGCCGACCGCGTGGTCTTCACCTCGGCCAATGCTCCCTCACCGGCGCTTACCCGCGCCCTCGCCCGGTTTGGGCTGCGCCTCGCCGACAACGCCATGGTGTAGACGGCCAGAGCGAATTCCGATCAGGTGGAATCGGAATTCGCTCTGTTTCTCTATGAGTGATCGCATTTTCTGCGGCGAACCGGTGTCCACTTCGCCGGAAAATGCTCTAGGGGCTAGCCTTTCGGTCGCCAGCCGCCATTTGACAAATCCGCCGGTTGGCTTAACTGTCTCGGCGCTGCGCGGGCCCTTGGGCCCGCGCGGCATTTCGCGACCCGTGGTGCGTTCTCGACGCTGCGAGGCGGACCTGTCGGTCCCGGCCCAAAAGCCCGGACAGAGGAGGGCGCGATCCTCAATCCACACTCATTCAGGCGGGCATGGCCCGCCGCACGAGGACGCGATGAGCAAGCGCACCGATGCGAAGTACAAGATCGATCGCCGGATGGGGCAGAATATCTGGGGCCGCCCGAAGAGCCCCGTCAATCGCCGCGAATACGGCCCCGGCCAGCATGGCCAGCGGCGCAAGGGCAAGCTGTCCGATTACGGTGTCCAGCTGCGCGCCAAGCAGAAGCTGAAGGGCTATTACGGCAATATTTCCGAGCGCCAGTTCCGCGGCATCTATGGCGAGGCGATCCGCCTCAAGGGCGATTCCGGCGCCAATCTGATCGGCCTCCTGGAACGCCGCCTCGACGCCATCGTCTATCGCGCCAAATTCGTGCCGACGATTTTTGCTGCCCGCCAGTTCATCAATCACGGCCATATCACGGTGAACGGCAACCGGGTGAATATTGCGAGCTTCCGCTGCAAGGCCGGCGACCTGATCGAGGTCAAGGAGAAGTCGCGCCAGCTCGCGAGCGTGCTGGAAGCGGCGGCTTTGGCGGAACGCGACGTGCCCGACTATATCGAGATCGACCACAACAAGATGTCGGCGCGGTTCGCGCGCGTCCCGCAGATCAGCGACGTCCCCTACCCGGTCCAGATGGAACCGAACCTGGTCGTGGAATACTATTCACGCTGATGGCGCGGCAGCCGGCCACGAGCGGGCGTTTCCGACGGCGCGCGCTGCAAGTCCTTGTCGCGCTCGCGGCTGTATCCGCAGCGGTCGTGCCGGGTGCCGCTGCGGCGCAGACGGGCACGCTGGAAGCGGCCTACGTCGTGCTCGGCGGCGCGGGCGCGGTTGCGCGCGCCATCCTCTCCGGCACCCGCGAATGCCCGGCCATCACCCTTGATGGCGACACGCGAGCCATGCACGTGCGTGCTGCGCCGGAGACCGGCGCAAATCCCGCCTTTCCCGTCCTTGTCTGCGAAGCGCCAATCCCTGCAGACACGGCGGCTGCCGAGATTTTGGGGCGCGGCCTGCCGCTGCCGAAACCCGCGATCGCCACGATTGCGGTGTTCGGCGATACCGGCTGCCGGCTGAAGGACGCCAAAGCGCAGCCTCTCAGCAAGCGCAATTACGACCACCCGCATGAGGGACATTTCCAGAATTGCGACGAGCCGGCGCAATGGCCGTTCCCGCAGCTCAGCAAGACTGTTGCCGCGCTAAAGCCCGATCTCGTCATCCATGTCGGGGACTATCTCTATCGCGAGAACGCCTGCCCGGCGGGCGACGCCGGCTGCGCCGGTAGCCCGCACGGCGACAACTGGATCACCTGGAAGGCTGATTTCTTCGCGCCCGCCGCTCCGCTGCTCGCCGCCGCACCCTGGATCCTGGTGCGCGGCAATCATGAGATCTGCGCGCGCGCCGGGCTCGGCTATTTCCGTTTCCTTTATCCCGTCCTCGCGAGCAAAGAACCGCCGCCGGACTCCCCCGCGCCCCCAGCCTGCACCGACCTGACGCCGCCCTATACCGTCAATGCTGGCGGCCGCTCCTTCCTGGTGATGGATTCCAGCAACGCCTATGACGCCTGCGCCCAGGATTCGTGCGACAGCGCCCCCTATGCCGGCCAATTTGCCGCCATGGCGCCGAAACCCGGCACCTGGTTTCTCAGCCATCGCCCGATCTGGGGGATCGGACGAAACTTTACCATGAACCGTACGCTGCAGATCGCGCTTGCGGCGGCGGCGGGCGGCCGGCTGCCTTCCGGCATCACGCTCGCGCTGTCCGGTCACATGCACATCTTCGAGGCATTGAGCTTTGCCGACGCCCGCCCGCCGCAGCTCATTGTCGGCACCGGGGGCACCGCGCTCGACCGGCCGATCGATCGCGCCATGCAAGGCATGACCATCGGCGGCGCGACCGTCCACGCCGCCCGCTCGGATCACCGTTTCGGATTCCTGCTGATCAAGGCTGCGGGCGACAGCGCCGCGGGCCGCTTCATCGATATCGGCGGACAGACACCGTTCACCTGCACGCTCGCGCCCCACGACGCGACGTGTCACTGAACCACGTTCCCATCAGCCAATTGGATTCGTCAGGCCGAGGCCTGCGCCCGGACTTCGATCCCCTTGTCCTTCAGGAATTGCTGCAGCTCGTTCGCCTGGAACATCTCGCGGACAATATCGCAACCGCCAAGGAACTCGCCCTTGACGTAGAGTTGCGGGATCGTCGGCCAGTTGGAAAATTCCTTGATGCCCTCGCGCAGGTCGTCCGATTCAAGGACGTTGAGCCCCTTATAGGACACGCCGAGATAATCGAGGATCTGCACAACCTGCCCGGAAAAGCCGCACATCGGAAACTGCGGCGTCCCCTTCATGAACAGCACGACGTCATTCGACTTCAGTTCGTTGGCGATGAATTGCTCGATGCTCATGGTTCTTCCCTTCATGACGCGGGCCAAATCCCGCGCCCTGGTCGTCTCAAGCACCCTCGTCGGGGGCGCCGGTCTGCAAGGCGAGCGCGTGAAGCTGGCCGCCCATCTCCCCGCGCAAAGCGGCGTAGACGAGCTGGTGCTGCTGCACCCGCGTCTTGCCGCGGAACGACTCGGAAATGACAGTGGCGGCATAATGGTCGCCGTCACCGGCCAGATCGCGAATGATCACTTCCGCATCCGGAATATGCTCCCGGATCAACCGCTCGATGTCATCCGCGCTCATCGGCATGGCCGTCTCCGCGCCGCCTGTGCCTTCACGCCGCTCCCTGCGACATATAGGTCGGAAACCATTGTTCGAAATGCCCCGTCAAGGCCTTAATTGCCAGCGGGCGCTCCCCCGGAATGCATAAAGCTTCGCCACCGGTCGCGCCCAGGAGGCTGATGCTAACGCCCCCGGCGGCCGCGCGCAGGAAGATTGCATCAATATTCCGCGAGCGCACGGTGAGGATATAGCGGGCCTGATCCTCGCCGAACCAGAAGGCATGCGGCGGAATGCCGGCGGGCGGCACCTCCAGCATCGCTCCGATAGCAGACGCTATCGCCATTTCGGCGAGCGCCATCAGAAGCCCGCCGTCGGACACGTCGTGGACGGCCGTCGCAATTCCGGAGCGCACCATCAGCCGCACAAAGTCGCCATTGGCCTTTTCCGCCGCCAAGTCGACCGGCGGCGGCGCCCCTTCCTCGCGCAGGCAGATGTCACGCAGATAGATCGACTGGCCGAGCCAGCCGCGGGTCTCCCCGACCAGCAGGATCGCCTCGCCTTCGGCGTTGAAAGCGATGGAGGCGGCCGCCTGGAAATCATCGAGCAGGCCGACACCGCCGATGGTCGGCGTCGGCAGGATCGCCCGGCCGTTGGTCTCGTTGTAGAGCGACACATTGCCGGACACGACCGGAAAATCGAGCACCCGGCAAGCCTCGGCGATGCCATGAATGGCGCCGACCAGCTGGCCCATGATCTCCGGCTTCTCCGGATTGCCGAAATTGAGATTGTCGGTGATGGCGAGCGGCTTGGCGCCGACCGCGGAGAGGTTGCGCCAGGCTTCGGCGACCGCCTGCTTGCCGCCCTCATAGGGGTCAGCTTCGCAATAGCGCGGCGTTACGTCGGTCGTGAGCGCCAGCGCCTTCGGCCCCTCGAGCACGCGCACGACCGCGGCGTCGCCGCCCGGCCGCTGCACCGTATTGCCGAGAATGATGTGGTCATACTGCTCCCACACCCAGCGCTTGGAGCAGAGGTCGGGCGAGGCGAGCATGGTTTCCAGCGCATCGGCGACCGGCATCTCGGTGGCGACCGCCGGGTCGATCACCGGCTGTTTTGCGGGCGCGACGATGGGGCGGTGATAGACCGGCGCCTCGCTGCCGAGCTCCTTGATCGGCAGGTCGGCCATGGTCCTTCCCTGGTGGCGCACGATGAAGCGCTTGTCGGCCGTGGTCTCGCCCACCACCGCGAAGTCCAGCCCCCATTTGCGGAAGATTTCCTCCGCCTCTTTCTCCTTCTCCGGCTTGAGCACCATGAGCATGCGCTCCTGGCTTTCCGAGAGCATCATCTCGTAGGCGGTCATGCCCTCCTCGCGGCAGGGCACGGCATCGAGATCGAGGGTGACGCCGAGATCGCCCTTGGCGCCCATCTCCACCGCCGAGCAGGTCA
>CAZTTL010000201.1:0-6868 GCA_964616635.1 uncultured Rhodoplanes sp. | reverse complement strand
AAATCCGTTCAGGTAGAATCGGATTTCGCTCTGTTTCGCTTTGCGTAGTCGCATTTTCTGGCGGCGAACCGGTGCCCACTTCGCCGGAAAATGCTCTAATGTCCGGCTTTACTTTTCGGACCCTGCGCGGGCCCTGTTGCGATCACGAACGTCTGCGGATCAAGCCCTGCCCTTACACAGAACTGCGCAGCATCCCTATCAGTAGCATCACGGAAATACCGATAAAATCGCTGTTTTTCGCGTACCGACCGCAATGTGGCTTGTTTTCGCCACGATCACGAATTAGTGATGCACCTGTGATCGGGGGTTGGGGGGCTCTAACACCGCGTTAACCAATCCGGCAAAGACTGACGTTCAACCTTCGCTGCGCGACTCTGGCAGTCGCGCAGCAATTTTCGCGGGATGTCCTCGCGGGGAAGGGAGAATGTTGTCTCGCGAGAGATCAAAGTGCCGAACAGTTCAACACGCCAGTTGCGATTCGCGTCACCCGCCATCGGACTTCTCCGCGCTGGGCAAAATGTCGGTATTGCAGCGCTGGCGCTGCTCATCAGTTGCGGCTCATTACAGAATGCCGTCGCCAATGGCGATACGCGCACGCTCTCGTTCAAACATCTCCATACCGACGAAGAGCTGACAATCACCTACAAGCGCAACGGTCGCTACGACGAAGAGGCGCTGAAGAAAATCAATTGGGAACTGCGCGATTGGCGACGCAACGAAGCCATCCGCATGGATCCGAAAGTGCTCGACGCGGTGTGGGAACTCTACCGCGATGTCGGCGCCACGGAACCGATCGAGATCATCTGCGGCTATCGCGCGCCGGCGACCAATGCAATGCTGCGACGGCGCAGCAGCGGCGTCGCCCGTTTCAGCCAGCACACCGTAGGCAAGGCGATCGACCTGCACATTCCGGGCGTCCCGCTCGAGAAGCAGCGCGAGGCCGCGATGCGGCTGCAGCGCGGTGGTGTCGGCTATTATCCGTCATCCACCTTCATCCATGTCGACGTCGGAAACATCCGCCATTGGCCGCGCATGACCTATGCGCAGCTTTCCAAGGTATTCCCCGACGGACGCACGGTGCACATCCCGTCGAACGGCAAGCCGCTGCGGAATTACAAGCTCGCGCTCGCTGACGTTGCCCGCGGTGGTCGCACGCCCTCGCAAATGTCGCTGGACGCCGCACACACTGCCGGCATCGACGTGACCACGCCGAAGAAGCATCCGGCCCTGCTGGCCAAGCTGTTCGGCGGTGGAAAGGACATCGAGGAGGACGAGGACAATTCGCGCAACGATGCGGCACTGGCGGTGAAGCCGTCTGCGCCTGCGAAGGTCGCCCTTGCGACGACCATTCCGGAACCGAGGGCCAATCCGCGCCGCAGCATCGCGACGGCGGCGACCGAGCCCGCACCGGCTGAGAAGCCGATCCAGACCGCGTCGGCCGACGGCTTCGTCCCGCAAAGTTCAACGCCGGAGCAAACGGCGCACCCGACGCCGTGGCCACTGCGTGAAGCGCAGAAGGACCGCGTGCCGCTCGATATCGCGCTTGCTTACGCCGCCGACCCGCATGAGTCGCCTACGTCGTCGATCGCCCCGACCGGCACGACCGGTCCGGCGGCCGACCGCACCGATGCGCAAGACAATGCCCGCCGCGGCAATGGCCCACCGCTCGCCGTGATCAAGAAAAGCGCCGCGCGGTTGACTGGCGACGCCGCGGGCAAGGGCTCACCGCACGCCACCATCGCGCCGGCGGTCGCCGTCACCGCCGGCACGCAGTTCGACGATCCGTGGCTGCGCGCAGCAATCTTCGCGCCCAGCCTCTACACGTCGTTCACCACGAGCTTATCCGGCGCGCCTGATTACGCCAGCCTGCAGCGCCTGATGGACAAGCCGGAAGCGACAGTGATGATGACGTTTTCCGACAACCCAAATCCCGGTCTGACCTGCGACCGATTCACCGGCGGGGCGGTGGTCTTCGTCTCCACCGTCACCTTCCAGCGCACCGCCGCCCTTCAATAGAGTTTCGCGACTGCTCAGCACGACTTGGTGGCCCGGCTCGCACCGGGCTTTTGTTTTGGGCGCGGCGATCCGGCGATCAGACCATTCCCAGCGCGTGCATATAGGTCTCCAGCACCGCCTCCTGCTCGCGTCGCTCGGACTGGTCCTGTTTGCGCAGGCGTATCACCGTCCGCAAAGCCTTCACGTCATAGCCGTTGCCCTTGGCCTCGGCATAAACGTCGCGGATATCGTCGGCGATCCCCTTCTTCTCTTCTTCCAGGCGTTCAATGCGCTCGACGACCGCCTTGAGCTGGTCCTTGGCAAGGGCGACCGATTCGCGGTCGCTGGTGGCGTCGGGCTTAAGGGCTGCCGCGGTCGCAGGCATGGGCACTCCTCGATTCTGTTCGGTGACGATGTCGTTGGCTTCATTCGAGGGGAAACCGCGCCGGCGTCAAGGCAAGCACTCGCCTTCGTCCCCGCGATTCACACAAAGCTCAGGACGAGGGGGTCGCGGCTCGCGCGGCTGCGGGCGAATCGCTAGAGCATTTTCCGGCGAAGTGGACGCCGGTTCGCCGTAGAAAATGCGATCACTAAAGGAGAAACAGAGCGAATTCCGATTCCGTTAGAACGGAATTCGCTTTAAGTGGCCGCGCCGAGATCATCGACCGGCGGCACCTTCGCAGGGCCGGCCCTGGTCAGCCAGAGCATTTTCAGCTCCGGCGGAATCAACCTCCCCCTGGAAGGCGGAGGTCAGCGAGCGAAGCTCGCGGGGAGGGGGTCATCGTTCTGCAACCCCCACCCCGGCCCTCCCCCTTTCAGGGGGAGCGAGAAGATTGCGCTGCCCTCTTCGGAGTAGGTGAAAATGAGCGAGAGCATTTTCTGGCGAAGTGGATACCGGTTCGCCGCCAGAAAATGCGATCACTCAAAGAGAAATAGAGCGAATTCCGATTCCACCTGAACGGAATTCGCTCTAATGCTTATGCGCCTCGGCATGCGCATGCGCGAATGCGGCCTGCCGCTCGGGCGTCGCCTCGCGCTGGTATTTTGCCTTCCACTCCTCGTAAGGCATGCCGTAGACCGCCTCGCGGCTCTCATCCTTGCTGAGCGCCACGCCCTGCGCGTCGGCCGCGTCCTTCAACCAGTTCGACAGGCAATTGCGGCAGAAGCCGGCGAGAGTCATGAGGTCGATGTTCTGCACGTCGGTGCGCGTGCGCAGGTGCTCAACCAACCGGCGAAACACCGCGGCTTCAAGCTCGGTCTTGGTCTTTTCGTCCATGGGGCGCTCTCCCTTCTGGCGCGAAGATAAGGGCGCGGCGTGCCCGGTGCCATAGCGTTGCAGGCGCCCGCCCAGTCATTGCCCAAATCTGTGCTATTTCCGCTGGCCATGAACCAGGACGACAGACTGAGCGCGGCGCGCGGCTATCTGCGGATGCTGTTCGACACCGCCGTCAACGCGGCGCATCCGCGGGTTTGCCTCGCTACACACCTGCCGGCGCCGCCGGAGCACGGCCGAATCGTGATTCTGGCCGCCGGCAAGGCCGCCGGCGCCATGACGGAGATTGCCGAGCAGCACTATCTCGACGGGCTCGGCTGGCCTGCCGAGAAGCTGACGGGACTCGCGGTGACCCGCCGCGGCTATGGCCGGCCGACCCGCATCGTGCCGGTCATCGAGGCGGGGCACCCGGTGCCCGACCAAGCGGGCCTCGACGCGACCGAACAGGCCTTGCGCCTCGCCGACGCCGCCGGTGAGCATGACCTCGTGCTCGTGCTTCTCTCAGGCGGTGCTTCCGCGAACTGGATCGCGCCTGCCGACGAGCTTGCGCTTGCCGAAAAGCAGGCGGTGACCCGGGCCTTGCTCGCCTGTGGCGCGACGATCGGCGAGATCAATACGGTGCGCAAGCACCTGTCGCGGATCAAGGGCGGCCGCCTGGCGCTGCGCGCGCACCCCGCCCGCGTGGTCACGCTGGCGATTTCCGATGTGCCGGGCGACGATCCCGCGGTGATCGGCTCGGGCCCGACCGTGCCCGATCCCTCAACCCTGGCGGATACCAGGGCCGTCATTGCCCGCTACCACCTCGATCTCCCTGCCTCAGCAGCGCGGCTCCTCAGCGATCCGCCCAGCGAATCGCCCAAGCCCGGCGAGCCCGCTTTGGCTGATTCTGCCTATGTGATCGTGGCGCGTCCGCGCGCGGCCTTCCAGGCCGTTGAGGCGGAGCTCGCGGCAAATGGCGACGAAAGCATGTTCCTCGGCGACCAGATCGAGGGCGAGGCACGCGAGGTCGCGCAGCGCCACGCCGGGCTGGCGCTTGCCTTGCAGCGTGATGGCCGTCGCGCCGTCATCCTCTCGGGCGGCGAGCTCACCGTCACGGTGCGCGGACAGGGACACGGCGGACCGAATCAGGAATACGCGCTTGCCCTCGCTCTGGCCCTCGCGGGCACGCCGGGGATCCAGGCGCTCGCCGCGGACACGGACGGAACCGACGGCGGCGCCGGCAGCCCTGACGATCCCGCCGGCGCCGTCATCGACGAAACAACACTCTCGCGGGCGCACAAACTCGGCCTCGATCCCGCCGTCTTTCTTGCCGAGAACGACGCGACCGGCTTTTTCACGCGCCTGGACGATTTGCTGATAACCGGGCCGACCTGTACCAATATCAATGATTTCCGCGCTATACTGGTCGATAGGCGATGAGCCTTGGGACTTAGGGAACATCCGCTTCGAACCAAATGTACCAGCGACCCGTGATGACAAGCGCCTCGTCCGTCCGAACTGTATTGGCGGCCGTTCTGCGCGCGGGTGTCGGCGCCTTCCTGCTGTCTTTGGCATTTGGCTGGGCGGCACCTGCCGCTGCCGATTTTCGCCTGTGCAATAATACCGGCGGCAAGGTTGGGGTTGCAATCGGCTATCGTGACGCCGAGGGGTGGACAACCGAGGGCTGGTGGAATCTGCCGTCACGGTCCTGTGAGACGCTGCTCCGCGGCACGCTCGTTGCACGGTACTACTACATCTACGCCGTCGACTACGATCGCGGTGGCGAATGGTCCGGGCAGGCCTTCATGTGTACCCGGGACAAGGAGTTCACCATCCGCGGCACCGAGGATTGTCTCGCCCGCGGCTTCGATCGTACCGGGTTTTTCGAGGTCGATACCGGCGACCAGCAGACTTGGACTGTGCAGTTGACTGATTCCACCGAGACATCGCAGCGCCCAGCGACCGGCTCGCCGCTGACCACCGTCCCCACAGCGCCATCACGGACCGCCCCAGCGCCGCAGTTCCCGGGCGGAAGTCCGTCTCGATGAGACGCCAGCGTCGCGTCAAGATCATCGCCACGCTTGGACCTGCCTCCGCCGATCAAACGGCGGTGGAGCAGTTGTTCGAGGCCGGGGCGGACGTCTTCCGCATCAATATGAGCCACGCCAATCCGGAGCAGATGCGCGAGCACGTGCAGATGATCCGCGCCGTCGAGCGGCAGCAGGACCGCCCGATCGCGGTGATGGTCGACCTTCAGGGACCGAAACTTCGCATCGGCACCTTCGAAAGCGACGAAGCCTGGCTGGAGATCGGCGCGTCCTTCATCCTCGACTCCGATCCCGCTCCCGGCAATGTCCAGCGCGTGCACGTCCCGCATCCCGAAGTGCTCTGCGCCTTGCAGGTCGGGCACACGCTGCTGCTCGATGACGGCCGGATCCGCCTCAAGATCGTCGAGATTTTTGCGAACGGGGTACGGACCGAGGTCGAGGTCGGCGGCAGGCTGACCGCACGCAAGGGACTCAATCTGCCCGATTCGCTAATCGTCCTGCCGGCGCTGACACCGAAGGACTATACCGACCTCGAAGCCGCGCTCGATGCCGGCGTCGACTGGATCGCACTCTCCTTCATCCAGCGCCCGGAAGACATCGCCGCCGCCAAGAAGATCACCCGCGGGCGCGCGGGCGTGATGGCGAAGATCGAGAAGCCGCAGGCCGTCGGCTGGCTCGCCGATATCATCGAAGCCGCCGACGCGCTGATGGTCGCGCGCGGCGACCTTGGCGTCGAAATGCCGCTCGACCGCGTGCCCGGCGTGCAGAAGCAGATCACCCGCGCCGCGCGGCGGGCCGGCAAGCCGGTGGTCGTGGCGACGCAGATGCTCGAGTCGATGATTTTGAGCCCGATGCCGACGCGCGCCGAGGTCTCCGATGTCGCGACCGCGATCTTCGAGGGCGTCGACGCGGTGATGCTGTCGGCCGAATCGGCCGCCGGCAAATACCCGGTCGAAGCCGTGCAGACGATGAACCGCATCGCCGAGTCGGTGGAGCGCGACCCCACCTACCGCTCGGTCATTCACAATCAGCGCACCGAGCCCGAGCGCACCGGCGCCGACGCGATCGCCGCCGCCGCCCGCCAGATCGCGGAAACGCTCGACCTTTCCGCCGTCGTATGCTGGACCTCGTCGGGCGCGACCGCCTATCGGGTCGCCCGCGAGCGTCCCGATATGACGATCGTGGTCATCTCGCCGAAGACTGAAACCGCACGGCGCATTACGCTCGTGTGGGGCGTGCACTGCGTGATCGGCGAAGACGCGCGCGACCAGGACGATATGGTCGACCGCGCCTGCCGCACCGCTTTCGCCGAGGGCTTTGCCCGCGCCGGCGAACGTATCATAATCGTCGCCGGCCTGCCGCTGGGCATGCCAGGTGCCACCAATATGGTGCAGATCGCGTATGTCGGCGGCGACCTGCCGCCCGTGTGAGGCGCACAGACGGACACGCAAGGAAGGAGTTCGCAATGACTTGCCGACGTACTCCTTTCGCCGCGATGACCCTGTTGGCGCTCGCGGGTGGCCTGATGTTCAGCACGGTCGGCGCCTCAACCGCCTCAACCGCCTCAACCGCC
>CAZTTL010000200.1:0-6893 GCA_964616635.1 uncultured Rhodoplanes sp. | reverse complement strand
CATGCGCACTAACAATGCTGGCGAGCAGGAGGGCGGTCACAGCGAGCGTTTTCATCGGGTCCTCGGGCATGATCCTGCGGGGGCGCAGGCGGGCGGCTGCCTAGCAACCGATGATGGCGTGATGACGACGCGACGCGGCGCTCAACTTGATCAGCAATCCAGCGGGATTGCCGGGACTACTCGGCGGGTTTTGGTGTGGCGGCCATATAGGGGCGCGGCGGCGTGATGTAGAACAGTGGCGTCAGGGCATAGGTGATAAAGGCCGCGGGGATATCGACCCAGGCCAGGGTGGCGCCGACCAGGTAGGAGGCCGGGCCGATCAATCCCTTGAGTCCGGCATGCGGGTCCTGCTCGGCGGCGAGCTCCGGCTTGATCAGCCGGCGCACGATATAGGCCCGCAAGCCGATAAACATCACCGTGTTGATTGCAAATACAATCCCAAAAAAGCTCACGGCCAGCGGATTATCGGCATACTCGCCCATCATCGCGGTGGGGAAGGGGATGAAGGACTGGCCCATGAGAAACAGCGAGTTGAGCCACACCAGGCCGTAATCGGCATGACGCGCCAGCCCAAGAATGTGATGGTGATTGAGCCAGAACTTGCAGATGATGACGAAGCTGATCAGCCAGCTCACGAACTTCGGCAGGATTTCCACGAGCGCATGCGCGAGCTCGGCGGCGCTGGCGTGATCCTTGAGTGGCGGGACCTTGAGCTCGAGCACCAGCAGCGTCACGATGATCGCGAATACGCCGTCGCTGAATGCTTCGATGCGGTTGAGGCGCAGCGCGCCCTCGCGAAAGCGTGACAACAAGCTCATCGATATCCCCCGTTCGTATTCGGCGAAATCTAGCGCATGATGGTCGGCATTGACCATTCGCCTGCCCAACAACGGACCTTAAAGAATGCCACTCCTGAACAGCGACACCTCGACGCTCGTGCTGATCGATTTCCAGGCAAGGCTGATGCCGGCCATCGATAACGGCACGCAGGTGGTCGCCAATGCGCGCCGGCTCCTCGGGGTCGCCAAAATGCTCGGCGTGCCGGTATTGCGCACCGAGCAGAATGTCGGCGGCCTCGGCGCGACGGTGCCGGACATCGCGGCGAGCGCCGGTGGGCCCGTTGTTCACAAGATGACCTTCGACGCCTGCCGTGCTGACGGTTTCCATGATGCGCTCGGCGGCGAGCGGCGGGATCTCGTTGTGACCGGCTGCGAGGCGCATGTCTGCGTGCTGCAGACCGTGCTCAGCCTGCTTGAAGAAAAGCGGCAGGTTTTCGTCGTGCGCGATGCGATCGGAGCACGGCGGCCCGAAAGCCACGAGACCGCGGTGCAGCGCATGGCGCGGCACGGGGCCGATATCGTCACCACCGAAATGGTGGTGTTCGAATGGCTGGGAACGGCCGAGCACCCGCATTTCCGCGAGGCGTCGCGGCTGATCAGGTAACCATTTCTCACTCTGCGGCCGCTGGCGACAGCAGGCGTTCCTCAGTCGTGTAGAGCCGTGCGAGGCACGGCGCTGCGCTGCGGCAGGCATTTGCTAAAAGCTCGGCGGGAATGCTGCGCGGCCCGCGGCGGTGGGTGCCGTTGCAAAAGGCATTTCGACCGTTATAGTCCCCGCGGCCGCGGCAACCCGGAGAGTTGCCGGGCGATGATTCCGATATCACAAGTTGCTGGGACGGTTTTTGCTGAGGACCGCGGAAGGAGAAAAACGATGATCGTGACGCCCGCTTTTGCTCAGGGCGTGGGAGCAGGCGGCGGCAACATGCTGATGTCGCTGCTGCCATTCGCTCTTATTTTCGTCATTATGTACTTCCTGATTTTGCGGCCGCAGCAGAAGAAGGCGAAGCAGCATCAGGAAATGGTGAAGAACATGCGCCGCGGGGATTCCGTCATCACCTCCGGTGGCCTGATGGGAAAGATCACCAAGGTTGTCGACGACAACGAGATCGAGGTCGAGGTCTCCGACGGGGTCCGGGTCCGGCAAATGCGCGGCATGATCGCCGAGGTCCGTGCCAAGGGCGAGCCGGTGAAGGACGACGCTGGCGCGAAGGCCAGCTGATAACCCTTTCGGGGGCCGTTCCGAAGTACGAGATGCGCGCTGCGTCGTAATTTATTCATGCGTGATCCTTTCGGAAGTGGGCGCGCTTCCGTGGGATCGAGGGCCGGGACGGCAGGACGAACGGAACGCCGATGTTACATTTCTCGCGGTTCAAGACGGCGGCGATCCTGCTCACGGTCCTGTTCGTCTGCCTTGCCGCGGTGCCCAACTTCTTTTCGGAGAAGGTTGTCGAGCAATGGCCCAAATGGGCGCAGCGCCACATCGTGCTCGGCCTCGATCTGCAGGGCGGATCGCACATTCTCCTCGAGGTCGACTCCAATGCGGTGCGCAAGGAGAAGACCGAGGCTTTGCGCGATGATGTCCGCCGCGTCCTGCGCGAGGCGCGGATCGGCTATTCCGGACTGACAGCGCGCGGCGATACCGTCGAGGTGCGCATTCGCGAGGGCTTCGACGTTCAGCAGGCGCTGGCCAAGCTGCGCGAGCTGTCGCAGCCGCTCAGTGGCATTCTTGGCGGCACCGGTCAGCGCACGGTCGACATCGCCGATGAAGGCGGCAGATTGATCCGTCTTCGCGTCTCCGACGCGGCGATGAATGAACGCATTCGTCAGTCGGTCGATCAATCGATCCAGATCATTGAGCGCCGTGTCAACGAACTCGGCACCGTCGAGCCATCGATCCAGCGCCAGGGTGCCGACCGTATCCTCGTCCAGGTGCCGGGCCTGCAGGACCCGTCGCGCCTCAAGGAACTGCTCGGCAAGACTGCGAAGCTGACCTTCCGCCTCGTCGACCTGTCGATGAATCCGCAGGAAGCGGTGCAGCAGGGTCGTGCGCCGCCGGATTCAGATATCCTTTACGAGGGCAAGGGCAACCAGCGGGTCCCGGTGCTGGTGCAGAAGCAGGTCATGGTCTCGGGCGAGGATTTAACCGACGCTCAGCCCGGCTTTGACCAGCGCACCAGCGAGCCGATCGTCACCTTCCGCTTCAATACCTCGGGCGGGCGCAAATTCGCGCAGGTGACGCAGGAGAATGTCGGGCGGCCGTTCGCCATCGTGCTCGACAATGAGGTGATCTCGGCGCCGGTGATCCGCGAGCCGATCCTCGGCGGGTCGGGACAGATTTCCGGCAATTTCACCGTCCAGGGCGCCAACGATCTCGCGATCCTGCTGCGCGCCGGTGCGCTGCCGGCACCGCTCACCATTATCGAGGAGCGCACCGTCGGCGCCGGCCTTGGCCAGGACTCGATCGAGAAAGGCGAGACCGCTGCCTATGTCGGGTCGGCACTGGTGCTGATCTATATCTTTGCGACCTACGGGCTGCTTGGCCTGTTCGCCAATGTTGCCGTCGCCATCAATGTCGCGATGATCCTCGGCGTTCTCTCGCTGCTCAATGCGACGCTGACCTTGCCGGGCATCGCCGGCATCGTGCTGACGGTCGGCATGGCGGTTGACGCCAATGTGCTGATCTATGAGCGCATGCGTGAGGAAGCGCGGGGCGGCCGCTCGGCTATCAGCGCTATCGATGCCGGCTTCAAGCACGCGCTCGCGACCATTCTCGACGCCAATATCACGACGCTCATCGCCGCCTGTGTCCTGTTCTTCCTCGGGTCAGGGCCGGTGCGCGGCTTCGCTTTGACGCTGATGATCGGCATTTTCACCACGATATTCACCGCTTTCACGCTGTCGCGGCTGATCGTGTCGTTCTGGGTTCACATGAAGCGGCCGGCCGAAGTACCGATCTGACGGCGCCGCGCGTGACAATGATCTGATGGTCTGGAGTTTGTTGCCTTGAAGCTTTTGCGCCTCGTTCCCGACGAAACTCACCTGCCATTCATGGCGTGGCGGCGGGTCACCTTTCCGCTGTCGGGATTGCTGTCGCTGCTCGCCATTGTGCTGTTCTTCACGGTCGGATTGAATTTCGGCATCGACTTCCGTGGCGGTACGCTGATTGAGCTGAAATCGAAATCCGGGCCGGCCGACCTCGCCGATATTCGCGCGAAGATCGGGGCGCTCAATCTCGGCGACATGCAGCTTCAGCGCTTCGGCGCGCCAGACGACGTGCTGATCCGTCTCGCGCAGCAGCCGGGCGGCGAGGCGGCGCAGCAGGCCGCGGTCGCCAAGGTCAAGGGCACGCTCGGCGACGGCTTCGAATACCAGCGCGTCGAGGTTGTCGGGCCGCGCGTGTCGGGCGAGCTGGTGCAGAACGGCATTCTCGGCATGCTGGTCGCGATGGTCGGCATTCTTATTTATTTGTGGTTCCGCTTCGAGTGGCAGTTCGCCGTCGGCGCAACCGTCGCGACGCTGCATGACGTCGTGCTCACCATCGGCTTCTATTGCATTACCCAATTGGATTTCGATCTGTCGTCGGTCGCCGCCGTGCTGACGATCATGGGCTATTCGGTCAACGACACCGTGGTGATCTACGACCGCATCCGCGAGATGTTGCGCCGCTATAAGCGCGTGCCGATCGCCGAACTGCTCGATCTGGCGATGAACACCACGCTGTCGCGTACGGTGATCACCTCGACCACGGTCATCCTCTCGCTGCTCGGCATGTTGTTCTTCGGGCCGGAAGCGATCCAGAGCTTCGTGCGGGCGATGCTGTTCGGGTCGATTGTGGGCGTCTATTCCTCGGCCTTCATCGCCGCGCCGATGCTGATCTATCTCGGCGTGCGCACGCAGGCGAAGTCAGAGGAGGCCGCCGCCGATAAGGGTAAGGGGGACAAGGCGGCGTCACGGCCGGCCGCGGCGCGCCCGTAGAACGGCCGATGGCGTATGATCGCACCAGCCCGCATCTTCCTTATCCGGCGGCGATCGAAA
The DNA here is from genome assembly GCA_964616635.1 of uncultured Rhodoplanes sp. Classification (GTDB taxonomy): domain Bacteria; phylum Pseudomonadota; class Alphaproteobacteria; order Rhizobiales; family Xanthobacteraceae; genus Rhodoplanes. The sequence goes on along the minus strand of CAZTTL010000200.1, from coordinate 2,019 downwards.
ACTACGGCAATGGCGGGTTCCGCTTCGCCGGCATGTCGCATCGCGGCTCGATCCTGTGCCTGCCTGACGGGATTTGGGCGATTGCCATCGATGCGCCGGATGCGCTTGGCGACGAGGAGCTTGCATTCATCATAGACGCCGTGCCGGCGGTTGAGCACCTGCTCATCGGCACCGGGCATGATCCATGGCTGCTGCCCGCTGCGACGCGCCTCCATCTGCGCGCGCACGGTATCGTCGCCGAGACGATGTCGACCGGTGCCGCCGTTCGCACCTATAACCAATTGCTCGCCGAGGGCCGCCGGGTCGGTGCGCTGCTGATCGCTGTGGCGTAACATGAATTGCCACGCGCTGATTGCGAACGCGATCGGGCGAGAGCTTTCCATCCTCCCCCGTGAAACGGGGGAGGGGGAAAGGGTGTTACGACCGTGGACTCCTACGCCCATTGCGAAGCGCTTGTGCGCGCGGCCGACAAGGACCGCTTTCTCGCCGGCCTGTTCGCGCCGGCCGAGAAGCGGCGGCATCTCTATGCGCTCTATGCCTTCAATGCGGAGATCGCGCGGGTGCGCGAGGTCATCCGCACGCCGATGGCGGGAGAAATCCGCCTGCAGTGGTGGCGCGACGCGCTGAGCGATGCAGCGTCCACGCCGGCTGAGGCCCGCCCGCTGCAGGGCGATGTGCGGGCAAATCCGGTCGCCGACGCGCTGCTCACCACGATTGCGGCCTGTCGCCTGCCGGTCGAACCGCTGCTGGACCTCGTCGAAGCGCGTAGCTTCGACCTCTATGACGATCCGATGCCGAGCCTCGATGCGCTCTACGGCTATGTACGCAAAACCGCGTCGAGCCTGATCGCACTTGCCGCTCTCATTCTCGCCGGTGCCGATCCGATCGCGACCGGCCTTGCCAAACCGGCCGGAATCGGCCTCGGCCTCACGCGGCTGATGCAGGCTTTTCCGGCGCATGCGTCGCGGCGCCAGCTTTATCTGCCGCTGGACCTGCTCGACCAGCACGGCGCCGCGCCGGCCGATGCTTTCGTGGGAAAAACGACGCCGCAATTGCAGGCCGCGCTTGCTGATTTGCGGGCGCGGGCCCGCCTCGAACTTGATCAGGTTACGCCAAGCCGCGGCCGGCTTGCTGCCGAGGTGCTCCCGGCGTTCCTTCCCGTGGCGCTCGCAAGGCCGCTCCTGGCACGGCTGGAGGCGCAGGCCGCCGATCCCTTCACCCCGGTCGCGATACCGCAGTGGCGGCGGCAATGGACCCTGTGGCGAGCCGCGCGACGCGGGCTTTGAGACTGGCGATTATTCGGCGGCCGCGGCATCCGCAAATCCGGCACGCCAACGGTCGAGATCGGCGAGCGCACGGGCGGTGAAGGCGCGTTTCTTGGCGATCGTCTTGGCCGGTCCGCGCAAGCGCTCGCCGGCGGGTCCGCGCGCTGGAACCTGGGCGAGCGGCGGGAACAGGCCGAAATTGATGTTCATCGGCTGGAACGAGCGCGGCCCGGCGTCGATCGTCTCGATATGGCCGCCGGTGATGTGGGCGAGCAGCGCGCCATGCGCCGTCGTCGACGGGGGCAGGGCGCAGGGCTCGCCACGGCGCTCCGCCGCTGCAAAGCGCCCGGCGAGAAGGCCGATCGCGGCCGACTCGACATAGCCCTCGCAGCCGGCGATCTGCCCGGCAAAGCGCAAGCGCGGTGCCGCTTTCAGGCGCAGCGTCGCATCGAGAAGCCTGGGCGAATTGAGGAAGGTGTTACGATGGAGGCCGCCCAGCCGCGCGAATTCTGCGCGCTCCAGGCCGGGAATGCTGCGGAACACCCGCACCTGCTCGCCGTGCCTGAGCTTGGTCTGGAACCCGACCATGTTGAACAGTGTGCCCAGCCGGTTGTCCTGGCGCAGTTGCACGACAGCGTAGGGCTTCTGCCCGGGCCGATGCGGATTGGTGAGCCCGAACGGCTTCATCGGTCCGTGGCGCAGCGTCTCGCGCCCGCGCTCGGCCATCACCTCGATCGGCAGGCAGCCGTCGAAA
>CAZTTL010000199.1:0-6933 GCA_964616635.1 uncultured Rhodoplanes sp. | reverse complement strand
TCCGCAGCCTGTTTGAGGCCCCGACGGTGGCGGCGCTGGCGCAGCGGCTGGGCGAAGGTTCGGCTCGCTCCGATCTCGATCTCCTGTTGCCTATTCGCCCCGACGGACTCCTGCCGCCTTTGTTCTGCGTGCATCCCGCGACTGGTCTCAGCCTGCCTTATTCGCGGCTCATCAAGCTAATTCCGTCAGGCCATCCGATCTTCGGACTCCAGTCGCCAAATCTCAGTCAGCAGGGCAGGCTTCTTGATTCGATCGAGGACATTGCCGACGAATACCTGAGCACCATCCGCGGCATTCAATCTGCGGGGCCTTACTGCCTGCTCGGCTGGTCTTTTGGCGGCCTTGTCGCTCATGCCATGGCCACGCAGCTTCAGTCCGGCGGCGAACACGTCGCTCTGCTCGCCCTCTTGGACAGCTATCCATATGCGCCGGATAACCCGACGGATGATCGGGTTAGCGTCTTCGCCGGAGCCGAAGACACATTCGTGCATAGGATGTTAGAGGCTCTGCGCAGCGAAGGCTTGTCGTCTTCCGTACTCAATAACAGCAAGGCCATCACTGACGCATTCCGGCACAATGCTCGCATCATGCGGACATTCGTGCCCAAGCGATTCAGCGGCGACGTCTTGCTTTTCGTGGCAGCCGCAAACGAGGCCGCACCGCCAGTCAAGTCCTGGCAGCCCTATGTCGACGGCCGGATCAAGACCCATCTGATCGACTGCACCCACGACGAAATGATGGATCCGCGACCGGCCGAAACGATCGGCAGAGTGCTCGCAGCAGAGCTTCTCGCAACAGCAAATTCCATCCACTCTGAGACGAGGACAAAATGACCAATCCATTCGAAGACGAAGACGGTACCTATCACGTCCTGATCAATGACGAAGGACAGCATTCCCTTTGGCCGGACTATATCGACGTGCCTGACGGCTGGACGATAATCCATCATTCCGACAGCCGCGCCGCCTGCCTCGAATTCGTGGAAAAGAATTGGACCGATATGCGACCGAAGAGCCTGATTGAGCGGATGAAAAATTCCGGCCGCGCCTGATGCATGATCGAACGCCCGCTTTTCGCTTGCCGTTGCGCCCAGGCGCGGCGGCGGGCCGGGTTCGGTCCGCCCCACAAAGAGTGTTCAACGCCTTGCGGATAGGGGGAATTCGAACAATGTGGCTCCACTCTCGAAGTGATCGATGAAGATCCAGCCGATGCGGCGAGTGCACGCGGACGCCGTTACCGAGGAGACCGCAAGGCCGAGAAGATTGCTTCCCGGCACAATGAAGAGGAGCGAAGACGCCGTCATCGTCGAAAGCGTCGCAGGCGTTAAGCCCCCGATCACGCCGGTGATGATCACGCGCGCGCGATTGCGCTCAAAAGGCACGCCGTAAAGGTTCGACAGCAATTTCACCATACGCAGGATAATCGCCGTTACGCCGGCAATGTTGACGATTGGAAGCGGGATGAAACCGCCAACCGCCGAATAATTCGCGTGCCGTTCGACGATCGCTCTCGCCCGCCAGCGCCGGCGCACCTCATCGGCGCTGACGCGAACCAGCGCATTAGTGGAATTTGCTTCTGCCTGCGGCATCGGCGATTTCAGAGGACCGGCGGCCACGGCTTCCTCCGGCGCCGGAGTTTGCGAAGGTTCATGTGATGCTGGTCGGTCAAGACCTTCGGCCGGAGCCAAACCAGCGGCCGTACCGGACTTGTCGAGCGGTTCGTCCAGAGTTGGCGGGGCCGTGACGGACTCCACCGGGGTGAGGACTGCCCTGGATTCGCCGGCGTTATCGCCGGTGATCCGTATCGCCTTGGGAAGTTTCTTCTTGTTCATGCGACCGCCGCATGCCTGACGCCAAGGATATCATCCACCTCGCTGGCGATCGATGCGATTTCCCGTGCCGCAGCTCCAGTCCTGTCGATCAGGCTCGGGGTCGCGCCCCAAAGTGCTGCTTCGGCGTAGATGACGCGGTTCGTCATCTCGCTCTTCAGCACGGGAAAGCCGGCGTCGGCGAGTTCGGCACGAATCTGCCTGGCGATCACGGAGTCGCGCGTGGTCTGGGCCAACAGGCAGCGGAACGCGGGCCGTCGGCCGCTGACGCCATTGATGAGGACATTGAGCGTGTCCAGCATGCGGTCGACATCGAATGGCGACGGCTTGACGGGAACGAGAACGAAATCGGTCACGCCGATACATTCCAATGTCGCTTGGGACTTAAAGCCGGGAGTATCGATGACGACTGGACCCGTTTTCCAGGCGAGACGCTGGGCTGTTCTTCCGACGTCCTCGGATGGGTCTTCCACGACAGGCAGGCCGCCCAGGGCCTTCTCGCGAAGCGCTATCCGCGCCAAGGAGCGCTGTGGATCAGCATCGATAATGATCGGGTTGCGGCCGCAGAGATGCCAATGGACCGCGAGGCAGCCAGCCAAAGTGCTCTTGCCGCTGCCGCCTTTCATTGTTGCGACGGTGATGATCGGACTCGCCATGTCGTCTCCTGCCGCGCGCGACGAATCAACCCCCGGGGCGATGATATCGAGTTTTTGAAGAACTGCCCACAGATACGGCGTCGAGCGACGGGCGCTCTTCGAATTGATCCGTCGTGAAGTCACCTAGCTTGCAGTCGCCGCCACAAACCCCCATCATCTCTATGGAATTAAAGAGCATGAGAGCGTTCGACATGGGCGCGTAATATTTCGATCACGCGAGCGAAAAGATAACGAATGGCGTTTGGGCTGCGAACAGACCGGCCGCAAACGATCGAGTCGCTAAGGGGATTTGGGCGGAATGGAATTAAACGGCTGTCCTGGGTCAAGTACGCATTGGAGGATTTCAAATGAACAAGCGTGTTCTCATCGCCAGCGCGCTCGCTACCGCCGTCGCGGCTCCATCCGCCTGTGGCCAGTCGCCGACGCCGGTGCCGGCGCCAACCCCGCCGTTTAAGGCCGAGAAGTGCTACGGGATCGCGCGGGCTGGCGAGAACGACTGTGCATCGACCGGCTATAACGAGTGCGCCCGCACCTCGAGGAAGGCGCTGGACCTCAGGGCGTGGATTTACGTGCCCGTAGGCTACTGCCAAAGGATCCAGGGCGGCACCCTGCGGCCAAGGCTTTGAGATGTTGCTTACGGAGCGGGCATGAAGATGATCTCGTCGGACCAGGAGGTCGGCGGTGCGGGGGTCGGGCTGCGGCTTCCCCATATTCACGAGGTCGTGGAAACGCGGCCTCCTGCGCGGTGGCTTGAAATACATCCGGAGAACTTCCTCGCCAACCCGCATGCGACCGAGTTGCTGCTCGAGGCGCGTCGCCACTACCCGGTCTCTGTCCACACGGTCGGAATTTCAATCGGCAGCGCGGCGGGTGTCGACCGCACGCATCTGCGGCGCGTACGTGCCTTCGTCGACGGACTCGACCCGTGTTTGGTATCCGGTCACCTCGCCTGGTCTACGCACCAGGGCGAATATCTCAATGACCTCGTCCCATTGCCCTATGACGAGGAAACTCTGCGCTTGCTGACGGAACATATCGACGAGGTCCAGGACGGGTTGGGGCGAGCCTACCTCGTCGAGAACCCTGCAAGCTATTTCGGATTCACCAGTTCGACGATGAACGAGGTCGAGTTCCTCAGCGAACTGACCGAACGGACCGGTTGCCGGCTCTTATGCGACGTCAGCAATGTTTATGTCAGCGCGCACAATATGGGTTACGACCCGTATGAATATATCGATCGTTTGCCAGCACAATCGGTCGGCGAGTTGCATTTGGGTGGCTTCACGGCGGAGCCTGACGAGGCGCTTCCCGGCGCGGAAATCCTCGTCGATACGCATGCAGCATTTGTGGCGGAACCTGTTTGGGCGCTTTACGATTATGCCGTGCGCAAATTCGGTGCGATCCCGACCTTGATTGAATGGGATGACGAGATCCCCTCGTTCGCGACCCTCCTCGCGGAAGCGATCCGAGCCGATCAGATCATGGCGCGCCGCGCAGCAGTGGAGCCGGCTCGTGCCGCCGCTGGCTGAGGTTCAGCGGCTGTTGCGAGCGGCCATTGTAGGCGGCGAATTGTCGGAGGTGGCGCCGCTCCTCTTCGGCGGCGCGGACCCGGCCGGGCGACTTGCGATGCATAGCCGCCACTACGAAGCGAGCCTTGTCCGCGCCCTTCTCGTTAAGTTCCCAGCAACGACATGGCTGGTTGGCTCAACTCTCATGGACCAAGCGGCAAGAGAGTTTGTCCGCCGTCATCCGCCGACGGCGCCCTGCATCGCCGAGTACGGCGAGGACTTTCCTCGTTTCCTCGCGGCGCGCGAAAGTGCCCGCGGCTTGCATTATCTCCGCTTCTTCGCGGAACTCGAATGGCAGATCGGGCGCGCGGCTATTGCAGCCGACGGGCCCGCAATCGATCTGCCGGCTCTCGTAGCCTATGGGGATCAGATCGCGGATGTTGCGTTCGTCGTGCAGCCGAGCCTCGGTTATCTTGCAGGCTCATGGCCGGTGGACGAACTCATGCGGCTTTATCTCTCGGACACCGCTCCGGAGCAGTATCGATTATCCACCGCAGAAATTCGGCTCGAAATCTGTGGCTCTCGCGGAATCTTTCGGTTTGACCGTCTCGAGCCGGCGGAATTTTCGTTTCGGCAAGCGCTGGCCCAAGGCAGCCCGCTCGGCGTTGCCGCCGAGCGCGCGCTCGAAGTCGACGAGAATCTCGATATCGGTGCGGCCCTTCGTCGCTTCGTGACGAGCGGCCTCGTGGCGGAGGTTCGATCGCCCCGACCTGCGAACCCCCTCCGGGCGAAAGGTTCCACCAACAAGCCAGCCTGAAACGATCGCCAGGTGTTGTCCGAAAAAGTTGAGGCCGAGGGTGTCGCTTGTGACCCGCTTCCTACTCCCACCAGGCGATGTCGCTCAGCCTCCCGCGAAGACCTTCGATGTTGCCGACCATTGTCGCCTTTCCGGTCTTCAGATCGACCGAGTACAGGGTGTCTTTCACAGTGAGCCAAGCATCGTTGCGATCCTCGCCGGCGACGATGTTGAACGCGACCCGGCCGTTGAGCTTCACGCCGAGTGCGCCGACGGTGTTGAGGACGCCATCGTTCGGTGGCGCCTGCATCACCAGTGCGCCGCTCGCCGCATCAATATTGTATAGAGTGGTGGATTGAGCGGCTTTCCTCGCGTTCGAATGGGCACCGGCGACGATTTTCGGGGTCTTGCCGGTATTGGCGTCGCCGTCCTTGAACTTATGGGAGCCATCAAGCGTCACCTTGCCGTCGTCGACATTGACCCGGACATTCGCGCCATTGGAGCCCATCACGCGCAGCCGATCGGCGACCGGGTTGAAGTCGATCGTGGTGGTGATGCCTGACTTCCACGCTTCGGTCAGCTTGCTCTTGTTCGTCGTCTGCCCAGATTTCGGATCGATGGTGACAACCGTACCGTCGCTCGTGATCCCGTAGAGCATGCCGTCTGCGGGCCGAACATCAATACCGAGGATTTTGTTAAAGCCCCCCTTGATGTGAACCCGTCCGGTCACCTTGTGGCTGCCTGTGTCGATCATAACGAGCGAGTTACCGTTGACCAGCCCGATGATCTGTCCCGCTCGCGCCTCGTTCGGGCTGAGCAAAGTAATGGCAACAAGCGCGGCTGCGGCTTTCAGCACGGATGTCACTTGTTCCTCCTGTTGTTTGGGTTCTGGATGGCATCGAGACAAGTATCCATCATTACGGACGTCGCGGCCGAAAGTTTCACGGCGGGCAAGAGATCGGCGCTATCGAAAGGGTGTTGTCTGGCGATGTCACGTCCGTTCGGCGCGAAGCAAGCCGGGCCGTTCAGCGCACACACTCACGCCGCCGTGACACTGTAACGACTGGGCGGGCGGCGGGTTACGGCTTTGGTTTCATCGTCCACTCCTCGAGTGTCACGATGAGCCAGAAACCCTCCATTCCTCAAGCCGCCAAACCCGTCTCACAGGTGCTGACGGCGGACAATTAAACTGGTTGGTGCACGAAGATATAGCCGGTGCTCCGTTCGTAGGTTCGACGACTGCACCCTTGTAGAGCGCATGCGTAACGACGAAGATCAGACGGCCGGTATGATGGTAGCTCCATTGGGAGGCAACCGCTATCGCGAGGCGCCTTAAACGAATTCGCCTTTGATAAGACCCCCGCGCGGTTCGGCGCGCGCTCGACGTTGCACTTTTCTAATGATCGGCGGCAGACTGCCCGGAACGGCACTCCCGTGGCGAGACCGTGAGCGACCTTATCAGCCTGGTCTGGCAGTCCGACGACCGAGAGACTCGGCGACAGGTCGCTCGTTCAGGCCGCACCGGCAACTGCGGCTGGGCGGTTACGCGAGAAGGAGGTGCAGGTTGCCATGTCCCTTATTCCGGATCCCGACCTCATTGAGGAGTGCCTTGCTACACTTCCTGTCACTGAGTTCCAGGCGGGCGAAGCCGTGCTTCTTGCCGGTTCGAGGAGCGAGCAACTGTTATTTCTTAAGAAGGGCACGGTCGCCATTGTAAAGGACGGTATTGAGATCGCCAGGGTGACACAGAGTGGTGCTGTGTTAGGCGAACTCTCCGTGTTGCTAAATCAGCCACACAGTGCGGACGTGCGCGCCGTGGAAGCATCTCAGTTTCACGTTGCCAGCCCTTATATTCTTGCGCGGGAACCGTTGGTCCTCTTCTTCGTCGCGGAAATTCTGGCGCGGCGTCTCAACGCTACCAATCGGGTTTTGGTTGAGCTGAGGACACAGCTTAAGGCCGGCCAGCGGGGTGCGGTTGTTGAAAAGACAATCGAGAAAATGGAAGGGCTCTTGAGCGGGGTGCTGCGTCTTTCTGCGGAATCCTTCGGACGCGGGGGCGCGCTAGTCAACCGCGCCGAAACCTTCCTCGCCGCCCATCCGAACGCCGAACACCAACTCCGCCGGATTTTCGCCCTGAAGCTTGCC
>CAZTTL010000198.1:2771-6979 GCA_964616635.1 uncultured Rhodoplanes sp. | reverse complement strand
TGCGGAAGCTCTTGCCGGAATAGTCGAACACGACCGCGAGGTGGGTCGGCTTCACGTTGTTCAGCCCCTCGCGCAAAATCTTCCACAGCATGTTGCAGAAGGTCAGTACGCCGCCGATCGGCAGGCCGTCCGAGCGCGTGAACGATTTGCCCCGGCTTTGCGCCGCCTTGAACATGGCAAAATAGGCACGAAACACGAAGGACGACCCGTCGATGAGGAAGACGTGATCGCCTTTTTGCAGAGCGCCAGAAGAGGGTGCGGACATGCTCAACCCGTGTCATCGTCCGCGCAGGCGGACGATCCAGTGGCATCGTGCTGATGAGAGTATATAGGATCATCCTCCACAGTTCTCGTTATCGTCCGCACAGGCGGACGATACAGCGAGAGGGCCGGATCATCCGCCTACGCGGATGATGACAAGATCGACGGCGTCACAAATCTTCCGCGCCCGCAAATTCCATGGTAAACACCGCAGCGGTGGTGGATGCGCCGGCAACGTCGCATCCGAAGAGGGAATTCGGTGCGGTCGCGAGACCTAATCCGGAGCTGCCCCCGCAACTGTGAGCGGCGAGCAAGCGATCGACGGGCCACTGGTGATGAACCGGGAAGGCGGTCGCAAGCTGAGACCCGCGAGCCAGGAGACCTGCCACCGCAACCGTGTGCTCAGCGCCGTCGGTGGGACGGCAGGGAGGTGGCCATGATTCTCGATAATTCCTGACGGTGACCGGCCCCGGCGGGCTCAAGCCCGCGCGGCGGGGCGTCTGCTTATCATCCTTAACGCCAATCAAACTTCGTAAACTTCAGGACACGATCATGCATATCGAGCCTGGCGTTCTCAACGCCACGAAAGTTCTGTCTGCCAATGTCGGCGCCGTCACCACTCTCGCCGCCTATGCTCCGGGGCTGGTGCGCCGGCCCATCGAGATCGGCAAGGTCTTGCTCGCGGCGGCCTTCTTCTCCGTGTTCATGGAAATCTTCCATTTGCCGGTCGGGGCCTCCGAACTGCATTTCGTCGGGGCCTCGGCGGTCTATTTCACCTTCGGGTTCCTGCCGACTTTGTTCGGATTCGCTATCGGCCTGCTGCTTCAGGGTTTGATCTTCGAGCCGCAGGACCTCGTTCATCTCGGCGTCAATTCGCTCTCCTTGATCGTGCCGCTGATCGCGACCCATGAGCTGATCGGCAAGCGCTTCTTCCAGGCGGACGACAAGACGCCGGTCAAATGGTCGACGATTGTGCGCTTCGATGCCGCCTATTATTCCGGCGTTGTCGGAATGGTGGGATTCTGGCTCGCGCTCGGCAACGAGCCGACGCCGTTCTACAACTGGCTGATCTTCGCGGTGTCCTACCTGCCGCTGGTGTTCTGCGAGCCGCTGTTCACCTGGGGCGTGGTTCGCTTGCTCAACCGCGTCGATGCGAAAAGCTTCGTTCGCCGGTTGACCGCCATCGATCAACTGAAGATCGCGTAACATTTACAGCGGGAGCCCGCGACCAAAGTCGCGGGCTCCCAAGACGCCCCCTTTAATTGAATTGAGCTCGACCGGGCCGCGCTCACTCCGCCGGCTGCAGCGCCGGGGTTGGCCGGGGCGACAGGTGCGCCCAGGCCGGCCGCGTGAACAGGAAGCCGAGCCGCGTATCGCGTGCCGCCCACCACATTGCGAGCGCACCGCAGACTGCCACCGCGGTGACGATGAGCGAGATCACGCCGACATTCCCGATCAGGCCCGACTTGATCAATACCGTGCGGGTCGCCGCCATTGGCAGGAAGAAGGCGAGATAGATCACGATCGAGTTGCGTCCGCAGTAGCGCACCGGCGCGAACAAGTCGCTCGTCGCGAGCAGGGCCGAAAGCGTGACCACCGCCATCGCGCCGGCGAAGCCAAGCGCGAGCGAGACGAAGGGCAGCGCGGCGTAGCCCTTGAACACCAGCATGCCGTTCACCACGCCCCAACTCAGGAGCCCGAGCAGGGCGAGCGCGACGTTGTCCTGCGCCGCCTTGGTGAAGGCAAACACCTGCCGGGCCGCGAGATAGCCGGTGTAGAAGTAGACAAAGCGGCTCGCGAACTCATCGATCACGATCCAGCCAGTCGAAACGTGCGCGATTTCGAGCGCGGCGCCGACTAGCCACACGGCCAGCGGCGGGATTTTGAGCTCGCGCGCGGCTTTGGCGACGACGAAGAAGATCGGCAGCAGATAGATGAACCACAGCGTGCCGAACGGCTCGATGAAGGAGAACAGGTAGAGCCCGAGCACGCCGGCCCAGCCGTGCTCGGCGGCAAAGCCCGGCGCCTTCAGCGCGAACTGGATGGTGATCCACAGCGCGTAGAAATAGGCGAAATGCATCACTTTGCGATCGAGATAGTCGCGCCAGTCACGATCGATCACGCGGGCGAGGAAGAGCCCGGAGATCATGAAGAAGTCCGGCATCCGGAACGGCTTGGCGAAGGCGACCAGCCCCTGCATGAAGCCCTCACGTCCCATCGCATCCTGGACGCCGAAGGTCGAATGGAGCATCACCACCATGATGATGCAGAACCCCTTGGCGTAATCGACCCAGTCCACCCGGTTGTTTTTGCCGGCGATCGCTTGGCTTGCCATTCGCGCTTGCCCCTGCATCGGGCCACGAGGCGCAAGTGCCTGTGGGTTCCGCAAGGAGCCTTGGATCGCGGCAACTGGCAAGCAATGGATCGATTTGCAGTTAATTTGAGTCCACGATGAAGTTTTCCGCGCCGCTGCCAATCGACGAGGTTTTGCCGCGCCTCACCGAGGCGCTGCGGACGCACGACGCGGCAGTGCTCGTTGCGCCGCCCGGCGCCGGCAAGACGACGCGCGTTCCGCTGGTGCTGATCGATGAGCCATGGGCGCGCGGGCAGAAGATTCTCGTGCTCGAGCCGCGGCGGTTGGCGGCGCGCGCCGCGGCCGCGCATATGGCGGCGACGCTTGGCGAAGGGGTCGGCGGCACAGTCGGTTATCGCGTGCGTTTCGGCTCGAAAGTATCAGGCAAAACCCGGGTCGAGGTGGTGACCGAAGGCGTGTTCACCCGCATGCTGCTCGACGATCCCGTGCTCGAGGGCGTTGCCGCGGTGCTGTTCGACGAGTTTCACGAGCGCTCGCTCGACGCCGATCTCGGCCTCGCGCTGGCCCGCGATGTCCAGCAGGGGTTGCGCGAAACCCTCAAGCTCCTGGTGATGTCGGCAACGATCGATGGCGCGCGCATCGCGGCTCGGCTCGGCGATGCGCCGGTGATCGAAAGCGCCGGCCGCGCGTTTCCGGTCGAGACCCGCTATCTCGGCCGCGAAGCGACCCGGCCGATCGCAGCGCAAGTTACCGATGCCGTGCTGCGCGCACTCGCTGCCGAGACCGGATCACTGCTCGTGTTCCTACCGGGCGCGGCCGAGATCCGCCGGGTCGAACGCCTGCTCGGCGATAAAGTGACGGATGACACCGTCGATATCGTGCCGCTTTACGGGGCGCTGGACGCGCAGATGCAGGATCGCGCCATCGCGCCGGCGCCGCGCGGACGGCGCAAGGTGGTGCTCGCGACCGCGATCGCGGAAACCTCGCTGACGATCGAAGGCGTGCGCGTCGTGGTCGATGGTGGACTTGCCCGCGTGCCGCGCTACGAGCCTGACCTCGGCCTCACGCGGCTCGAAACCGTGCGGGTGTCGCAGGCAGCCGCCGACCAGCGCCGCGGGCGCGCCGGACGCACGGAGCCCGGCATCTGCTACCGGCTCTGGGATGAGCGGGAGACGCGGGCGCTGCTGCCTTTTGCCCCGCCGGAAATCCTTGCTGCCGACCTCTCCTCGCTGGTGCTCGATCTCGCGCATTGGGGTGTGACCGATCCGAGCGGACTGCTCTTCCTCGATCCGCCGCCGCAGCCGGCGCTCGCCGAAGCCAAAGTTTTGCTGCGCGAACTGGGGGCAATCGATGACGACGGTCGCATCACCGATGCGGGACACCGCTTGCGGGCGCTGCCGCTGCCGCCGCGGCTCGCGCGCATGGTGCTTGATGGCGGAGCGTTTGGCGCGGCGCCACTTGCCGCCGACATGGCGATCGTACTGACCGAGCGGGGTCTCGGCGGCAATGATCTCGACCTGCGTCAGCGGGTCGAGAGCTTTCGCCGTGACCACTCGCGCCGGGCTGATGACGCGCGCGCGATGGCAAAGCGATGGGCAGAAACCGCGCGCGCCAGCGCCGCCGCCCTGGCGCG
>CAZTTL010000198.1:0-2671 GCA_964616635.1 uncultured Rhodoplanes sp. | reverse complement strand
TTTCCTGATCGCGTGGCGAAAAACCGCGGCGGCGCCAGCCACTCTTTCGTGCTGGCAAGCGGACGCGGCGCCGAGATCGATGAAACCTCGCCGCTCGCGGCCGAACCTTATCTGGCGATCGCGGAACTCGCCGGTGCCGCTGCAAAAAGCCGTATTCTGCTGGCCGCGCCGATCACGCTTGCGGAGATCGAGAGTTTGTTCGGCGATCGGATCACGGAGCGGGAGGAGATCAAATTCGACGCGGCATCGACGAGCCTGCGGGCGCGCCGGGTGCGCCGCTTCGGTGCGCTGGTGCTTGCCGAGCAGCCGGTCAAGCTCGTGCCGAGCAGCGAAACCGCGGCGGCGCTTGCCTGCAGCGTGGCCGAGCTCGGCCTCGGCCGGCTGCCATGGACGAAGGCGCTGGCGCAATGGCGCGATCGCGTCAACTTCCTGCGCCGCCACGAAGGCGAGGAGTGGCCCGACCTTTCGGATGCAGCGCTGGCGGATAAAGCGGCGCAGTGGCTCGCCCCGGCGCTCGCGGACAAGACCGCGCTCGATCAGCTCGACGCCGACGCCCTGGCGTCAGCGCTGCATGCCCTGCTGCCGTGGAATTTGCGGCGCCGGCTCGACCTCGATGCGCCGACGCATTTCGATCCGCCCTCGGGTTCGCGCGTGCCGATCGATTACACGGCCGAGGAGGGTCCGAGGCTTGCGATTCGCGTGCAGGAACTGTTCGGCCTAGATGCGCATCCAAGCGTTGCCGGCGGGCGCGTGCCGCTCGCAATCGAATTGCTGTCGCCCGCGCAGCGTCCCGTGCAGGTGACGCGCGACCTGCCGGCGTTCTGGCGCGGCAGCTATGCGTCGGTGCGCGCCGAGATGCGCGGCCGCTATCCCAAGCATCCCTGGCCGGATGATCCACTGGTGGCCACGGCGACGAACCGGGCAAAACCGCGCGGCACATGAGCACGAGGCGGGAACTAAAAATTCGTACATGTCCGTGCGGCATCGCATGCCTGGCGCTGTTCTATTAAGAAAATTTCATAATCTTGCCAATTAGTTGCCTACTAGTTACGTTATCAGCGTCACCCGGTTGGGCAGGGGGACGCCAGACTTCCAGATGCGATGGAAGATCCGTCCAGATGCAATGGGAGATTCAACGTGCCGCAGTTTGATCCCGAGCTTATCCAGGTCATGAGAAGCGCCCTCGAAGATGTCATGACGAGAGTCCCGGCCGATCATTCGACGGTTGAAGTCAAAGCCCACCTCGCCGACTTTATTCTGCGGACCGCGGCTCACGGCCAGACGACCTATGACGGACTGGTGTCGGCGGCAGCCGATCAGATTCATGTGATCCTGTCGCTGTTTACATAGCCGATAGCGGATCGCGCCCAATCGCGAAACGCGGGCGAACAGCGAAACCGCAACACCATCATTCTTGCCGACGGACCCATGCGCGTCGGCGCGCCAGCAATCCGTCGATGCTGAAGCGGCCGGGGCCGGCGACAAACAGCGCAACCATGCCGCCGATCATCGCCATGTTCTTGTTGAAATTGGTGGCCTGCCCGCGCCGTGCTGCGCCTTCGAATTCCCAGAAGCGATGCGCAATGCCGGTGGCGACGAGCGTGAAGGCGATGACCAGCAGCACGACATAGCGCGTTGCTATTCCCGTGATCAAAGCGAGCCCGCCGAAAAACTCGACCGCGGCACCGAGCACCGCAAGGGCATAGCTCGCGGGAATACCGTGCTTGCCCAGATAGGCCGCAAAGCCGGCCAGTCCCATCAGCTTGCCCCATCCGCTGAGGACGAAAATGTAGCCGATGAGAATCCGGGCGCAGAGCAGGAGGACATCGGCGCTCGTCCGGCCAAGCCTGAAGGCGAGCGGCCCGAGATTGCCGCGATCGCGCGTTGGGGATGGCCAAAGTCGTTCCAGCATGGTGCCTCTCCAGGATTGGTGCTCAAGAAAATCTGGCGATGCCAGACGGCATCGCCAGATCGAACCCGATCACAAATCGGAAATAGCGACCCCGCGCGGGCGGGGCCGCCGCCGCCGGTCAGCCGATGCCGTGCTCTTTCAACGCCGCGAAGATCTCGTCGAGAATGGCGGGATCGTCGATGGTCGCCGGTGTCGTCCATGGATCGTGGTCGGCGATCTTCTTCATCGTGCCGCGCAGGATCTTGCCCGATCGCGTTTTCGGCAGGCGCGACACGGTGATCGCGATCTTGAAGGCGGCGACCGGGCCGATCTTCTCGCGCACCATGCCGACGATTTCCTTCTCGATCTCGACTGGCGAGCGCGAGACGCCAAACTTGAGCACAATAAAGCCGCAAGGCACCTCGCCCTTCAAGTCGTCCTTGACGCCGATCACTGCGCACTCGGCGACGTCTTGGTGGCTCGACAGCACTTCTTCCATGCCGCCGGTCGACAGGCGATGCCCGGCGACATTGATGATGTCGTCGGTGCGGCCCATGATGTAGAGGTAGCCGTCGTCGTCGTGGAAGCCGGCGTCGCCGGTCTTGTAGTAGCCGGGGAACTCGTCGAGGTAGCCCTCCTGGAAACGGTCATCCTGCTGCCACAGCGTCGGCAGGTTGGCGGGCGGCAGCGGCAGCTTGATCACGATCGAGCCCATCGTATTGGCTGCCAGCTCGTGGCAGCCCTCGTCGACGATGCACACGTCATAGCCCGGCATGGCGA
>CAZTTL010000197.1:0-6996 GCA_964616635.1 uncultured Rhodoplanes sp. | reverse complement strand
TGCCGAGGGGGTTGGTCCCCCTTTCGTTTGCGCGTCAGCATGACTGCAGATCGCCATCGCGGCTGTGATTGCGAGCGCCACGGCAAGGCCTATGGCATGGCCCGTGGTTTTCATCGGGGTAATGCTGCTCATGTTCCGCGCAACCTCGCTTGTCATCCACAACAGGTCCGGAACTGTGCCATGCCTTCCGCAAGGCACCGCCGGCCGCACCGAATGTGAGCGGTTTTTCCGACGCATTTCAAGTTGACCGTGTGTAACGAAGCGTCGCGGCCGACCGCGCCGGGCATGCGACGGCGTCACGGCGGCTAGAGCATTTTCCGGCGAAGTGGATACCGGTTCGCCGCAGAAAATGCGATGACGCAAAGAGAAACAGAGCGAATTCCGATTCCACCTGCACGGAATTCGCTCTGGTGCAGCCCAGACGCGTACTGAATGGCGGCATTATTTGAACGTTTTCACCGGCCGCGCGCACACTTTCTTTAGGTTTCTCTGCATAATCCCGGCGCTCGCTTGCGAAATGGCGCGGGGCGCGCGACGTGATCGCTTTTCGCTTCTGCGAAACCGCTCGGTGTCACGAGGCTTTAAGTTGCGTTTCTGCCGAACGAAGCGCCTGCTCCTGGATCGGGGTGAAGAATCCCACACCGAACGTCACAGGGATTTCACATCAATGGCGATTGCGCGGTTGCGATCGCTTTCGGCTCTAAAACATGGGGGATGGAATGACCAATCAGTCCAGCCTTGAAGCGATTCCGCAACCGCCCGGTCATCCCATCATCGGCAATCTGCTTGATCTTCGGGGCGAGGTGCCGCTGCTCAATATGATGAAGCTGGCGGAAATCTACGGCCCGATCTTCCGCCTGCAGCTCGGCGGACGCTCGATGGTCATCTTGTCGAGCTTCGAGCTCGTCGACGAAGTCTGCGACAATGACCGGTTCGACAAGTTTCTGGGGCCCGGCCTCGCTCAGGCTCGCACCATCGCCGGCGATGGTTTGTTCACCGCGTGGACGCAGGAGCCGAACTGGAAGAAGGCGCACAATATCCTCACGCCCTCGTTCGGCTCGATGGCGATCCGCAGCTATCTGCCGGAGATGGGCGATATCGCGACCCAGCTGGTGGAGAAATGGGCGCGTCTCAATCCCGACGAAGAGATCGACGTTCCGGCGGACATGACGCGGCTCACGCTCGATACGATCGGGCTGTGCGCGTTCAGCTACCGGTTCAATTCATTCTACAGCGAACAGCCGCAGCCCTTCGTTGCGGCGATGCAGGAGTCCTTGAGCTTTGCCACCAGCAATCTGAGCAAGCTGCCGATCCAGCGCAAGCTGATGTTCCGCCGCAAGCGACAGGTGCAGGAGAATGTGTCGATCATGAATGGTCTGGTCGACCGCCTGATCAGGGAGCGGCAGGCTGACCCCAATCAGTCCAGTTACACCGACCTGCTGCAGGCGATGCTGACCGGCGTCGATCGCCAGTCGGGTGAAAAACTCGACATCGTCAATGTGCGCTACCAGATCCTGACATTCCTCATTGCCGGGCACGAGACGACCAGCGGCCTGCTTTCCTTCGCCCTCTATTTCCTTCTCCACAATCCGGATGTCCTCGCGCGCGCTTATGCCGAGGTGGACGAGGTGCTCGGCGGTGATTTGTCCCAACCGCCGAACGAGGACCAGGTCCGTGCGCTGCGCTACATCAGCCAGATTCTCAGTGAGACCTTGCGGCTGTGGCCCACGGCGCCCGCATTCAACCGCCATGCTTTCGCCAAGACGTTGCTCGCCGGCAAATACGAGGTCGGCCCCGACACGTCGCTCTTGGTGCTCACGCCGATGCTGCATCGGGACAAGACGATCTGGGGTTCCGATCCAGAAAAATTCGATCCGTCCCGTTTCGAGCCGGAGGCGGTGAAGAACCGGCCGCCCAACGCCTACAAGCCGTTCGGCACTGGGTTCCGCGCCTGCATCGGGCGTTATTTCGCTTTGCAGGAGGCGACCGTCGCGCTCGCGATGATCCTGCAGCGGTTCGAGCTCGTGGACTTCGCCGGCTATGAGCTGAAGGTTAAGCAGACGCTGACCATCAAGCCGGACGGCTTCCACATCAAGGTGCGGCCACGGCGCGACCGGCCGGCGGCGAAGCCGAAGCCGGTCGTTCGGGGAGAGGAGGTGGTCGCGCCCGAAGCCGAGGCGACGCCCGAGCCCGTCGTGCATGAGCGGATGCCGCTCCTCGTCCTCTACGGCTCGAACACCGGCACCAGCGAGATGATCGCCCACCGCATCGGCGAGGATGCGACCGTCCGCGGTTTTGCGGTGAACGTCGCGGAGCTCGATTCGTATGTCGGCAAGCTGCCGACGACAGGTGCGGTCGTGGTCGTGACGGCGTCCTACAATGGCACGCCGACCGACAATGCCGCGAAGTTCGTCGCCTGGCTGACCAGCGCCGATTTTAAAGCCGATGCGCTGAAGGGCGTGCGCTACACGGTCTTCGGCTGCGGCGATCATGATTGGGCTGACACGTTCCAGCGCATTCCGCGGCTGATCGACGAAAAGCTCGCGGAGCACGGCGCCGAGCGCATCTATGCGCATGGCGAGGGCGACCAGAGCGCCGACCTCGATGACCAGTTCCGCAGCTGGTACGCCAATCTGTTCGAGGCGCTGGCGACGTCGCTCAATATTGCCGCGGTCGATCTCGACCAGGCGGCGCGCGGCCCGCGCTACGAAGTCGAGATCTTGCAGAGCGCCGCGGGTGCCGACGGGCTGGTCGCGGAGTTCGGGGCGCGGCCCCTCGCCATCGCCGTCAACCGCGAACTGCAGACCAAGACCGGGCCAAAACCGTCACCGCGATCGACTCGCCATATCGAGTTCAGCGTCCCCTCGGGACTCTCCTACCGGGAAGGTGACCACCTCGGCATTCTGCCGCGGGTCGGCGCGGAACAAGTGCGCCGCGTGCTCGCTTATTTCGGCACTCCTGAGACGGCGCAGATGCAAATTCGCTTCAACGGCACCGGCAAGTCGTTTCTGCCGGTGGATCGGCCGATCCCGATCACGCTGCTGCTGTCGGGCTATCTGGCGCTGCAGGAGGTGGCGAAGCGCTCCGATCTCGAGGTGCTCGCCGAATATGCCGAAAATCCCACCGACAAGGCGGCGCTGCGCGGCCTCGGCGCCGACGATCCGGACAGCATCGCCCGCTATCACGCCGAGATTGTCGCCAAGAACCGCTCGCTGATCGACCTGTTGGAGGATTATCCCTCCTGCAAGCTGCCGCTCAATCTCTTCATCGAGCTCGTGCCGATCCTGAAGCCGCGCTACTACTCGATTTCGTCCTCGCCGCTCGCCAATCCGACGACGATGAGCATCACGGTCGCTGTGGTGGAGGGGCCCGCGCGCTCCGGCCGTGGCATCTATCACGGCACCGGCTCGGGCTATCTTGCAGGGCTTGCTCCCGGGGCCGCAGTCGAGTGCTTCATCAGGCCACCAAGCATTCCGTTCTACCCGCCGGCCGATCCGGCGGCGCCGATGATCATGGTCGGTGCGGGCACCGGCGTCGCGCCGTTTCGCGGCTTTCTGCAGGCGCGCGCGGCATTGAAGGCGCGCGGCGACAAGGTCGGCCCGGCGCTGCTGTTCCAGGGCTGCCGCAACCCGAACCAGGATCACATCTACGCCGACGAGTTTGCCGCCCTGGAACGCGACGGTGTGGTCGCGCTCGAACCGGCTTTTTCGCGCCCCGACACCGGGGAGAAGCAATACGTGCAGCACCGGCTCGCCGCCCGCTGCGACCGCGTCTGGGAGCTGATCGAGCAGGGCGGCATCGTCTATGTCTGCGGTGATGCCGGGACGATGGCGCCCGCGGTCGAACAGGCGTTCGTCGCGATCGGCCGTGACAAGCGCGGGATCAGTGAGGAGGACGCCAAAGTCTGGCTCGCTTCGATGAAGGCAAACGCGCGCTATCTCGTCGATATCTGGCCGAAGGGCTGATCGGGGAGCGAACACGAAGAAAGCGGCGCTTTTCGTCGTTCCGCTCCATAAGCCTTTGAGTCGGGTGCGGTCTGCCAGTTGCGATTGACCGCGCCGCTACCATGACTATTTTTGTTTTTGGGTTATGCCGAACGCATGTTACTCCGGCATGGTCGGCAAGAGTTATCGGATGACTGATCTTGAAGCGGGCTGACGCGATCGCAAAGTTACGCGGATGCGCTCCGATAATTGCAGCGCGCGGGGGGACCAGCCTCTATCTCTATGGGTCCACGGCGCGGGACGAAGCTCGACCGGAGAGCGATCTCGACCTGTTCATTGATTACGATCCCTGCGGACGGTTCAACGCCTTCGATCTCGTCGGGTTGAAGCTTTTCCTGGAAGATCAGTTGGGCGTTCTTGTCGACCTGACCACACGAGATGGCTTGCACCCCGCTTTGCGCAAGCGGATCGAGCAATCGGCCGTGCAGGTCTTCTGATGTCGCGGGACGCCACGCACGCGATCGGGGATATTTTGGAGGCCATTGCCAGGATCGAACAGGTTACGGCAGAAAAGGACCTCGCAGACTTCGAGGCGAATTGGCAGCTTCAATACATTGTCCAGCGTGGTATCGAAATCATCTCTGAGGCGAGCCGCGCCATTCCGGATGAATTGAAGCGTGCCCGCCCAGAAATTCCATGGGATAGCGTCAGGAGCATCGGCAACGTGCTTCGGCACGAATACCGGGCGATCTCGAATCCCTTGATCTGGCGCGTCGTCACCGACGAACTGCCGCGCCTGCGGATCGCTGTGGAAGCAATACGCGATCATCGCTCCAGGGCGCCGTGAGTGTCTGTGGCGCCGCCGGCGCCGCCGACGCCGCGCGCTATTCCGGCGACGGCTCGGTGTCTTGCACGATCTCTTCCGTCACCATGTCGCCCGTGCGGGTGATGAGATCAGTGCCAAGACGCTCGCGCACGACGGTGTGGATGCTCTCGGCGATGCGCTTGTCATGCGCCATCAGCCGGTGCAGGTCGGCGGCGTCGAGCACCAGCAGGTTCGCGCGGGTGAGCGCGGTGACCGTCGCCGAGCGCCGGGCGCGGCGCAGCACCGCGATTTCGCCGAAGAAGTGGCCGGCGGCGAGCGTCACGTGGCGGTCCTTCAGGTTGATCTCCACCGCGCCGCGGGCAATGAAATACATCGAATGGGCCGGCTCGCCGCGCCGCGCGATGACCACGCCGGGCTCGACCACCTGGGCGCGCAGCAGCCGCATGATGCCGGCGATCTTGGCGGCATCGAGCTCGGCAAACAGCGGCACGCGCGCCACCATGCCCCAGGTGACGACGAAATCACGGCGATGGATTTGCTCCGAGAAGGCATTGGCAATAATGCCGACCGGCAGGGCGATCATCACGATCGCGACCAGGATGGTCCCCCCAGCGATCACCTTGCCGGGCAGCGTGATCGGCACGACATCGCCATAGCCGATGGTGCCGAGCGTGACGAACGCCCACCAGATCGCATCGGGCAGCGTGCCAAGCTTGTCCGGCTGGGCGTGGCGCTCGGCGAGATGCATCAGCATCGCCGCGAATAAGGTCGCCCCGAAAAAAATCACGAGGCAGGCAACCAGCGCCCGACGCTCGGCATGCAAGGCGTCGAACAGCGAGCGCATGCCAGGTGAGTAACGCGCGAGCTTGAGAAACCGAACGATGCGGAACACCAGGATGACGCGCAATTCCTCGGGGATGATAAAAGCGAACCAGAATGGCAGGATGGCCACGAGATCGACGAGCCCGACCGGGCTCGTGATGTATTTCCACCGCGCCTTCCAGCGCGGAAGCTTGCGGTAAAGCGCGTGTTCCGGCGCGGTCCATACCCGCAGAAAAAACTCGACCGAGAACACGACAAGCGAAACGAGCTCGATGATGGTGAAAACGAGCCGGTAGCGCCCGGCAAGCGACGGCACGGAATCGAGGATCACGGCCGCGAGGTTGATGATGATGAGCCCGATCAGAAAGCGATCGACGACGACGCTCGGCTGATCGGAGGCGGGGCCGTGTTCGAGGAGGGCATAAGTCCGCCGCCGCAGCTCGAGTACGCGCCGATACCAGCGCCGAACATGCCCCCGCTTGCGGAGCATTGCTCCTCCCACCGCCGCATGACGGCGTCGTCAGTTCCCGGCGATCGCCTTCTCGATGGCATCGAGTGCCGCCTCGGCTTTCTCGCCATCCGGACCACCGGCTTGCGCCATGTCGGGGCGGCCACCGCCGCCTTTGCCGCCGAGTGCCTCGGCGCCGCGGCGCACGAGGTCGACGGCGTTATATTGTCCGGTGAGGTCCTTGGTGACGCCGACCACGATCCCCGCTTTGCCTTCGCCGGTGACTCCGACAATGGCAACCACGCCGGAGCCGACCTGCTTCTTGCCTTCGTCGACCAGGCTCTTGAGGTCCTTGAGGTCGATGCCCGAGACCGCGCGGGCGAACAGCTTGACATTGCCGACCGTGCGCATGCCGTCGGCCGCGCCCGTATTCGCCCCACCACCCATCGCGAGCCGGCGTTTCGCGTCGGAGAGCTCGCGCTCCAGCCGCTTGCGCTCGTCGATCAGCACGCCGATGCGCGCGGGCACGTCTTCCAGCGGCACCTTCAGCTCGGCGGATGCCGCCTTGGCAAGCTGAATGACAGTGTTGCTGTGCTTGCGCGCGGCGCGGCCGGTCAGCGCCTCGATGCGGCGAACGCCGGCGGCGACCGCACTCTCGGCCACGACCGAGATGACGCCGATATCGCCGGTGCGCCGCACATGGGTGCCGCCGCACAGCTCGACCGACCAGCCCATGGCGTTGCCACCGGTCTCGCCCATCGCGACCACGCGCACTTCGTCGCCGTACTTTTCGCCGAACAGCGCGCGGGCGCCGGCGGCGATGGCGTCGTCGACTGCCATCAGATGGGTGATCACCTTGGAGTTCTGCAGCACCATGCCATTGGCGAGGTCCTCGATCTGATCGAGCTCCGGCATGGTGATGGGCTTGGGATGCGAAAAGTCGAAGCGCAGCCGGT